>NZ_CP133778.1:305714-611428 GCF_034347405.1 Pseudomonas sp. CCC3.1
CTGACCTTGAAAGAGGGCGCCAACGTGCTGCTGCTCGACGAACCGTCCAACGACCTTGATGTTGAGACCCTGCGTTCGCTCGAAGAAGCGCTGCTGGACTTCCCGGGCGCTGCCATTGTGATCTCTCACGATCGGTGGTTCCTTGACCGCGTCGCGACTCACATCCTGGCGTACGAAGATGACTCGCAAGCGGTCTTCTTTGAAGGCAACTACACCGAGTACGAAGCCGATCGTAAAAAGCGCCTCGGCGAAGCGGCCACCCAGCCGCACCGTGTGCGTCACAAAAAACTGGCCCAGTAAGGCCGGTTTGCAAGACAAAACGGAGCCCCTCGGGGCTCCGTTTTTTTTGGGGGACCCAGTAGGAGCGAGCTTGCCTCGCGATCTTTTGATCGTTTAAAAAGATCGCGAGGCAAGCCCGCTCCTACAGATTTGCGTGTTTTTGTTGGTGCAAAACTGGGTACAAGAATCCCTTTTTTGGTGCGCAAAACCCTTTAAAACAGGCTCTATTTATATAAAAGCACCATTTAAATTCATAACTGCGACATTTTGCGCTGTCGCGGTGCGATATGAATTGATAAAGTTCCGGCCAATCTCCGTTTAACGACAACAAATTTGCCGAGACTTTCCTATGATCGAATCTGTCGACCACTTCCTTGCCCGCCTGAAAAAACGTGATCCGGACCAGCCAGAATTCCACCAGGCTGTGGAAGAAGTCCTGCGCAGTCTGTGGCCATTTCTTGAAGCCAATCCGCATTACCTGACTTCAGGCATTCTTGAGCGCATTTGCGAACCGGAGCGTGCGATTGTGTTCCGCGTGTCGTGGGTCGACGACGAAGGTAAAGTCCGGGTTAACCGTGGCTTCCGTATCCAGATGAACAGCGCCATTGGCCCGTACAAAGGCGGTCTGCGCTTCCACCCGTCAGTGAATCTGGGCGTTCTGAAGTTCCTGGCGTTTGAGCAAACCTTTAAGAATTCCCTGACGTCGTTGCCTATGGGCGGCGGTAAAGGCGGCTCCGACTTCAATCCCAAAGGTAAGAGCGACGCCGAAGTCATGCGTTTCTGCCAGGCCTTTATGAGCGAGCTGTATCGCCACATCGGTTCCGATGTTGACGTGCCAGCAGGCGACATTGGTGTGGGCGCACGCGAAATCGGTTTCTTGTTTGGCCAGTACAAGCGCTTGAGCAATCAGTTCACCTCGGTACTGACCGGTAAGGGCATGAGCTACGGCGGCAGCTTGATTCGTCCCGAAGCCACTGGTTTTGGTTGCGTGTATTTCGCCCAAGAGATGCTGAAGCGCAGCGGCCAGCGCATTGATGGCAAGCGTGTGGCCATCTCCGGTTCGGGCAACGTGGCGCAATACGCGGCGCGCAAGGTCATGGACTTGGGTGGCAAAGTGATCTCGCTGTCGGATTCCGAAGGCACGCTGTACTGCGAAGCCGGCTTGAGTGATGCGCAGTGGGACGCGCTGATGGACCTCAAAAACGTCAAGCGTGGCCGTATCAGCGAATTGGCCAGCGAATTTGGCCTGGAATTCCTGGCCGGGCAGCACCCGTGGAATCTGGCGTGCGACATCGCTTTGCCGTGTGCCACACAAAACGAACTGGACGCCGACGCCGCGCGTACGCTACTGGCCAATGGCTGCGTGTGCGTGGCTGAAGGCGCGAACATGCCGACGACCCTTGAGGCCGTGGACCTGTTTATCGAAGCGGGTATTTTGTTTGCTCCGGGCAAGGCATCGAACGCGGGCGGCGTGGCCGTGAGCGGTCTGGAAATGTCGCAAAACGCCATGCGTTTGCTGTGGACGGCGGGTGAGGTGGACAGCAAGTTGCACAACATCATGCAATCCATCCACCACGCGTGCGTGCACTACGGCGAAGAAAACGGCCGTATCAACTACGTCAAAGGCGCCAACATTGCAGGCTTCGTGAAAGTGGCTGACGCCATGCTGGCTCAGGGCGTGGTGTAAACCGGTTCAATCAAGAGGATCTCGACCTGCAGATCGCCTGCCGGTCGGATCCACAGCACTTCATCGCCCGGTTGCGCGCCCAACAACGCGCGACCCAGCGGCGAGCCCCAGTTGATCAAGCCCTGCGCTGCATCGGCCTGATCTTCCCCGACTAATTGAACGCGCCGTTGCTTGCCGTGTTCGTCGACATACGTCACCCAACTGCCAATCTGCACCTTCTGCGTTGACGTCGCCGGGGCGACTACGTGTGCGCTTTGCAGGCGCTGATGGTAGTAGCGCAGGTCGCGTTCCATATCAGCCAGGTGCTGTTTGTCGGGCAAATTCTTGCGGGCGGCCTCTTGGCTGTGCAGGCGTTGCAACTCACCGACCTTGGCTTGCAACTGCTCAAGGCCTTGCGCTGTGACGTAATTGGGCTGCTCGCTGACCCGGCGCTCAACCGGCGCGTTGGCTTGGTTGGCGGCGCTGTCTTCGTTTACAAATGCACGGCTCATAATGGCAGTCCCTTTGTTAACCGTTAGCCCTCGCGAACTTTTTGCTTTTAAGGATCAAAAGATCGCGAGGCAAGCTCGCTCCTGCAAGGAGTGGGTGTATCCAGCCCCTTGGCGTCAGTAGTGATACCACTTAAGTTCGAGCATCACTTCGTTGACCGGGGAGCTAAGGTGGCTGAACTCACGTTGTGCGGTCAATCGCAGGCCCAGGTTACGGGAGACTTCCCATTGCTGATTCATACTCAGGCTACGGCGCACTTCGCCGTTGGTGAAGTAATCACTCTTGGCCTCAAGGCTCAGGTTGCCCATCGGATTACGCCACAGCACACCGGTGTTGTAGCCCGCCGCGGGTGAGACAAACGCCGCGAAGTCGTTGTTGTGTTCAACGCGTACGGTGCCCAAGGCAAAACCCAGCAGGTTGTCGCTTAACTGCCAGGTGCCGCCCGCGCCGCCGTTGACGTGGGTGACGAGTCTTTCAGCGCCCTGTTTGCCCAGTACCCGCTCAAGACCACCACCGACTTGCCATGACCAGGGTTGCAGCAAGTCGTTGCGCGGGGTCAGGGAGCGAATGTTGGCCAGGTCCAACTGCTGAACTTGCCAGTGATTGCCTTCGTATTGGCGCAGTTTGAGTTGCAGGATTTCAATCTGCGCACCCAGCGGGAAGCCTGGCGCGTTGTCGTTGAGGTCGTGATAGGCCATGCGCAGGCCGTATTCGGCAAACGCCTTGTCGTCGCGGCTGCCCGCGCCCAGTTGCCAGGTGCGCGATTCGTGGCCGTTTTCTGGAAGTTCGGGTTTCTCGATTTGCAGCTCTGGCGCCGGGTTCTGGTTGATGGCGCGCAACAGTTCATAGCTGCGCTGTGAGCGTTCGTTATCGCGCTCAAGGCCATTGGCCCGGTAGCGTTCAAGGCGATAGGCGGCGTCGATAATCAGTGCCTGACGCGCTTTTGGCAGTGCCTTGAACGTCGGATTTTGCAGTTGCGTTTGATCAGCGCTGACTTGCAACACCCATTGCTGCTCTTCGGGGTCGAGGACTTTGGCCCGGTCCAGCAGTTCACGCTCGCGGGACGGGCGGTATTCGATGCTTTCTACCAGACCTGCTTCCTTGACCGCTTTAACGGTGTCGGTCGGGATCGCGGTCAGGGGGAATTGGGCGGTCAGTTGCAACCCGGGGCGTGCCACTTGCAACAGTTCCAGCAGGCGATAGGAGCAATTTTCATCGAAGAAGAAATAGTCGAACTGGATTTGTTTCAGTTCCCACACATGTTCAACCATGCGCTGAGTTTCTTCGGGCGTCAGGTTGAGTCGGTATTCCCACAGGTCACGGTTTTCGAGGCTGCGGTATTCCGAGAGTTTTTCTTGGTAGGGCACCAGTGCAAACAGGCCGGGATACCCTCCGGCCAAGCCTTTCCACGCGTACAGAATGCTGTTGTCAGCCCCTTCGATGTAAGCACCGAAGTTGATCGCGTAGCTGAGCAATGAGGTTTTGTTGCTCTGAACATCCGCCTGGTCAATGCGCAATAACGTGTGGCCGAACATGGACGACGGGCTGTTGAGGTACGCCGCCGGGAAGATCATCACCGTGCTGTGGGGGGCGACGTCTTTAAACCATTGCGTGAACTCTGCGCACTCCGCCTTGGGCAGGTCGGTCAGGTTCAGTTGGGCCTTGAGCCAGCGGGTGCGGGCCGGGTAGACGCATTGCGGGTGTTTATCGCCCAGGCTCAAAGGCGCATACAACGCCTCGACGGTGGCGCGCAGTTCGGCGTCCGGGTGGTGAGCGCCGTCGGGGGCGAGAAAGAATTTAGTGTCACTGACATAGCTTCGCCAGCCGCCCAGCGTGCGGGCTTCGTAATGGCCCAATGAGATCCAGAACGGATCGTTGGCGAGCTGCTGCAAACGTTGATTGTCGATATTCGGCGCGGCGTACAGCGGGGCGCAGGCACAGAGCGCCAGATAGGCAAGGCGTTTGAGCATGGTGGGCAACTGTTGTCAGACGAATAGAAATGAAGCAGGTAAATACCCGCTCCGAAAGGAGCGGGCAGGTCTATGCCTTACGCAGCCGTTGCGTACTTGGACAGGCGCGCATCGCTTTTGAGAACAGCCAGTGTGTTGTTATGCACATCGTCAGCAGTCACGTCAGCCTTGCTGAAAATTTGCTGGAAGTGCTCGTGGGTGACAGCGGCAAAGTGCTCGCGGTCTTCAGGGGCGACACCCAGTACCACCGCGTAGGTGGTGAGGGCTTCGCCATTGCCTTTAGCCATGTCTTCGGACAGCTCGTTCATCATGCCATTCATGGCAATCCACGATTTGCCGCCGTAGGTCAGGGCGTCTTTGGTCGTACAGCCGTTGGTGCCGGATGTCATGCCGAACGTTGCGTTGCCGGAGGTGCCGTTGGTGGTGGAGGCCAGGAAGTGGGCGGGTGTGCCGCGCTGACCTTCAAACAGCATGTTGCCCCAACCGCAGTTAGGGCCGCCCGGTGCTTGCGCCATGGCGTTGAGGGAAACCACTGTAAAGAGAGTGCCGAGAAGAATCCGTTTCATAATCTTTGTTCTCTGTGTGTGCAACCAATGGACAAGGGGCCTGGCTCTGAAGCGCCAGTACGGGCTGGTTATTAATCCAGCCTCGTAACACGTAGGAGTCTAGGCACGATCCAGTGGTTCCGTGACTTTTTGTAAAACAATCCTGTAATGACTACATTTTTTGCCCGTAAACATTGGGCCGCAAGAATTCGCGTGTTGCGCGCCTTGCCAGTGGTGCATAGCCAGCGCCAGAATGCTGCCATCTGCCCTGCCTGATGTAAGGAAGCCCGATGCCTGATTCTGTTGCTGCCAGCTTGCGTCTAGCGCCTGACGCGCTAACCCGTCCGTTCTCCGCTGAACAGTTCAGCTTCTCGACCACCAATGATTTAGAACCCTTTCGCGGCATTCTCGGCCAGGAGCGTGCGGTCGAAGCCTTGCAGTTTGGCGTGGCCATGCCACGTCCGGGTTACAACGTATTTGTGATGGGCGAGCCGGGTACGGGACGCTTTTCGTTTGTTAAGCGCTACCTCAAGGCTGAGGGCAAACGCCTTAAGTCGCCCAGCGACTGGGTCTACGTCAATAACTACGATGACCCGCGTGAGCCGCGCGCGCTGGAGTTGCCTGCGAGCACGGCAGGCGCCTTTATCGCGGACATCAACGTCCTGATCGATAACCTGTTGGCGACGTTCCCGGCGGTGTTTGAACACCCGACGTATCAGCAGCGAAAAAGTGCGATCGACCGAGGCTTCAATCAACGCTACGACCGTGCTCTGGATGTGATCGAGCGGCTGGCGCTGGAAAAAGGCGTGGCGCTGTACCGCGACAGCAGCAACGTGGCGTTTACCCCGATGAGCGATGGCAAGGCGCTGGATGAGGCCGAGTTTTCGCAGTTGCCCGAAGAAGAGCGTGAGCGTTTTCACGAAGACATTTCGGGGCTGGAAGAGCGCCTCAACGAAGAGCTGGCCAGCCTGCCCCAGTGGAAGCGCGAGTCGAACAATCAACTGCGCCAACTGAACGAAGAAACCATCACCCTGGCGCTGCAACCGCTGTTGTCGCCCTTGTCGCAGAAATACGCCGAAAACGGTGCGGTGTGCGGGTATTTGCAGGCCATGCAGGTGTACCTGCTCAAAACCCTGGTCGAGCAACTGGTCGACGACAGCAAGACCGACGCTCAGGCGCGCAAGTTGCTCGAAGAGCAATACCTGCCAAGCCTGGTGGTTGGACAGCCCATGAGCGGCGGCGCGCCGGTGGTGTTTGAGCCGCATCCGACTTACGACAACCTGTTCGGTCGCATCGAATACAGCACTGACCAAGGTGCGCTGTTTACCACTTATCGCCAGTTGCGCCCCGGCGCGTTGCACCGCGCCAATGGCGGCTTTTTGATTCTCGAAGCCGAGAAGATGCTCAGCGAGCCCTTTGTCTGGGATGCGCTGAAACGTGCGTTGCAATCGCGCAAGCTGAAAATGGAATCGCCGCTGGGCGAGCTGGGGCGCATGGCCACCGTGACCCTGAGCCCGCAGGTCATTCCGTTGCAGGTCAAAGTCATCATCATCGGTGCGCGTCAGCTGTACTACACGCTGCAAGACCTTGATCCGGACTTCCAGGAGATGTTCCGGGTGCTGGTGGACTTTGACGAAGACATCCCGATGGTCGACGAGAGCCTTGAGCAGTTCGCTCAATTGCTGACTACCCGCACCTCGGAGGAAGGCATGGCGCCGCTGACGGCGGATGCCGTGGCGCGTCTGGCAACCTACAGCGCGCGTCTGGCCGAGCATCAGGGGCGTTTGTCGGCGCGCATTGGCGACTTGTTCCAGTTGGTCAGCGAGGCGGACTTTATCCGTCATTTGGCCAACGATGAAATGACTGACGCGGGCCATATCGAGCGTGCGCTCAAGGCCAAGGCGACCCGCACCGGGCGCGTATCGGCGCGGATTCTTGATGACATGCTGGCGGGGATCATTCTGATCGATACCGACGGTGCGGCGGTCGGCAAGTGCAACGGGCTGACAGTGCTGGAAGTCGGTGACTCGGCGTTCGGTGTGCCGGCGCGGATTTCCGCGACGGTGTACCCAGGCGGCAGTGGCATTGTCGATATTGAGCGTGAAGTTAACCTCGGGCAGCCGATCCACTCCAAGGGCGTGATGATTCTGACGGGCTATTTGGGCAGTCGATACGCGCAGGAGTTTCCGCTGGCGATTTCGGCGAGCATTGCGCTGGAGCAGTCGTACGGTTACGTCGATGGCGACAGCGCTTCGCTGGGTGAAGCCTGTACGTTGATTTCGGCCCTTTCGAAAACGCCGCTCAAGCAGTGTTTTGCCATCACCGGCTCGATCAACCAGTTCGGTGAAGTGCAGGCTGTGGGCGGGGTGAACGAGAAGATCGAGGGCTTCTTCCGGCTGTGCGAAGCACGCGGTCTGACAGGCGAGCAGGGGGCGATTATCCCGCAAGCCAACGTTGCGACCTTGATGCTCGATGAAAAAGTGCTACAGGCGGTGCGTGAGGGCAAGTTCCACGTTTACGCTGTCCGTCAGGCCGATGAAGCCTTGAGCCTGCTGGTGGGCGAGCCTGCGGGTGAACCGGATGAAGAAGGTCAGTTCCCGGAGGGCAGCGTCAATGCGCGCGTGGTCGAGCGGTTGAGGGTGATTGCAGAAATGATCAGCGACGACGACCTCAAAGAAGCTGAAAAAGAGCTGCTGGCGCAAGCCCTGGCAGAGAAAAAACCGGCCTGACACCCGCCACCGCCATCGTAGGAGCGAGCTTGCCTCGCGATCTTTTGATCTCTAAAGGATCGCAAGCAATCTCGCTCCTATGCAAAGCGCACGCAAAGCAAGGGTTCTCCGTTGGTCTTGGCGGCGTCGCGGGGCGGTTTTTTCTTCTATGCTCTTGCTCAGGAACTCTACTGTCGTCACTGGAACGATGCAGCCTGTCTTGTCTGGCTGATACAGGATCTACCGAGGGTCGCCGCCATGTCGCGCAACCTTTGTCTTACCCGTCAGTGCCTGGGCCTGGAAACACGCATTGAATGCAGCATCCGCCCCCTGGCAGGCAATACCGGGATGTGGACGCTGCTATTTGCTGCTGGGTTATCCGGCGAGCAACCGACCACTATCAAGTCTCAGGGGCCATTCTTCGGCCCGCTCGTGGCTGAAGCTATTCTTGAGTCCATTGTTGAAAGCCTGACCTTGCACGGCTACCGGCTTGCCGATGCCCCGCAGATCTGGTGCCTGCATGTGCAGGCGCAGTTGCGTCAAATCAATGGTGAGCGTTGCCACGCCTCGCGCTGAGCCCTGGGTTTAGCGCGGCGGCGTGACTTCCGCCACTTTGTCCAGTTTGACTTCAAAGCCGTACTCGACAGGTTCCAGCGACGTGCGGGCATAGCTTTCGAGATGCGTCGGCTGCCCATAAAAGTAGTGCACGTCGAACAGTGCCGGGCCATTGGGTTCGGCGCTGTGGCTGACGGCGAGCACTTCTTTGAGGTAATTGCCGGTGTCGTCCTTGGCGTAAAAACGCCACGCCTCGGATGGGAACAGTTTTTGATCAACGATCAGAGCGTTGCCTTTAAGCTCCAGCCCCTTGGGCAGGTGAGCAACGTCCAGGGCCTGTTTATCAATGCTGGCCAGGTACAGCGGCATTGAGCCAATGGCGTACACCGGTGTTTCCGGGAACAGGTTGAGGTCATAGGTAATGACACCGGTTTTCGGGTCGGCGTCGAAGGCCTCGGCAGGCAGTTCCAGCGGTTCGCCGCGTTTGCCGTTGTCATCCTCGGCAAAGAAGGTGACGGGCGTATCAGCGGTCTCAGGCAGGGCGCCCAGCAGTTCGTCATTGAAGGTAGTCGGATGGCTGAACTCAAGCGTGGCAGCGCTGGCGTCGTCCACAGACTGGCTGATCACCACACTCTTTTTCAGTTGCTCAGGGTCAAGGGTGGCGTCTTTCAGGTAGTTGGCGGCCTGGTCGTCATACACCACGACGGACAGCGGTAGTGGCTGAATGTCTTTACCGACTACGTTTTTGTCGAGCCGGCGCACGGGCAGGTCGAGGGTTTTGCGGGTGACGTTGGCGGTCGAGAAGTCGAGCACGCTGATGTCGAGGTTTTCAATCGTGCCGTTGAAATACACCTTGCTGTAGTGGTGCGGGTGTTTTTGGTCAAAGGCTTTTTGTTCGTTGTCCAACTGCTGTCCGAACGCTTCGCTCCACGCCGTTTGCTTAAGCATTTCTGCCAGTTGCTGCTGGTAAAACGCCAGCTGCTCGGCATTTTCGTTGATCGAGCCTGCGCGAGACAGGAACTGCCCGCTCTGGTCGCGGGCTTGGATGATCAGCGGGTTGAGTTCGGTGTCGCGAACTTCTTCGGCCAGCGGCGCGCTGTTGTTGATGTCGACTTCGGCGAAGTTTTTACCCAGCGCCAGCAGCGTCACGCTGATGCTGCCGTCGGTGCGGGTTTTACCCACGTCTTTGCTGGTCAGGGTGAGGTTGACCACCTTGCCCGGCGCGATCACTTCGGCCTCGCCGTGCAGCAGCACGGGTTGCGGTTGCTGAATGTTTTCGGTCTCGACCCCGTCGATATACGGGTAGGTGATGGTCAGGTCGTCCGGGTTGCTCAAGTTGGCGCTGGAGGGGCTGAGCTGGATGCCCGAGTCCGTTTCTGACCATTCGGCCTGAAAGGGCACCACTTGTTTGTTACTCAGCGTCACTGACTGCCACTCCAGAGCGTGCGGGAAGGGGAAGTCGGCGGCATTGGTCTGGGAGAACGGGAAAATGGGCTCAAGGTCGGTCAGGTAATCGGAACTGGAAGTCTTGCGCACCACAAACAGGCCATTGATATAGGCATCGCTCAGCGCCTGACTGCTGGGGTAGTGCTTAAGCTGCGCGAGTTCGTCAGTGCCGTATTCGGTTTCGATGGCTTTGTCTTGCAGCTTGATACGGGCGCGCTCCAGCAGCAACAACGAGCCGCCGAGGTCGGCCACTGCGTCTTTAAGCTGTTGATCCTGAATGCTATCGAGGTTCTTTTCGAACGCTGCGGTCCTTTCTTCAAGGCTGGCTTGCTGGTGTTTATCGTCAGGAGAGCAGCCGCCCGCCATGAGAAAAGCCGTTGTAAGCCCGAGACACGCCAAGGGGAGTCGCAGATCCATTGTTCAGTTTTCCTGTCCGTAAACGATGCTGATAAGGACGACACTATCAGAAAATGTTTTTACCGGGTGTGTCCGGCGCTTTATCTCTGTCGTTTTGTGGCTGATATACTCGCGCCCATTTCAGACTGCCTGTGAGATTTAATGGAACGTTTTATCGAGAACGCAATGTACGCCTCGCGCTGGATTTTGGCGCCGATTTACTTCGGCCTGTCGCTGGGTTTGTTGGCTTTGGCGTTGAAATTCTTCCAGGAAGTGTTTCACGTAATCCCCAACGTGTTCGCGCTAAGTGAGTCGGACTTGATCCTGGTCATCCTGTCGTTGATCGATATGGCGCTGGTGGGCGGCTTGCTGGTGATGGTGATGATCTCGGGTTACGAGAACTTCGTTTCGCAACTGGATATCGGAGGGGACAAAGAGAAGCTTAGCTGGCTGGGCACGATGGACTCGACTTCATTGAAGATGAAAGTCGCCGCCTCGATTGTGGCGATCTCTTCGATCCACCTGCTGCGGGTGTTCATGGACGCGCGCAACATCGAAACCCAATACCTGATGTGGTACGTGATTATTCACATGACCTTCGTGGTATCGGCGTTTGCGATGGGCTATCTCGACAAGCTCACCAAGCACTGATGATTGTCGTGACGTGCGGCACACCAACCCGGGCTGCGAAGGCTTTGGGGGCTGTGGTAGTCTGCTCGCCCTTTTTTGGATCTGAGCGATTGAGGAATAGCGGCCACAAAATGGCTGTTTTTTGATCGCCCTACAACGGAGCAGTGTTATGTCCGAAGTAAATCTGTCGACCGACGAAACCCGCGTTAGCTACGGCATTGGCCGTCAACTGGGCGACCAGTTGCGCGAAAACCCGCCGCCGGGCATTAGCCTGGATGCAATCCTGGCTGGTCTGACCGACGCGTTCGCAGGCAAGGAAAGCCGTGTTGGCCAAGAAGAAATGTCGGCCAGCTTCAAAGTGATCCGCGAGATCATGCAAGCTGAAGCCGCTGCCAAGGCAGAAGCTGCCGCTGGCGAAGGCAAGGCTTTCCTGGCTGAAAACGCCCAGAAAGACGGCATCACCACCCTGGCTTCCGGTCTGCAATTCGAAGTTGTGACCGCTGGCGAAGGCGCCAAGCCAAGCCGTGAAGACACCGTGCGTGTTCACTACCACGGCACCCTGATCGACGGTTCTGTGTTTGACAGCTCCTACGATCGTGGTCAGCCAGCCGAGTTTCCGGTCGGTGGCGTGATCGCTGGCTGGACTGAAGCCCTGCAATTGATGAACGCCGGTAGCAAATGGCGCATCTACGTGCCGAGCGAACTGGCTTACGGCGCCCAAGGCGTTGGCAGCATTGCTCCGCACAGCGTGCTGGTATTCGACGTTGAGCTGCTGGACGTTCTGTAAGAACACAGCGCTCTAGCTGTAGGAGCGAGCTTGCCTCGCGATCTTTTGATCTTTTAAAAGCTCGCGAAACAAGCTCGCTCCTATAGGGCCGTTCAGCATCGTGCGGTCATATTTCTATTTTGGCGTGATGTTCGTGAGTGTCAGCCGTACCCATGGGGCGCAATGCCCGGGCATAGCAAAACAGAAACAGATTGCGCACCAACTCCTTGAGCACCATCGGCTCGCTTGAGTTGAGGCCGTTGAAATCCAGGTCGCCCTGATCCTGTAGCTCGTTGAGCGCTTCTTCCTCCAGTACCGCACAGACTTCTCCGGTTTCCCGGTGCAGGATTCTCAGGTAGGGGTGTGGACGGTCCAGCCAAGCATCAATTAAATAAGTCATGGTCGTCATCTCCTCGATGAATGACAATGAGAATAATTCTTATTCATTTAATAGCAAGTGCCTATTGGCAGATTTCTTTTTTTTTCAGGTAAAAACTGTCGTGAGTCAAAGCGGCTGGCTTTTTGATATTGCGAGGGGGTATAGCGGGGGAAGTCGCCCCTTCCTGCGCTAAACGCAGGAAGAAAGGCAGCCGAATCAGACCTTGCGCACGAACTCGGACTTGAGCTTCATTGGGCCGATACCGTCGATTTTGCAATCGATATCGTGGTCGCCATCGCACAGGCGGATGTTTTTGACCTTGGTGCCGACTTTGACGACCAGTGACGTGCCTTTGATTTTCAGGTCTTTGATCACGGTGATGGTGTCGCCGTCGTTCAGGACCGTGCCTGCGGAGTCTTTGTAGACTTTTGCATCGCTGGCTTCTTCGGCGTCGCCGCTGGCGGACCACTCATGGGCGCATTCCGGGCAGATCAACTGAGCGCCGTCTTCGTAGGTGTACTCGGAATTGCATTTTGGGCAGGGTGGCAACGTGCTCACTAAAGCTCCTTAAGTGTCAGGGTGGCTAAAAGGCGCGCATTATATAGGGTTTTTGTGCTGAAGGGGGTGAAGCACAGCGAACTCTGTAGCCGCTGCCGTCAGGCTGCGATGGGTTGCGCAGCGACCCTCAATGTTTGAAGGTCCTGCGGCTCTTATCGCAGCCTGTGGCAGCGACTACAAGGGGTGATGGCCAATCAGTGGGTGCGGGCTACCGCAAACTCACTCAGCTCAACCAGTGCATCGCGGTATTCGCTTGGTGGCAAGACTTCAAGGCAGGCAATGGCGCGGGCGACGAAATCGCGCGCCAGCTGTGCGGTGTAGTCCAGCGAGCCCGAAGCTTCGACGGCTGCGCGGATGTTTTCGAGGTCCTCAATGCCACCTTTTTGGATGGCTGTGCGCACCAGAGCGGCTTGCTCCGGGGTGCCTTCGCGCATGGTGTAGATCAGCGGCAAGGTCGGCTTGCCTTCTGCCAGGTCATCGCCGACGTTTTTGCCCAGCGCTTCAGCGTCGCCACGGTAGTCGAGCAGGTCGTCTACCAACTGGAACGCCACGCCCAAGTGGTCGCCAAAGGTACGCAGCGCTTCGCTTTGCTCGGGCGTTGCACCGGCCAGCGCTGCGGCACTGTGGGTCGACGCCTCGAACAGCATCGCGGTTTTGCCGCGAATGACTTCCATATAGGTTTCTTCGGTGGTGCTGGCGTCCCGTACTTTGGACAGCTGCAACACTTCGCCTTCGGCAATGATGCGAGTGGCTTTCGACAGGATTTTCATCACTGGCATCGAGCCCAGCTCAACCATCATTTCGAAGGAGCGCGAGTACAGGAAGTCGCCGACCAATACGCTGGGAGCGTTGCCCCACGTGGCATTGGCGGTCTTGCGGCCGCGGCGCATGCCGGACATGTCGACTACGTCGTCGTGCAGCAGGGTCGCGGTGTGCAGGAACTCGATAGTGGCGGCGAGCAGGCGCAGGTCATCGCCTTCGCGACCCAGGGCCTTGCCACACAGCAACACTAATAAAGGACGAAGGCGTTTGCCGCCGGCCGAAGTAATGTAGTCGCCGATTTTTGAGACCAGCGGCACACGTGAAGTCAGCTGTTTCTTGATGATGCCGTCGACGGCGCTAAAATCGTCCGCCACCGCGCGGTAGAAAGCTTGGGGTTGCATCAGCGACAGGTGCTCCAGAAGGGTTGCGCGGCATGCTAGGTCGGGGGGCTGGGCCTGTCAAGGCGCGATGGGCGGCCACTTGCAACCCGAACGCACCTTGCGTACAATCGCGCACCCTGAACTTCCTGGGCAGCACCTGCCTTACGCAATTGCACTTGGGCCGTTCCAGCCCCATGCAGCCATGCCAGCCAATACCTTTACCTATAAAGCGCTGGGTGAGCAGGATTATCGGAGAAATACCATGTCGTACGCAGTAATCGTTACTGGTGGCAAGCAATACAAAGTAGCACCAGGTGAATACCTGAAGATCGAGAAACTGGAAGTCGCTACTGGCGAATCCGTAACTTTTGATCGCGTTCTGTTGGTCGCCAATGGCGATGACGTAAACATCGGCGCTCCAGTTGTTGCTGGCGCCACTGTTGTTGCTGAAGTGATTTCCCAAGGTCGTCACGACAAAATCCGCATCATCAAGTTCCGTCGTCGTAAGCACCACATGAAGCGTATGGGCCACCGCCAGTGGTACACCGAGATCAAAATCACCGGTATTCAGGCTTAATTTCAGCCTAATTCCTCACTAGGAGAATTGACTCATGGCACACAAAAAAGCTGGTGGTAGTACCCGTAACGGTCGCGACTCAGAAGCCAAACGCCTTGGCGTGAAGATGTATGGCGGCCAGGCTATCATTCCGGGCAACATCATCGTGCGTCAGCGCGGCACCCAATTCCACGCTGGCTACGGCGTTGGTATGGGCAAAGATCACACCCTGTTCGCGAAAGTGGAAGGCGTGATCAAGTTCCAGGTTAAGGGCGCCTTCGGTCGCCGCTACGTAAGCATCGTTCCGAAGACTGAAGTCGTCGCAGCGTAAAAGCTTGGTAGCTGGAAGAGCCCTGTCTTGCGACGGGGCTTTTTCGTTTGTGGGGTGAGTCTCTTGCAAAACTGTTTGTATGGGCTGTTGGCGCTGGATTTAACGGTCGTTGATTGAGGTCGCTGCGCTCATTTTTGCAAGAGTCTTATGTCTTGGTTTTTATCGGCTCGTCCTGATGACGAGAGGCGTGTTTTGTTATGAAGTTTGTAGATGAAGTATCGATCAAAGTAAAAGCAGGCGACGGTGGTAACGGTTGCATGAGTTTCCGTCGTGAGAAGTTCATCGAAAACGGTGGTCCGAACGGTGGTGATGGGGGTGATGGTGGCTCGATCTACATGATCGCCGACGAAAACCTCAATACCCTGGTTGATTACCGCTACACCCGTCACTTCGACGCGCAGCGTGGCTCTAACGGTGGCAGCACTGATTGCACGGGCCGCAAAGGTGAAGACCTGGTTCTGCGTGTGCCAGTCGGTACCACGGTGATTGACGCCGGTACTCAAGAAATCATTGGTGACTTGACCAAGGCGGGCCAGCGTTTGCTGGTGGTGCATGGCGGTTGGCACGGTTTGGGTAACACCCGTTTCAAATCCAGTACCAACCGTGCTCCACGCCAGACCACTCCGGGTAAGCCGGGTGAGCAGCGTGATCTCAAGCTGGAATTGAAAGTGCTGGCAGACGTGGGTCTGCTGGGCTTGCCGAATGCTGGCAAAAGTACCTTTATTCGTGCGGTGTCTGCGGCCAAGCCAAAAGTGGCGGATTACCCGTTCACTACCTTGGTACCAAACCTGGGTGTGGTCAGTGTCGACCGCTGGAAGAGCTTCGTGATTGCCGATATTCCTGGCTTGATCGAGGGTGCTTCGGATGGTGCTGGCCTGGGGATTCGTTTCCTCAAGCACTTGTCGCGTACCCGCTTGCTGTTGCACCTCGTGGACATGGCGCCGGTTGAGGGCACTGACAGCGCTGCTGATACTGCTGAAGTCATCGTTAACGAGCTGACCAAGTTCAGCCCTGCGCTGGCAGAACGTGATCGTTGGTTGGTGCTGAACAAGTGCGATTCGTTGCCGCAAGAAGAGCATGACGCTCGCGTTAAAGAAGTGGTTGATCGTCTTGAGTGGACCGGCCCTGTGTACGTGATTTCGGCGATTGCCAAAATCGGTACCGACAAGCTGTGCCACGACATCATGCGCTATCTTGAAGATCGTGCTGACCGTCTGGCCAATGACCCGGCTTACAAAGAAGAGTTGGCCGAGCTTGATCAGCGCATCGAAGACGAGGCGCGTGCACAGCTGCAAGCGCTGGATGATCAGCGTGCCCTGCGTCGCAGCGGCGTGAAGAGCGTCCATGACATGGGTGATGATGATTGGGACGAAGAAGATGTTGAAGACGAAGATGGTCCAGAAATCATTTACGTCCGCGACTGATTCGTTGCAGTAAACTACAGCGCCGCTCAATTGAGCGGCGTTTTGGTATCTGTGAAACGGTAATCAAGAATAATTCCATGGGTGGCGCTCGGTCGCGCTGCTCTCAGGCATAGGTTGGATGATGATGCGGAGCAAG
The DNA here is from genome assembly GCF_034347405.1 of Pseudomonas sp. CCC3.1. NCBI lineage: Bacteria > Pseudomonadati > Pseudomonadota > Gammaproteobacteria > Pseudomonadales > Pseudomonadaceae > Pseudomonas > Pseudomonas sp. CCC3.1. The sequence continues at coordinate 321,712 of NZ_CP133778.1, forward strand.
GTGACAGGTGCGCAGCGTTGGGTCGTTAAGATCGGCAGCGCATTGCTGACAGCAGATGGCAAGGGCCTGGATCGCGCAGCAATGGGCGTTTGGGTTGAGCAGATGGTGGCCTTGCATGAGGCGGGCGTCGAGTTGGTGCTGGTGTCGTCGGGTGCGGTTGCTGCCGGTATGAGCCGCTTGGGCTGGTTGGTTCGACCCAGTGCGATGCACGAGCTGCAAGCGGCGGCTGCCATCGGTCAGATGGGGCTGGTGCAGGCCTGGGAGTCGAGCTTTGCTGAGCACTCGCGGCACACGGCGCAAATTCTGCTGACTCATGACGACCTGTCTGACCGCAAGCGTTACCTGAATGCCCGCAGTACCTTGCGTACTCTGGTTGAGTTGGGTGTGATTCCGGTCATCAATGAGAACGACACCGTGGTCACCGATGAAATTCGCTTTGGTGATAACGACACGCTGGCGGCGCTGGTGGCTAACCTGGTCGAGGCTGACTTGCTGGTGATCCTGACCGACCGTGACGGCATGTTTGATGCTGATCCGCGTAACAACCCTGATGCCAAGATGATCTACGAAGCACGTGCCGATGATCCGGCACTGGATGCGGTCGCGGGCGGTACGGGCGGTGCGCTTGGTCGTGGTGGCATGCAGACCAAGTTGCGTGCGGCGCGCCTGGCAGCCCGTTCAGGGGCGCACACGATTATCGTCGGCGGTCGTCTGGAGCGTGTGCTTGATCGCCTGAAAGCGGGTGAGCGTCTGGGGACGTTGCTGTCGCCTGAGCGTGGCATGCTGGCTGCGCGCAAGCAGTGGCTGGCCGGGCACTTGCAGACTCGCGGCACCTTGGTGCTGGATGATGGCGCCGTGCTGGCGCTGTCTCAAGGGCATAAAAGCTTGCTGCCTGTAGGTGTCAAGGCGGTGCAGGGTGGCTTCCGTCGTGGTGAGATGGTGGTGTGCGTGGCGCCAGATGGGCGGGAGATTGCCCGTGGCTTGGCCAACTACAGTGCTGCTGAAGCGCAAAAAATTATTGGGCAGTCGTCAGAAGCGATTGTCAGTTTGTTGGGTTACATGGCGGAGCCTGAACTGGTTCATCGCGATAACCTGATTCTGGTTTGAAACTGAGGTGTTGCATGCGCTTGATAAGCGGTCTGTTGGGTTTGATCTTGGCGGTGCCATTGTTGGCGTCGGCCGAGGAGATTGGCACGGTCTCGACGGTGTTCAAATTTGTTGGGCCAAACGACCGCATTGTGGTCGAGGCGTTCGATGATCCTAAGGTTGATGGCGTGACCTGCTACCTGTCGCGAGCCAAGACTGGCGGTATGAAAGGTGGTCTGGGTTTGGCTGAAGATCGCGCTGAGGCTTCGCTGGCGTGCCGTCAGACCGGTCCGATCAGCTTTAAAGGTGACTTGAAGGATGGCGAGGAAGTGTTCAAGGAGCGCACCTCGCTGGTTTTCAAAACCATGCAGGTCGTACGATTCCTCGACAAGAAGCGCAATACGCTGGTGTACCTGGTGTACAGCGACCGCCTGATCGAAGGCAGTCCGCAGAATGCGGTGACTGCCATACCGATTCTGCCGTGGCCACAAAGCTAGTGCTCTTAAATAAAAAAGCCGCGTCTCTCGCGGTTTTTTATTGCCTGCTTTTCCCTGTTTTTTGTAGTCGCTGAGGAGCGCGGCGAGGCTGCGTTCGAGCGCGAAGCGGTCGCAAATTCAGCGCACGCCTTCAGTCTGGATGGTCGCAACCTTATGGTTTGCGACGGCTATGCCGCCGATCGCAGCCTCGCTGCGCTCCTCAGCGGCTACAGGATCGAGATCAATTTTCAGGCAATAAAAAACCGACCCTGAGGTCGGTTTTTTAAAAGCTTATCGCTTAAGCGGCAGTCGCAAGGTTCAACGCCTTGACGTGGCCATTCAGGCGGCTCTTATGACGAGCGGCTTTGTTCTTGTGGATGATGCCTTTATCGGCCATGCGGTCGATAACAGGAACAGCCAGAACATAAGCAGCTTGCGCTTTAGCAGCGTCTTTTGCGTCGATGGCTTTAACTACATTCTTGATGTAGGTACGAACCATGGAACGCAGGCTGGCGTTGTGGCTGCGACGCTTCTCAGCCTGTTTTGCACGTTTTTTGGCGGAAGGTGTGTTGGCCACCGTCGAGCTCCTCGAAAGACTTTTGGGAATTAACAAACAAAATAGGCCGCGAATCATGCCGATGACGACAACTCTTGTCAAGGGCGATTGATACGATCCGCTGAGTGGTTGATCGAGGGAGACGGGAGATTTATTTCCGGCGCTTGACCTGTAAACTCGCGAGCTTGGCTCTGTGCTGTTGCGGCGCGCAGTATCGCATAAGTGGGCGCTTTGTTCGCCTGCTCTTTCTCTAAAGGCAAAAACTCTTTCAATGAATTTGCTCAAATCGTTGGCTGCCGTCAGCTCTATCACCATGATTTCAAGGGTTCTGGGCTTTGTCCGAGACACCATTATTGCGCGCACGTTTGGTGCCGGAATGGCCACGGATGCGTTCTTTATTGCCTTTAAATTACCCAATCTGCTGCGCCGGATTTTCGCCGAGGGAGCCTTCTCACAAGCGTTTGTCCCCATTTTGGCCGAATACAAAAGCCAGCAAGGTGAAGAGGCGACACGCACGTTTGTGGCTTACGTCGCCGGGCTGCTGACCTTGGTGCTGGCAATCGTGACCATTTTGGGGATGCTTGCCGCACCTTGGGTGATCTGGGCCACAGCGCCGGGGTTTGCCACCACGCCGGAGAAGTTCCAGCTCACCTCCGAAATGTTGCGGGTGACCTTTCCTTATATATTGCTGATCTCTTTGTCATCGCTGGCGGGGGCCATCCTCAATACTTGGAACCGCTTTTCGGTACCGGCGTTTGTGCCGACGCTGCTCAACGTCAGCATGATTATTTTTGCCTTGTTCCTGACGCCCTACTTTGACCCACCGGTCATGGCGTTGGGCTGGGCGGTGCTGGCCGGTGGCTTGGCGCAATTGCTGTTTCAACTGCCACACCTGAAGAAAATCGGGATGCTGGTGCTGCCGCGCCTCAATCTGCGCGATACCGGCGTTTGGCGGGTGATGAAGCAGATGCTGCCAGCCATTCTGGGGGTTTCAGTCAGTCAGATTTCCCTGATCATTAACACGATTTTTGCCTCTTTTCTGGTGGCCGGATCGGTGTCATGGATGTACTACGCAGACCGTTTGATGGAGCTGCCATCGGGCGTGCTGGGTGTGGCGCTGGGCACAATCCTGCTGCCGACACTGTCCAAGACCTACGCCAGCAAAGACCGCCAGGAATACTCAAGGATCCTCGATTGGGGGCTGCGCCTGTGTTTTGTGCTGGTGCTGCCGTGTGCGCTGGCTTTGGCGATTCTGGCTGAACCGCTGACCGTGTCGCTGTTTCAGTACGGAGAGTTCAGTGCGCTGGATGCGGCCATGACTCAGCGCGCGTTGGTGGCGTATTCGGTGGGGTTGCTCGGGCTTATTCTGATCAAGGTGCTGGCGCCCGGCTTCTATGCCCAGCAAAACATCCGCACTCCCGTAAAAATTGCAGTGTTCACCCTGGTGGTCACGCAATTGCTCAACCTGGTCTTTATTGTGCCGTTGCAGCACGCAGGTCTGGCCTTGGCCATTAGCGTCGGCGCGTGTATTAACGCCGGTCTGTTGTTCTGGCAGTTGCGCAAGCAAAAGCTGTATATCGCCCAGCCCGGCTGGACCCAGTACCTGTTCAAGCTGGTGCTGGCGGTCGCAGTGATGTCGGCGGTATTGATTGGGTTGATGCAGCTGATGCCCGCGTGGGATCACGGCCACATGCTTGAGCGCTTTATGCGTCTGGGTGGTTTGGTTGTCGCTGGGGTGCTGGCTTATTTCGGCATGTTATTGCTGTTGGGCTTGCGTTTGAAGGATTTCGCCCGCAAGTCTCTGATGTAAGGAAAATTGCGGTCAAACGTCGATTTTGTCGATTTGACCTGATTTGCCTTGCGCTGTTGCCTGTCGTCACGGGCTGGGTGTGGTTATAATCGGCCACTTTATGAGCAAGAAGCGCGTTATGCAGCTGGTTCGAGGCCTTCACAATCTGCGGCCCCAACATCGGGGCTGTGTCGCCACTATTGGCAACTTTGACGGTGTACACCGTGGTCACCAGGCAATCCTGGAGCGACTGCGTGAACGTGCACTGGAGTTGGGTGTGCCCAGCTGCGTGGTGATTTTTGAGCCGCAGCCGCGCGAATTCTTTGCCCCCGAAACCGCTCCGGCGCGTCTGGCTCGCCTGCGCGACAAGCTTCAGCTTCTGGCTGACGCAGGGGTTGATCGGGTGCTGTGCCTGGCGTTCAATCAACGCCTGTGCAAGCTCAGCGCTGCCGAATTTGTCGACACGATTTTGGTCGACGGTCTCGGTGTGCAGCACCTGGAGGTCGGTGACGATTTCCGTTTTGGTTGCGACCGGGTGGGTGATTTTGACTTCCTGCAACAAGCGGGCGTCATGCAAAACTTTACCGTCGAAGCCGCACAAACCGTTGAGCTTGATGGCGTGCGCATCAGCAGCACCAAGGTGCGCGATGCCTTGGCCAGCGCCGATTTCTCCTTGGCAGAACGTTTGCTGGGGCGTCCATTTCAAATCGCAGGCAGGGTATTGCACGGCCAGAAACTGGCGCGCCAATTAGGCACGCCAACGGCCAATATCCAGCTTAAGCGACGTCGTGTTCCGTTGACCGGGGTGTATCTGGTCAGCGTTGAGATCGACGGAAAAACCTGGCCCGGTGTCGCTAATATTGGTGTCCGGCCGACCGTAGCAGGGGATGGCAGCGCCCATCTTGAAGTACATCTATTGGATTTCGCTGGCGATTTGTATGGCCAGCGTTTGACCGTGGCATTCCACCACAAGCTGCGTGATGAGCAGCGTTTTGCCTCCCTGGAGGCGCTCAAGACGGCGATCAATGCGGACGTCGCCGCCGCCCGAGCCTTTTGGCTGGGTCAACCGCTTAAAAAGAGCCTGAAATGACCGACTACAAAGCCACGCTAAACCTTCCGGACACAGCCTTCCCAATGAAGGCCGGCCTGCCACAGCGCGAACCGCAAATTTTGCAGCGCTGGGACAGCATTGGCCTGTACGGGAAGTTGCGCGAGATTGGCAAGGATCGTCCGAAGTTCGTACTTCACGACGGTCCTCCGTACGCCAACGGCACGATTCACATCGGTCATGCGCTCAACAAAATTCTGAAAGACATGATCGTGCGTTCGAAAACCCTGTCGGGTTTCGATGCGCCGTACGTGCCTGGCTGGGACTGCCACGGCCTGCCGATTGAGCACAAGGTTGAAGTGACTCACGGTAAAAATCTGCCTGCGGATAAAACCCGCGAGCTGTGCCGTGCGTACGCGACCGAGCAAATCGAAGGCCAGAAGTCTGAGTTCATCCGTTTGGGTGTACTGGGCGACTTTGCCAACCCGTACAAAACCATGGACTTCAAAAACGAAGCCGGTGAAATCCGCGCCTTGGCCGAAATCGTCAAAGGCGGTTTTGTGTTTAAAGGCCTGAAGCCTGTGAACTGGTGCTTCGACTGCGGCTCGGCCCTGGCCGAAGCTGAAGTCGAGTATCAGGACAAAAAGTCTGCGGCCATCGACGTTGCCTTCCCGGTGGCTGATGAAGCCAAGCTGGCCGAAGCTTTTGGCCTGGCAGCGCTGAGCAAACCGGCATCGATCGTGATCTGGACCACCACCCCGTGGACCATCCCGGCTAACCAGGCGCTTAACGTGCACCCGGAATTCACCTACGCGCTGGTCGACGTGGGCGACAAACTGTTGGTGCTGGCTGAAGAACTGGTCGAATCCAGTCTGGCTCGTTACAACCTGCAAGGTTCAGTGATCGCGACCACCACCGGTTCGGCACTGGAACTGATCAACTTCCGTCACCCGTTCTACGACCGTCTGTCGCCAGTCTATCTGGCTGAGTACGTTGAACTGGGCGCGGGCACCGGCGTGGTTCACTCCGCACCGGCTTACGGCGTAGACGACTTCGTGACCTGCAAAGCCTATGGCATGGTCAACGACGACATCATCAACCCGGTTCAAAGCAACGGTGTGTATGTGCCGTCGCTGGAATTCTTCGGTGGCCAGTTCATCTGGAAGGCCAACCAGAACATCATCGACAAGCTGATCGAAGTCGGCGCGCTGATGTTCACCGAAACCATCAGCCACAGCTACATGCACTGCTGGCGCCACAAAACGCCGCTGATCTACCGCGCTACCGCGCAGTGGTTTATCGGTATGGACAAAGAGCCAACGACGGGCGATACCCTGCGTACTCGCGCACTTCAGGCGATCGAAGACACCCAGTTTGTTCCGGCTTGGGGCCAGGCGCGCCTGCACTCGATGATCGCCAATCGTCCTGACTGGTGCATCTCGCGTCAGCGTAACTGGGGCGTGCCAATTCCGTTTTTCCTGCACAAGGAAAGCGGCGAATTGCACCCACGTACCGTCGAAATGATGGAAGAAGTGGCCAAGCGCGTTGAAGTCGAAGGCATCGAAGCCTGGTTCAAGCTGGACGCTGCCGAGTTGTTGGGCGACGAAGCGCCGCTGTACGACAAAATCAGCGACACCCTGGACGTGTGGTTCGACTCCGGTACGACGCATTGGCACGTGCTGCGCGGTTCGCACCCGATGGGTCACGAGACCGGCCCGCGTGCCGATCTGTATCTCGAGGGTTCTGACCAGCACCGTGGCTGGTTCCACTCTTCGTTGCTGACCGGCTGCGCCATCGACAACCACGCGCCGTACCGCGAACTGCTGACTCACGGTTTCACCGTGGACGAAGCCGGTCGCAAAATGTCCAAATCGTTGGGCAACGTGATTGCGCCGCAGAAGGTCAACGACACGCTGGGCGCTGACATCATGCGTCTGTGGGTGGCTTCGACCGACTACTCGGGCGAAATCGCGGTGTCTGACCAGATCCTGCAACGCAGTGCGGACGCTTACCGACGCATCCGTAACACCGCGCGCTTCCTGCTTTCCAACCTGACTGGCTTCAACCCGGCCACTGACCTGCTGCCTGCCGATGAAATGCTGGCACTGGACCGTTGGGCTGTAGACCGTGCATTGCTGCTGCAGCGTGAGCTGGAGTTGCATTACGGCGAATACCGCTTCTGGAACGTGTACTCCAAAGTGCACAATTTCTGCGTGCAGGAGCTGGGTGGTTTCTACCTCGACATCATCAAGGACCGTCAGTACACCACTGGCGCCGACAGCAAGGCCCGCCGTTCGTGCCAGACCGCGCTGTTCCATATTTGCGAAGCGCTGGTGCGCTGGATCGCTCCGATCCTGTCTTTCACCGCCGACGAACTGTGGCAATACCTGCCGGGCGAGCGCAACGAATCGGTCATGCTCAACACCTGGTATGAAGGCCTGAGCGAGTTGCCGGAAGGCACCGAGCTGGACCGCGCCTACTGGGAGCGGATCATGGCGGTCAAGGTTGCGGTTAACAAAGAGATGGAAAACCTGCGCGCGGCCAAGGCCATTGGCGGCAACTTGCAGGCTGAAGTCACCTTGTTTGCCGAAGATGACCTGGCAACCGACCTGTCTAAGCTGAGCAACGAACTGCGCTTTGTACTGATCACCTCCACTGCCAGCGTCGCGCCATTTGCGCAAGCGCCGGCTGATGCCGTGGTCACCGAAGTTGCTGGTCTCAAACTCAAAGTGGTCAAGTCGGCACACGCCAAGTGCGCGCGATGCTGGCATTGCCGTGAAGACGTCGGCGTGAACCCGGAGCACCCGGAAATCTGCGGCCGTTGCGTCGACAACATCAGCGGCGCTGGCGAGGTACGTCACTATGCCTAACACCAGCACTGCCGGGCGCTTCGGGCGCCTGGGCTGGCTCTGGTTGACTGTGCTGGTTCTGGTCATTGACCTGACCAGCAAGGTCTATTTCGACAACGCCTTGCAGATGTACCAGCAGATCGTGATCATCCCCGATCTGTTCAGTTGGACACTGGCTTACAACACGGGCGCAGCCTTCAGCTTTTTGGCTGACAGTGCAGGCTGGCAGCGTTGGCTTTTCGCCGTGATCGCGATAGTGGTCAGTACGGTGCTGGTTGTCTGGCTCAAGCGTCTTGGACGTAATGACACGTGGTTGGCAATTGCGCTGGCGCTGATTTTGGGCGGTGCATTGGGCAACCTGTATGACCGCATTGCGTACGGCCATGTGGTCGATTTCATTCTGGTGCATTGGCAAAATCGCTGGTATTTCCCAGCCTTCAACTTCGCCGACAGCGCGATTTGTGTAGGCGCCGTGATGCTGGCACTGGATATGTTTAAAAGTAAAAAGTCTGGAGAACCGGCTCATGACTGAGCAACGTATTGGCCAGAACACGGAAGTCACTCTGCATTTCGCTTTGCGCCTGGAGAATGGCGACACCGTCGACAGCACGTTCGACAAATCCCCGGCCACCTTCAAGGTCGGTGATGGCAGCCTGTTGCCAGGTTTTGAAGCGGCTTTGTTCGGCTTCAAGGCGGGTGACAAGCGCACGCTGGAGATCCTTCCAGAAAACGCGTTCGGCCAGCCCAACCCGCAAAACGTGCAGATCATCCCTCGTTCGCAGTTCAAAGACATGGACTTGTCCGAAGGCTTGCTGGTGATCTTCAATGACGCGGCCAACACCGAGCTGCCGGGTGTAGTCAAAGCGTTTGACGACGAACAAGTGACCATCGATTTCAACCACCCGTTGTCAGGTAAAACCCTGACCTTCGACGTGGAAATCAAAGACGTTAAAGCGCTGTAATTCAGTGCCCGGCGCGTGCCGGGCCTGATTGGCATTATTTTTCTGCGCGACCCACGAGGCCTAGCATGCACATCAAACTCGCCAACCCCCGTGGCTTTTGCGCTGGGGTGGACCGAGCGATTGAAATCGTCAATCGCGCTCTGGAAGTCTTCGGTCCGCCTATCTATGTTCGCCACGAAGTGGTGCACAACAAATTTGTCGTCGAAGACCTGCGCTCCCGTGGCGCGATCTTTGTCGAAGAGCTTGATCAAGTGCCGGACGACGTCATCGTGATCTTCAGTGCTCACGGCGTTTCCCAGGCCGTGCGTACCGAAGCGTCAGGCCGCGGGCTCAAAGTATTCGATGCCACCTGTCCGCTGGTGACCAAGGTGCACATCGAAGTCGCGCGCTACAGCCGTGACGGTCGCGAGTGCATCCTGATCGGCCATGCCGGTCACCCGGAAGTGGAAGGCACCATGGGCCAGTACGACGCCAGTAATGGCGGTGCGATTTACCTGGTCGAAGACGAAAAAGATGTGGCTAATCTGCACGTCAACAACCCTGAAAAATTGGCGTTTGTGACCCAGACCACCTTGTCGATGGATGACACCAGCCGTGTCATCGACGCGCTGCGCTCGCGCTTTCCGGCCATCGGCGGCCCGCGTAAAGATGACATCTGCTACGCCACGCAAAACCGTCAGGACGCGGTCAAACAACTGGCCGACGAGTGCGATGTCGTGTTGGTGGTGGGGAGCCCGAACAGCTCCAACTCCAACCGTTTGCGTGAGCTGGCCGAGCGCATGGCAACGCCTGCCTACCTGATTGATGGTGCCGAAGACCTGCAGAAAAGCTGGTTTGACGGTGTCGAGCGCATTGGTATCACGGCAGGGGCTTCGGCGCCTGAAGTGCTGGTGCGTGGTGTGATCCAGCAGTTGCACGCTTGGGGCGCAACCGGTGCAGACGAACTGGCTGGCCGCGAAGAGAACATTACGTTCTCCATGCCTAAAGAGCTGCGCGTTCGCTCCCTGATTTAAACCAGACCGCACAGCGCCTGCGCAGCCTGATCGCTGCGCAGGCTAATGCGGCCGCTCTTGGCGAGCACCACCTGGTAGTGGCTCAACGCGGTTTCGGCTTGGCAAATATGCAGTGTCCCCGCCTGAAATGCCCCTGCGTTTAATAACGGCTCACCCAGCGGGTTGAATCGAACGTAATGTTTGACCGGCGTATTACCGGCAATCGGTATATGCGTGTTGCCTTGCCTCTCGGCTAATACCGGGTTGCTCTGATCGAGATGGCCCTTGCCACTTACGTCCAGAATAATCCGCCAACCTTTGCCCCAGTCCTCTCCCACTGCATGCACCACCACAGACTGATGCCGTATCAACGCTTCGGTGCGCGCGTTGCGCAGGCTGTTGGTTAATTGCTCGGCCGTTGCCTGGCGTCGTTGCTGTTCAACCAGAACGCTGTAAGCCGGGGCCGCAAATTGAGCGGTAATCGCAACAATCGCTAGCGTAAACAGCAACTGGATAAGGCTTATGCCTTGTTGATACACGGCGTCCTCCCTGGACGTATCCATGCGCAATCCTTGCGCTTCAAAAGGTATAGCGCATCAATTGGATGGCCAGCCTCGCAAACCGTTTCATCATATTTATGCCGTAATTCGGGGCTTTTAGCGCACTCAATCAAGTGATAAATCCATCAGCTTTGCCAGCCTGTTCCTACAGGTGGAGCGTGTTTGGAGCGCTAGGCTTTTGGCATGGCGGCACAGGACGTGCCGGTAAATGAATGCTTGGGAGTGGCGTGCATGATTCGATCTGATAAAAGCCTGCAAAGCGGAATGACCTTGATCGAAGTGCTGGTAGCGACGGTCATTCTGGCAAGTGGGTTGTTAGGCGCCGCAGCGGTACAACTCAATGCGCTCAAACACACAGACAGTGCATTGATGACCACTCAGGCCAGCTTTATTGCCTACGCCATGCTGGACCGGATTCGCGCGAATGCTGCCGCCGACTACAGCTTTTCAGGCCGTGGCGGTATTGGCCTGAGTGGTGCGCTGGGCCAGGACCTGAGTGATTTCAAGCGCAACATTCGTCAGTTCGGGGGGGAAAGTGCCAATGGCAGCATCGTTATCAGCGGGCGTCAGGTTGCCATCACCCTGGAGTGGGACGATTCACGCGCCAGCAAAGAGGCGGGCTCTCTTCAAACCTTCACCCTGACCAGCCAGCTCTCGGCTGACGCCGCGCAAAGGGCCTCATGAAACGCCAGGATGCGGGGTTTGGCCTGACAGAACTGATGCTCGCGTTGGCGTTAGGGTTGTTATTGGTGTTGGGTGCCACTCAGGTTTTCTTGAGCGCGCGGCAGACTTACCTCGCGCAGTATTCCGCTGCGGTTGCGCAAGAAGACGCACGTTTCGTATTGAGCAAAATCGCCAAGGAAATTCGAATGGTTGGCATGTTCGGTTGCATCGCGACCGACAGCATTATCAATGCGCCCTCGGTTTTTCAAACGCCTATCTCCTGGCAAGGGGGGGCGGGCTCAAGGTCGTGGAGGTTTATCAGCGCGGATGTCGGGTTGCAGGGGACCAGGCCCGACTGGACCGTGGTGTCTGACTGCAAACGTTCTGCGCAGGCCTATGCAGGGCAGCATTTGCCTTTGGCGCCTGGCGAGACAAGCTTTGCACTGCGCCACATCATTTACTGGTTTGAGAATGGGCAGTTAAAAGTCGGGTCTGGCAAAACAGTACTGTTGGACAACGTAGCGGCGTTTGACATGAGCTTTGGTATGGCCAGCTCAGCAACAGGGCAGTCGGTTCAACGCTACGAAGACAACCCTGTCAATTTGGCCAGTATTCGCAGCGTGAAGATTGCCCTGACGTTGCAAGACCCCAAGGCGCGAATCAAAGACCAGTCCTACCACTTGGTTGTCGCGCTGCGAAATCGGCTGGGGTAGGTGACAGATGAGTCCTTTTCCGCGCAAACAATCCGGCATGGCGCTGCTGGTTTGCCTGACCTTTCTGCTGTTGCTCAGCCTGATCGGGCTTTCCTCACTGCAGAGCGCCGCTCAACAAGAAAAAATGGCTGGCAGTGTCTGGCTGGCCAACCAGTCACTGCAAGCGAGCGAAACAGCGCTGCGACGGGGCGAATCTCAGGTACAGATCGAATGGCCAGGCCTGTTGGACTGCAACACAGTAGCCCGATGTATGCCGCCGTTATCTGCCCGCACTCAAATTTCGCCTGGGGTTGACCCGATCTCCGGAGTGCTCTGGATTGGGGCGCCAGATGGGTTGTACGGCATTCAGAGTTTGGGGGTCGGCATAGCGCCCGCGCATTTGCCGGGAATTGCGTCTGCCCATTTATACCGAATCACCGCCGTCGGTCTGCGTGGGCCGTCGCGCACCGTGCTGGAGAGCGTCTATGCGCGCTATCAGCCACTAAGCAGTGACAAGGGAGAGCCCATACGCCAGCAGTTTCGAAGAATCATGTGGCGGCAAATACAGTAAGGACGGCTGAATGTATCGATATGGAGCAGGGTTCACGTTGATGGAGCTCATGATCGTGGTTTCGATCATCGGTATTCTTGGCGCATTCGTGTATCCGGCGTACAGCGACTCGATGAAGCGCAACCATCGCGCCCAAATCGTTGCGCTGTTGTCGGAGCAATCCCAAAGTCTTGAGCGTTTTTATACGAAAAAAGGTTTATACAGTGGGGCGGAAAATATCAGCCAGGGTAATCAGCACTACCTGATTACCCATGCACTCGCCGATCAGGCCTTTTTGTTAACGGCCACACGTAAAGAAGGCTCGACAATGGCCGGCGACAGCTGTGGCAACTACACGTTGAGCCACACAGGCCTGGCAGCCAATACAGACGCCGCTCCGGACCTGACAGTGCAGCAGTGTTGGGGGCGCTGACGATTAATTTTCATTTTTGAGCTGAGTTGATAGATGGCTAAGCAACAACGAGTGGTGATTGTAGGCGGTGGTGTTATTGGGTTGCTGACGGCATTTAATCTCGCGGCCGAGGTTGAGCACGTGGTGTTGCTGGATCGCAGCGGGGTGGGGCAGGAGTCCTCGTGGGCGGGCGGCGGGATTGTTTCGCCACTCTACCCTTGGCGTTATAGCCCTGCGGTCACCGCGCTGGCCCATTGGTCGCAGGATTTTTATCCACAGTTGGCTGAGCAATTGTTTGCCACTACCGATGTGGACCCCGAGGTACACACCACCGGTTTGTACTGGCTGGACCTTGAAGACGAAGAGCAAGCGCTGGCCTGGGCTCAGCGTGAAGATCGGCCACTGAGTTCGGTTGAAATGTCGGCCGTTGAACGTGCTGTGCCGGTATTGGGCGGCGGCTATTCGCAGGCGATCTATATGGCTGATGTGGCCAACGTGCGTAACCCGCGCCTCGTAAAATCGTTGAAAGCCGCACTGCAAGCCATGCCGAATGTCACGATCCATGAGCAATGCGAAGTTCAGGGGTTTATCCGCGAAGGCAATAAAATTGCCGGTGTGAATACTGCTCAAGGCGAGATTCGCGGTGATCAAGTGGTGTTGTCGGCTGGCGCCTGGAGTGGTGAGTTGCTGGGTGGCCTGGGAATTGAACTGCCGGTGGAGCCTGTTAAAGGTCAGATGATTTTGTACAAGTGTGCGTCTGATTTCTTGTCTTGCATGGTCTTGGCAAAAGGCCGCTATGCGATACCGCGCCGCGACGGGCATATCTTGATTGGCAGCACGCTTGAGCATGAAGGCTTCGACAAAACCCCGACAGATGTAGCCCTGGAGAGCCTTAAAGCCTCGGCTATTGAACTGATCCCGGCATTGGCAGATGCCGAAGTGGTGGGGCATTGGGCGGGCTTGCGACCGGGTTCCCCGGAAGGTATTCCGTACATTGGCCGGGTGTCAGGCTTTGACGGGTTGTGGCTCAACTGCGGGCATTACCGTAACGGGCTGGTACTGGCGCCAGCCTCGTGTCAGTTGTTTGCAGACCTGTTACTGGGCCGCGAGCCGATTATCGACCCGGCACCCTATGCGCCGAGTGGGCGGATTTCGTAGGCGCTGTGAAGATCGCAGCCTTTGTGCCTCGGCCGCTCCTGCAAAGGCGTAACTGACTGTAGGCGTTGCCGCAGGCTGCGATCTTTTGACCTTGGCGTTATGCCTTTGGCCCTTGTTCTAAATGCTCTTGGCTGCAAAACCATTCTTGTTGCCTGCTGATTGCGCGATCACGCGGCAAATGCACGCCACACTGGGCGCAACGCACCATTGGCTGGGCGCCAGGATCAACCGGTTTTTTGGTTGCCTGAATGCTGGCTTTGTATTTGCGCCAAAACCACACGCCCGCGGCAATCAGTGCAACCCAGATCAGTAAACGAAGCATGGTTATCCGCTATTCAAGAAAAGATGAGCCAGTTTAGCCAAGGACTTGGCGGGCGCACAGTAACAAATCGCAGACAAAAAAAAGAGCTCCGAAGAGCTCTTTTTACAGGGCTGAACAATCAGTCGAACAGGCCCAAGGTCATGTAGCTGAACCAGGAGCGGCTTTTGCCTTCTGCTTCAGGTGCTTCGATGATGTTGCCATCAGCATCTTTAGGCTTCAGCTCTGCCGGAATGGCATCTTTGGCATCCTGATACTGCTTCTGGATGTCCATGTTGGCGCGGGTTTCACCCGGTGGCAGCGGAGTGCTGGATTCGATCAGGCCCAGGGTGGCCTTGCTCAGCCACGAGCGGTTGTCCGCATCGGAAACCTGAGGCACGAACTGACCGTCAACCAGGCTTGGGTGGTTCGGGTAGTTGGTTTTCAACACTTCGAGGCTGGTTTCGGCCAACTGGTCGAGGTGCATGCGCTGGTAGGCTTCAACCATTACCGCCAGGCCGTCACCGACCGAAGGGGTTTCCTGGAAGTTTTCAACCACATAACGACCACGGTTGGCCGCTGCTACATAAGCCTGACGGGTCAAGTAGTAATCGGCTACGTGGATTTCATACGAAGCCAGCAGGTTACGCAGATAAATCATGCGTTGCTTGGCATCAGGTGCGTAACGGCTGTTCGGGAAGCGGCTGGTGAGCTGGGCGAACTCGTTGTACGAGTCACGTGCAGCGCCAGGGTCACGCTTGGTCATGTCCAGCGGCAGGAAGCGCGCCAGCAGGCCAACGTCCTGGTCAAACGAGGTCAGGCCCTTGAGGTAGTAGGCGTAGTCGACGTTTGGATGCTGCGGGTGCAGGCGAATAAAACGTTCGGCTGCGGACTTGGCAGCTTCTGGTTCAGAGTTCTTGTAGTTGGCGTAGATCAGTTCGAGCTGGGCCTGGTCGGCATAGCGACCAAACGGATAGCGAGACTCTAGAGCCTTCAGTTTGGCGGTAGCACTGGTATAGCTGTGGTTATCCAGGTCGGCCTGCGCCTGCTGGTACAGCTCGACTTCGCTCAAGTTTTCGTCAACGACTTCTTTTGTCGACGAGCAAGCGGCGGTCAATGCGAGGATGGCGATCAGCAGCAGGTGTCTCACTTGCATGGCGGCTTGCGTCCCTATGACGGCCGCTGTCTTGGGCGGGTCCGTCCTGTTATGATGAGCGCCCCGTGAAAAGCCTCGGGGCAAAAGACGCCGTATTTAACCACAAGCGCGCAGCCGAAACCAAAGGCTTGGCGCGGTCCTGATGAGCATGTCCGAGAAAATTCAACTTCGCGAAGAGGTGCCGTCCGAACTGGGTGGCCAACGCCTCGATCAAGTCGCTGCACAATTATTCGCTGAGCACTCGCGCTCGCGCCTTTCCGCCTGGATCAAAGACGGCCGCCTGACAGTGGACGGAGCCGTCATCCGCCCCCGTGACATCGTGCACGGTGGTGCCATCCTGGAGCTGACTGCAGAGCAGGAAGCCCAGGGTGAATGGGTCGCCCAAGACATTCCCCTGGACATCGTTTACGAAGACGATGAAATCCTGGTGATCAACAAGCCCGCGGGTCTGGTGGTTCACCCGGCTGCCGGGCATGCTGACGGTACTTTGCTCAATGCCCTGCTGCACCACGTGCCGGACATCGTCAATGTTCCGCGTGCGGGGATCGTGCATCGCCTCGACAAAGACACCACTGGTCTGATGGTGGTCGCCAAGACCATCCAGGCGCAGACGCAACTGGTTACTCAGTTGCAGAGTCGCAGTGTCAGCCGGATCTATGAATGCATCGTTATCGGTGTCGTTACCGCCGGGGGCAAGATCAACGCGCCCATCGGCCGTCACGGCCAGCAACGCCAGCGCATGGCAGTAATGGAAGGCGGCAAGCAGGCGGTGAGTCATTACCGCGTGCTTGAGCGTTTCCGTTCCCACACCCATGTGCGGGTCAAGCTGGAAACCGGACGAACGCACCAGATTCGTGTGCACATGTCACACATTAACTTCCCGTTGGTCGGAGACCCTGCCTACGGCGGTCGCTTCCGTATCCCGCCGGCAGCCAGTGTGACCATGGTCGAATCCCTTAAAAACTTCCCGCGTCAGGCTCTGCACGCACGCTTCCTTGAGTTGGATCATCCGACGACCGGTAAGCGCATGAGCTGGGAATCGCCACTTCCGGACGATTTTGTCTGGTTGCTGACGTTACTTAAGCAAGACCGTGAGGCTTTCATCGGATGAACACCTTCCTGATTCCTGACTGGCCAGCGCCGGCAGGCGTCAGGACCTGTGTGACCACCCGTGCGGGCGGCGTCAGTCTGGCGCCGTTCGACAGCTTCAATCTGGGCGATCATGTGGCCGACGACCCCGTCGCCGTTGCACATAACCGCCAACGTTTGACCAATATTTTTGACGTGCAACCCGCTTGGCTTAGCCAGGTTCACGGGGTTGTGGTCGCACCTGCCAATCCTCAACACATCGCCGAGGCTGACGCGAGCTGGACGGCAACGCCCGGCATTGCCTGCACGGTGATGACGGCCGACTGTTTGCCCGCGCTGTTCTGCGATCGCGCGGGCACCCGTGTCGCGGCTGCCCATGCCGGTTGGCGCGGGCTGGCGGCTGGCGTGCTTGAAGCCGCCGCGCAAAGCCTCAATGTTGGGCCTCAAGACATACTGGTCTGGCTTGGCCCGGCCATTGGCCCCAAGGCCTTTGAAGTCGGGGGCGAGGTACGGGATGTCTTTATAGACGATCTGCCCGAAGCGGCTGCGGCATTTGTTCCCAGCGTCAATGAAGGCCGTTATATGGCCGACATCTATGAGCTGGCACGCCTGCGCCTGGCCCGTTTCGGCATCACCGCTGTGTATGGCGGTGGCTTTTGCACGGTCACCGACCCGCGGTTCTTCTCCTACCGGCGCAGTCCTCGTACTGGCCGTTTTGCATCACTGATCTGGATTGAACGCACCGTCAGTTGACCTGCATCATTTTCTATACGCTTGAAACTCTCGAAGTCGCCCGCATCTACTAAGGTATCTGGCAGGTTTCTTCATTCAGGAGTTTCCATCCCTCCGGCCTGCTCATAAGGAAGGTGACGAATGCGTATAGATAGATTAACCAGCAAGTTGCAATTGGCGTTGTCCGATGCTCAGTCATTGGCTGTCGGCCTTGACCATCCGGCCATTGAGCCCGCGCACTTGATGCAGGCATTGCTGGAACAGCAGGGCGGTTCGATCAAGCCTCTGCTGATGCAAGTCGGTTTTGATGTAAACAGCCTGCGTAAAGAGCTGACCAAAGAGCTGGACCAACTGCCAAAAATTCAGAATCCGACCGGCGACGTGAATATGTCGCAGGATTTGGCGCGTCTGTTGAATCAGGCGGATCGTCTGGCGCAGCAAAAAGGCGATCAGTACATCACCAGCGAAGTGGTATTGCTGGCCGCGATGGACGACAACAGCAAGCTGGGCAAATTGTTGCTGGGGCAAGGCGTCAGCAAAAAAGCCCTGGAAAATGCCATCAATAACTTGCGCGGCGGCGAAGCGGTCAATGACCCGAACGTCGAAGAGTCGCGTCAGGCGCTGGATAAATACACCATCGACCTGACCAAGCGCGCCGAAGAAGGCAAGCTCGACCCGGTGATTGGGCGTGACGATGAAATTCGTCGCACTATTCAGGTCTTGCAGCGTCGGACCAAAAACAACCCGGTCCTGATCGGTGAGCCCGGTGTGGGTAAAACGGCAATTGCCGAAGGTTTGGCGCAGCGGATCATTAATGGCGAAGTGCCGGATGGCCTGAAAGGCAAGCGTCTGCTGTCGCTGGACATTGGTGCGCTGATTGCTGGTGCCAAGTTCCGGGGTGAATTCGAAGAGCGTCTCAAAGCGTTGCTGAACGAACTGTCGAAACAGGAAGGGCAAATCATCCTGTTTATCGACGAGCTGCACGTGATGGTTGGTGCCGGTAAAGGCGAAGGCGCCATGGATGCGGGCAACATGCTCAAGCCTGCGTTGGCCCGTGGCGAGCTGCATTGCGTCGGTGCGACCACGCTCAACGAGTACCGCCAATATATAGAGAAGGACGCAGCGCTTGAGCGCCGCTTCCAGAAAGTGTTGGTCGATGAGCCGAGCGAAGAAGACACCATCGCGATTCTGCGGGGTCTGAAAGAGCGCTATGAGGTTCACCACAAGGTGGCGATCACCGACGGTGCAATCATTGCAGCGGCCAAGCTCAGCCATCGCTACATCACGGATCGTCAACTGCCTGACAAGGCGATTGACCTGATTGACGAAGCGGCCAGCCGCATCCGCATGGAGATCGACTCCAAGCCGGAAGTACTCGACCGTCTTGAGCGTCGCTTGATTCAACTGAAGGTTGAAGCGCAGGCGCTGAAGAAAGAAGAAGATGAGGCGGCGAAAAAACGTCTCGAGAAATTGCAGGAAGAAATCGAGCGCCATGAGCGCGAGTATTCCGATCTGGAAGAAATCTGGACCTCGGAAAAAGCCGAAGTGCAGGGTTCTGCCCAGATCCAGCAAAAGATCGAGCAGGCTCGCCAAGAGCTTGAAGTGGCACGCCGCAGCGGCAACCTCAACCGCATGGCCGAGTTGCAGTACGGGGTTATTCCCGATCTGGAACGCAGCCTGCAAATGGTCGACGAGCACAGCAACAAAACTGAGAACCAGTTGTTGCGCAGCAAAGTGACCGAAGAGGAAATCGCCGAAGTCGTTTCGAAGTGGACCGGTATCCCGGTGTCGAAAATGCTCGAAGGCGAACGCGATAAGCTGATGAAGATGGAAAGCTTGCTGCATGAACGCGTCATTGGTCAGGACGAAGCCGTGGTGGCTGTGTCCAACGCTGTACGGCGTTCGCGTGCAGGCTTGAGTGACCCGAATCGCCCAAGCGGCTCGTTCATGTTCCTGGGCCCAACCGGTGTGGGTAAAACCGAGTTGTGCAAGGCGCTGGCCGAGTTCCTCTTTGATACTGAAGAGGCGATGGTGCGGATCGACATGTCCGAGTTCATGGAGAAACATTCCGTGGCTCGACTGATTGGTGCGCCACCAGGCTATGTGGGCTACGAAGAAGGCGGTTATTTGACCGAAGCCGTACGGCGCAAGCCTTACTCGGTGATTCTGCTGGATGAAGTCGAGAAGGCTCACCCGGATGTGTTCAACGTGTTGCTGCAAGTGCTTGAAGACGGTCGTTTGACTGACAGTCATGGCCGCACGGTGGACTTCCGCAACACGGTGATTGTGATGACCTCCAACCTGGGCTCTGCACAGATCCAGGAGCTGGTCGGTGATCGCGAAGCACAACGCGCTGCGGTCATGGATGCGGTGAGTACGCACTTCCGTCCGGAGTTTGTGAACCGGATCGATGAAGTCGTGATCTTCGAGCCTCTGGCACGCGATCAGATCGCTGGCATTGCCGAGATCCAGTTGGGCCGTCTGCGCAGCCGTCTGGCTGAGCGTGACCTGAGCCTTGAACTGAGTCAGGAGGCGTTGGACAAGTTGATCGCAGTGGGTTACGACCCGGTGTATGGCGCACGGCCACTCAAACGTGCGATCCAGCGCTGGATCGAAAACCCTCTGGCACAACTGATTCTGTCGGGTCAGTTCTTGCCGGGCACAGCGGTAGTCGCCACTGTGAAAGACGACGAAATCGTCTTCGCATAAGGCTCAAGTACCGTGTTTTAAGGAAGGCCTCGCTTTGCGAGGCCTTTTTTTATTTAGGGTGTTGATCTATAAGGAAAACGCTTGTAAGATGCGCCCCGCAGTAAGTCACCCGGAACGGCAACTTGGCCCAAACCAGGAAGCCCGCTAGAAGAGCTAAATCATTGTCTTCTAACGAAAAATAAGGGTTGACAAGGGTTTGAAAGGTTGTAGAATGGCCCGCCTCAGAGACGCAAACGCAGCGATGCGATGAAGTCAAAGAGTATTGCAAAGATGTAAAGCAACATTGTTTAAAATTGAAATATGTAGTTCCGCGATAGCTCAGTTGGTAGAGCAAATGACTGTTAATCATTGGGTCCCTGGTTCGAGTCCAGGTCGTGGAGCCATTTTCAAGCCGGGGTATAGCGCAGTCCGGTAGCGCGCCTGCTTTGGGAGCAGGATGTCAGGAGTTCGAATCCCCTTACCCCGACCATTTTTGGGTCGTTAGCTCAGTTGGTAGAGCAGTTGGCTTTTAACCAATTGGTCGTAGGTTCGAATCCCACACGACCCACCATTTTTGGCTCCAGTTCGCTGGGGTTAGATCTTAAGATCAGAGGCCAAAAGCACTGATCGAAGAAGGCGCCTCTTGAAGGTGCCTTTTTTTTACCGGGGTATAGCGCAGTCCGGTAGCGCGCCTGCTTTGGGAGCAGGATGTCAGGAGTTCGAATCCCCTTACCCCGACCATTTTCTGCCCAGCAGTAATGGGTGTGAAAAATCAGGCACTGATGCCAGTCGCATCAGAGGCCATAAAAAAAGCGTCCTTCGGGACGCTTTTTTTATGCCTGTAGAAAACCCGGAACCTCCGTAGCAGTTGTCGAGCCTTGCGAGGCTACGTCCGATTGCGCAGCGATCGTAAATTCTAAGCACTCGATCTGTCAGACAGATCGCGATAACCGATTTACGACTGCTTCGCAGCCGGACGTAGCCTCGCAAGGCTCGGCAACTGCTACACGGCATCCATCAAGCCTTTGCTGCCTTGGCGTCTGCGTCCTGCAAGTCCTGCAACGCCGCTGAATATTGGTCGGCCTCCGCTTTAGGCACCATCTGCCATGACGGTTTGCGCACGGCATAGAAGATGAACGGCGGTACGCCCGCAATCACCAGTCCGAGCAGCAAGGTCCCCGCATATTCAAAAAACGGCATGCTGCTGAAGTTGTTCGGCGGGATAAAGCCAAAGATCAGCGCGACGCAGGTCGAGAACAGCCCCAAGAAGCACCAGCCATGCAGCCCTTTGAGTACATAGCCGCGTTTAACGTTGGGCTGGGTTTTACGCAGCTTCATGGCGGCCAGGAACATAAAGACGTAAATGATCAGGTACATCAACGCAGCCATCGCGCTGATCATCCAGAAAGCATCAGAGACGTTGTCGATGAAGATGTAAATCGTCGAGAGCAAGGTGACGATAATGGCCTGCAAATACAGAATATTTTTCTGCACGCCTTTTTTGTTCACTTCTTGCAGCACGGGCGGAAGCATCCCGGCCTTGCCAACAAACAGCAGGCCAGTCGAAGGCCCAGCCGTCCAGGCCAATACCCCGCCCAACGCACCGATAATCAGCAGAATCGCCATGATCGGCGTCGCCCACGGCATATTGAAACCTGCAAAGAAGGCGGCATAAGCCTGTATCACACCGGCAGTGAGGCTGGTCGAGTCCGCCGGTACCACCAGCGAAATCGCCACAGTCGGCGGGATGAACACCAGCAGGATCATAAAGAAGGCCAAGAGAATCGCGCGCGGCATTTCTTTTTGCGGGTTGCGCAATTCGCGGGCGTGGATGGCGTTCATTTCGATACCGGCAAACGCCAGAAAGTTACTCACAATCAACACCAGGCCGGTAATGACCCCGGTAAATTCCCGCCACAGGTCCGAGTGCAGGTTATGGGGACCCGCTTTAACGGTGGTGTGGGTGTCGAAAATAGCCGGAATCAGGGCGTCCAGCGTTAATGGCGCGGCGGATTTGTGCCCCAGTACCAGCCAGGCCACACCCAGCAGGACCAGCAGCGCAGCCGGTAATGCGGTACCCAGCAACATGAACCATGACGTCAGTTTTGACAGTGCACTGAGCCCGTTAAGCGCGACAAACGTTGATAACCAATACAGGACGATGATCACGGCGGCCGTAAAGACGCCACTTTTGGCCAGTTCAGGGTTGATCAGATACGCCATGGTACTGGCCGCAAATCCGAGAACAATGGGGTACCACACCACCACTTGTACCCACATGAACCACATGATGAAAAAGCCGGGACGGTCCCCGTAGGCTTGCCTCACCCAGCCATAGATCCCGCCGTTCCAGCCGGTGCCCAGTTCAGAGGCAACCAGTGAAACCGGAATGAAAAACAACAGTGCTGGAATCACATACAGAAAAATCGAACCCAGGCCATAAACGGCCATGGTCGGCAGTGAGCGAATACTGGCCACAGCTGCAACCATCATGAAACAGATGGTGAGCCATGACATGTAAGTTTTAGCTTTGCTGGTGGTAGCCATTAGCGCCTCTCTTAATCTTCCTGATTAATGCAACAGGCTCAAATTGAGCGTGCGGCTGAGGTGTTCGGCGGCTAATTGGCCACGAACACTGTTACCCGCCACATCCAGTGGCGGGGCAAAGGCGGCGATGGCACACACGCCCGGGACTACGGCGAGAATGCCGCCACCGACCCCGCTTTTGCCGGGTAAGCCGACTTTGTAATACCAGTCGCCAGTGGTGTCATAAAGGCCATTTAAGGTCATTTCAGCCAAAATAGGCGCGACGCTTTTGGCCTGTATCACGCGTGCTCCCGTGACCGGGTTTACGCCGCCGTTGGCCAGCGTCACCCCCATGGTGACTAAGTCTTGGCAGGTAATCGACACAGAGCATTGGCGCGTGTAAACGGCGCACACCTCCATGGGATCGGCGTACAGGTAGCCATAGCTTTGCAACAACCAGGCAATGCCCCGGTTGTGTTGATTGCTGGACGCTTCGGATTTGTACACCTCTTCGTTAACGCTCAATTCGCGCCCGGCAAAAGCGTTGTAAGTCGACTGGATTTGCTCCCAGCGCGTTTGTGCGTTCTCGGCCGCCAGCAGGCTCACGGTGGCCATTGCGCCAGCGTTTACAAACGGGTTGAGCGGTCGACCCTTATGCAACTCCAAGGCAACCACCGAGTTGAAAGGCTCGCCCGTCGGATCGCAGCCGATCTTGCTGCGCAGCACCTGCGGGCCGATTTCATCGAGCACGTGGGCCAGGGTAAACACCTTGGAAATCGACTCGATGGCAAAGGCGTAATCGGTGTCTCCCACCTCGGCATGGGTGCCATCGCAAAACATGATGCTGATGCCGAATAAATGGGAAGGCACGGAGGCCAAATAGGGGATGTAGCTGGCGTTTTTACCGTGCTGATTGTTGGCAAAGCGTTGCAGGGCCTCGTCCAGCGCCTGTTTGACACTGTCATCGACAGTTGTGGGTTTTCGCTTCATTACGCTCGCTCCATGAGTGCTTTGTAGGAACGGAGACTATAGATCGTAAAAAAAACGTTGATCGAAAATCGCACAGCAAACTTCAAAGGGTTGTCTATGCTCGCTGGGTTGAAGCCGAGCCAGAAGGAGGCGGTCGGTTCGGCTGTGTTGTTCATTACTCAAGGAGAGTTCTCATGGCACTGCATCGCATCAAGCGTCACGGCGCAACCGACCCGGTCTTTGGTTCATCCGCTCTGGATCACGCCGCTGCGACCCAGTTGTTCCCCCAGGCCGAACAGTCGGCGCATGAGGTTTACCAACTGGTTCACGACGAGCTGTATCTGGACGGTAACTCCCGCCAGAACCTCGCCACCTTCTGCCAGACCTGGGCGGAGGACGAGGTTCACAAGCTGATGGACCTGTCGATCGACAAGAACATGATCGACAAAGATGAGTACCCACAATCAGCAGAGCTGGAAAATCGCTGCGTCCACATGCTGGCTGACTTATGGCACTCCCCGGACGCGGCGAGCACATTGGGCACGTCCACTGTGGGGTCTAGCGAAGCGTGCATGCTCGGAGGGCTGGCAGCGCTCTGGCGTTGGCGTGCGGTGCGTAAAGCCGCTGGCAAATCGACATC
Source organism: Pseudomonas sp. CCC3.1 (assembly GCF_034347405.1). Taxonomy (NCBI): domain Bacteria; kingdom Pseudomonadati; phylum Pseudomonadota; class Gammaproteobacteria; order Pseudomonadales; family Pseudomonadaceae; genus Pseudomonas; species Pseudomonas sp. CCC3.1. The sequence continues at coordinate 345,603 of NZ_CP133778.1, forward strand.
AACCCCGAACATGGTGTGTGGCCCGGTGCAGGTGTGCTGGCATAAATTCGCCCGCTATTGGGATGTAGAGATTCGCGAAGTCCCGATGTCTGAAGGGCATTGGTTCATGACCCCGGAAGACCTCGACGGCCGGGTCGATGAAAACACCATCGTGGTCGTGCCGACCTTTGGCCAAACCTTTACCGGTTTGTATGAAACGGTAAAACCGCTGGCAGACGCACTTGATGAGCTGGAAAAACGCACGGGCCTGAGCGTTGATATGCATGTCGACGGTGCAAGCGGTGCATTTCTGGCACCCTTTTGCGCGCCCGATGTGCTGTGGGACTTCCGTGTTGATCGGGTTAAATCCATCAGCACGTCAGGTCACAAATTCGGGTTGGCGCCCTTGGGGGCAGGCTGGGTGATATGGCGTGATGCGAAAGAACTGCCAGAAGGGTTGATCTTCCACGTGAACTACTTGGGCGGCGATATGCCGACTTTCGCCCTGAACTTTTCGCGTCCGGCGGGGCAGATTATTTCCCAGTACTACAACTTCTTGCGCCTGGGGCGTGAGGGTTACGAGCGTATTCACTCGCAGTGCTACGCAACGGCGCAGTTCCTGGCGCGTGAGCTGGTCAAGATCGGCCCGTTTGAAATGCTCTTTAATGGTGATCCGCAATTGGGCATCCCGGCACTGACCTGGCGTTTGAAACCGGGCGCGAAAACCAGTTACTCGCTTTATGACCTGGCTGACCGCCTGCGCATACGCGGCTGGCTGGTACCGGCGTATAGCCTGCCAGCGAACGTTGAAAACGTAGTGGTTCAGCGGATTCTGGTGAAGCAGGGCATGTCGATCGACATGGCGAAGTTGCTGCTTGAAGACTTTGCGCGGGACATCAAATTCTTCGAAGAACATCAGCCCCACGGCTTTAAAGGCCGTGAGGCTGAGGCGGGGAATCACGCGGGGCGTTAGCCCTCCTCGGGATTTTTCGTAGCAGTTGCCGAGCTTGCGAGGCTACGTCCGATTGCGTAGCAATCGTAAATACTGACACTCCGAAGTGCTTGATTTTACGACTGCTACGCAGCCGGACGCAGCCTCGCAGGCTCGGCAGCTGCTACAAGCGCCACGGTGTTAATGCAGTTTCAGGCGCGGCTCGGTGCCGCGTCCGATCCTGCTGCCGAGCATCAGCATCAGCGTGCGGAACGTTCCGTATAGCGCCATCTGGTGCATGCGGTACAGCGAAATGTAGAACATCCGCGCCAACCAGCCTTCCAGCATGACGGTGCCCATCAGGCTGCCCATCAAGTTACCCACAGCCGAAAAACTCGACAGCGAAATCAGCGAGCCATAATCGCGGTAGTGGTAGTCAGGCAGCTGCGATTGACCTTCAAGCCGCAGTTTTAGCGATTTGGCCAGCAGCGATGCCTGTTGGTGAGCCGCTTGTGCGCGAGGTGGAACCATTTTGTCGGTGCCCGGTTGCGGGCATGCCGCGCAATCGCCAAAGGCAAAAATGTTCTCGTCGCGGGTGGTTTGCAGGCTAGGGCGTACCACTAATTGGTTGATGCGGTTGGTTTCCAGCCCCGCCAGGTCCTTCAGGAACCCAGGGGCACGAATCCCGGCGGCCCACACTTTCAGGCTGGCCGGGATCACTTTGCCATCGGCGGTGTGCAAGCCGTCGGCCGTGACTTCACTGACAGCGGAGTTGGTCAGCACCGTCACCCCAAGCTTCTCCAGGGTTTTATGCACAGGCCCGCCAATACGCTCAGGCAAGGCAGGCAGCACCCGCGGACCAGCTTCGATCAGAGTGATGTGCATGTTTTCGGGCTTGATGCGGTCCAGGCCGTAAGCGGCCAGTTCGTGAGCCGCGTTATGCAGTTCGGCGGCCAGTTCGACCCCGGTCGCCCCAGCGCCAACGATGGCCACACTAATGGTCTCGACGGCATCGGTTTGCCCGGCATGCGCACGCAGGTAGTGGTTGAGCAATTGCTGATGAAAGCGCTCAGCCTGTTTGCGGGTATCCAGAAACAGGCAATGCTCAGCCGCGCCCTTGGTGCCGAAATCATTGGTAGTGCTGCCCACAGCAATCACTAGCGTGTCGTAACTCAATTCGCGCGCAGGCACCAATTCTTGCCCGTTTTCGTCGAGGGTTGCCGACAATGAGATCTTTTTCAGCTCGCGGTCTAACCCGCTCATGCGCCCCAGCTGGAATTCGAAGTGATTCCATTTGGCCTGGGCCACATAGTTGAGTTCGTCTTCGGACGAGTTCAGCGAGCCGGCTGCGACTTCATGCAGCAGCGGTTTCCAGATGTGGGTCAAGTTGGCATCTACCAGTGTGACGCTGGCTTTGCCGCGCTTGCCCAGGGTTTTGCCCAGGCGGGTCGCCAACTCCAAACCGCCAGCGCCGCCGCCGACGATAACAATACGATGGGTCATAGGTATCACTCACAAGGCTTAAAAAAATCAGTGCGCGCGTTACCCGAGCGAGCGCAAGGCAGCTCAAAGCGTCGGATAACTTAGAAATTGGCATGCTGCTCATCATCTGGATTCAGGTGGCAGGGGCATCGAATTATTGCCTCGTCAGATAGACGTTGCAGGATGTGTGAAAGCTACAGCATTAGATCCATCGGAATCAAAGCCAGAATAACGTTTGGGACCCAAAGCTTCGACGCGCAGTTTGTCGTGTAGACGAGCGGGGTGGTTTTCAATTAACCGCGTCGGGTTCACAAACTGATGCCTACATCAAAAATAATGCTGCGGCCCAGGTTATTGCGCAGAAAGTCCGGCGCATCTGGCTGTGCAAACAACACGCGAGCAAAGGTCGGCCCCACCAGTGACAGTGAGCGCCAGCCTTGACGTAAATATTCGGTGGGCGGTGGAAAGTGGCTGTTCAGGTCCAGCACTTCACGTTTGAGGCTGGAAAAAGCAATGATGTCCAGTTGCCCCAAATCGATGTCGCGCTCTTGGTAGTTCTTGGCCTTCTTGTGCAGCGTGGGGCCCAGTCGTTGCAGCAGTTTGCTGGCTGGAATCCGCTTGGGCCGTGCTTCGCGACGTACCAGTTGGCTCAGCGAATACGCGCTGCGACGGCGCTGGAGTTCTTCTCGCCACTCATCGTTCAGGCGTCGGCCTTCATCGAGTACAAAAAAAACTTCAAAGCGCGCGTCGCCAAACAACACATCGGGCGGCTCCTGACTGGCTTGCATGAAGTCTTCGGTGTGATACGCAATGTTCAGGCCCTGGAGCAGGCGCTGGCATACCCAACGTTCCCGCTCCCATTTGCGGGCATTGGATAGAAAGGCATTGGCTTGTTCGGCCTGGATCGTAAGCAGGCGCAGGTAATCAGAATCATCCATGTACGCATCTTAGGCGTGCGTCAGCGCTCGCGCGAATTCAATTCGCTGAATTCAAGGCCGAGGTGGATCACTTGGCTCGGTTGAGTTCCTTTATCAGCGCTTTGTAATGCGCCACATGTTGCTTCACATACGTGTCCAAAGCTTTGCCAGTCGTGGCTGCCAGCACGGGCTCCGCAACGCGCTGGCAGCCACGACAGTGTTGTAGGTGACTGCTCCAACTCCGCCGGGCTAAGCCTTATTCTTTTTCAAGCAAACCTCTGATCATCATCACCAGAGGCGAAGCGTGTAACTCACCAGCAGCCTGACCTCGTCGGCATCACGGGCAAAGTCTGAGCGATACGTCGCATTACGCAGCCGCACCGCAACGTCTTTCAACGCTCCGCTTTGCACCACGTATTTGATTTCGCTGTTGCGCTCCCACTCTTTACCGGTGCTGCCATTGTTCAGCTTCACATGGTCGCCACTCACATAACGGCTCATGAAGCTCAGGCCAGGAATGCCCAGTGCGGCGAAATCGTAGTCGTAGCGTGCTTGCCACGAACGTTCTTGAGCGCCTGCAAAGTCATTGATCTGCACGAAGTTGACCAGATAAGGATCGCTGCCATCGACATAAGGGAATGCCGTGTCACCGGACATGTGCTGGTAGGCCGCGCTGAGCTTATGGCCATTGAGGCCGTAACCCAGCATGCCGTTGAGCGAGGTGTTATCGATTTTCCCGCCGCGTGCCTGACCTTGATCATCGCTGAAGGCGGTCCGCAGATCGCTGGTGAACGTGCCAGGCCCCAGTTTTTGCGCCGAGGTTAGTCCCACAAAATGCTGGCGGTAAACGTCGTCGAGTTGGGCAAAGTAGTAGCTGGCGAGGGTTTTCTCGCCGAGTTTGTAGCTCAGGCCCGCTGTATCGAAATGCTTGCCAGATGCGCTACCCAGAAAGCGACTGTTCTTGTTGTTCAGGGCGATGTCTTCCCAGTGGGTAGCATCGCGGTCCTTGGCCTTGTCCAGACGTGCGCCGGTGAACGTCAGGTTCTTGATCTCCTTTGACGTCAGCAGACCCCCCTCAAAGGTTTGCGGCAGGATACGCCCGTCGTTGGGTTTAAGAGTGGGCAGTTCCGGGATCAATGTGCCGACTTTTAACTCGGTCGCGGAGACCTTCACCTTGGCGGTGACCCCCAGTTTGGAGTACTCGTTCACTGCGCGACCGTCATGATCGGTCGGTAAAAGGCCGGTGCCCGTGCGGTCCGGGCTGGAGTCAAGCTTGACCCCGAGCATGCCCAAGGCATCGACGCCGAATCCGATGACACCGTCGGTATAGCCGGACTCAACGTTGAGCATGAAACCTTGCGCCCACTCGTCTCGTCGTGACTGCTGCGCGCTGGTGCCATCGCGAAAGTCGCGGTTGAAATACATGTTGCGCGTTTCAAAGGTGGCGCTGCTGTCTTCGAAGAAAGCGGCGTAGCCAAAGGGGGTGAATCCAACGAGTGCGCTGGCAAGAGCAGTGGATTTCAGGCGCAGGGTACGGGCAGGCGCGATGGCCTGAGGGTGCATGAATGGCATCTTAGAGGTTCCAATATTGTTCTTATAATTGCCGAAAACACGTCGAGGTGTTTTTCGGTGGCGCTGCAGGGTGTGTGGTTTGCCACCTCACCCTGAGACGATGCTAAGACCCAGAGCTTTCGATAACCTTTCAATCGTGACAAGAGATGTCACTTCTGTAGCCGCTGCCGAAGGCTGCGATAAGGGCCGAAGGGTCTTCGTATTCTTGGGGAACGCGACCCCTTCGGGCTCGATCGCAGCCTTCGGCAGCGACTACGGGGTGTTGTGGTTAATGCCGCGTGTCTGGTAACTCGCCTGAAAACAAATCATCTTCAGCGTCCGGGCTGACCGGGATTTTGTGCTCTTCGCTGGCCCAGGCGCCCAGGTCAATCAACTTGCAACGGTCCGAGCAGAAAGGCCGGAATTCGTTGGCGCTTTTCCATTCCACTGCACTGCCACAGGTGGGGCAGTCTACGATCATTGGTTTGCTCATGGTTGGCCTCCGCACAACGTTAAATAAAAGTGATGCAGACGCTCAACTTCGGTTTTAAGCGTCTTTAAGTCGGTGTCGTTTACCAGTACGTCATCCGCATGGCGCAGACGTTCTTCTCGGCTGGCTTGGGCGTTGAGGATAGCCTGCACTTGCGCTTCACTGGTGTTGTCACGCCGCAATGTGCGCTGAATTTGCAAGGCTTGCGGCGCATCGATGACCAGCACGCGCTGGGTTGTCGCGTGCTGGCCGGACTCGATCAGCAGCGGCGATACCAAAATGGCGTAGGGCGATTGAGCTTGAGCCAGGTTGTGAGCAATCTCCTCACGGATCAGCGGGTGCAGCAACGCTTCAAGCCAGCGGCGTTGCTGCGGGTCGCTGAAGATCAGACTGCGCAACGCGCCACGATCCAGTTGCTTGTCGGCCTGGAGCACGCCATTGCCAAAGTGCTGCACGATGCTGTCCAGCGCCGGACGTCCCGGTTCAACCACCCAGCGCGCCGCATCATCAGCGTCCACCACGTGAACACCTAAGGCTGCGAAGTGCTCGGCAGCGGCGCTTTTGCCACTGCCGATACCGCCGGTCAGGCCGAGAATCCAGGGTTTGGAAGATGAGGTATTCATTTCAAACCGAAAGCTGCCAATAGAAGCCGGTTATTTGACCACCCCAGAGCAATGCAATCCAGCCAGCAATTGCCAGATACGGTGCAAAAGGGATGGGCGTTGAGGTCTGTGCACGGCGCAAGCCCAAGAGGCTCAGCCCCACCAGTGCGCCCAGCAGTGATGAGAGTACGACGGTCAACGGCAAAATCTCGACGCCGCCCCATGCCCCGAGCATGGCCAGCAGCTTGAAGTCGCCGTGGCCCATGCCGTCCTTGCCGGTGAACAGTTTGAACAGCCAGAAAATGCACCACAGGCAGGTATAGCCCAGCGCTGCGCCCCATACGGCTTGCGGCAGGCTGGTGAACGTATCGGCACTGTTGAGCAGCAACCCCAGCCAGAGCAACGGCAGCACCAACACATCAGGCACGATCTGATGTTTGAGATCGATCAGGCAAATGCCGAGCAATCCCCAGGTCAGCACCAGCATCCAGCCCGCCTGCGCGCTAAAGCCCAAATGCCAGGCAATAAACGCCGACAGCAACCCGCACGTCAGTTCGGTGGCGGGGTAGCCCGCGCTGATAGCGGTTTTACAGTGCGAGCACTTGCCGCGCAGCAGCAGATAGCTCAGTAGCGGAATGTTTTCCCAGGGCCGCAATGGATGCTGACAGTGCGGGCAATGGGAGCGGGGCAGCATCAAGTTATACACAGGGCCCTGGGCCGGGGCGGGCAGCTCAAGCAGTTCACGCGCCTGAGCCTGCCAGTCCTGTTCGAGCATCTTGGGCAGGCGCCACGCCAGCACATTGATAAAGCTGCCCACCAACAGGCCAAGCACCAGGGCACAGGCGATAAAGGCGCCGGGCTGAAGGGTTAAAAAATCAATCATGCTCAAATCACTTGGCCCAGTTTGAATATCGGTAAATACATGGCAATCACCAGCCCACCCACCATGACGCCCAAAACCGCCATGATTGCCGGTTCCATTAACGTTGTCAGGTTATCGACCAGGCTGTCGACCTCGTTCTCATAATAGGTGGCAACGTGATTAAGCATGTCGTCCAATGTGCCGGATTCTTCGCCAATAGCTGTCATCTGAATCGCCATGCCCGGAAACACCCCGGCAGCGCTCATGGCGACATGGATCTGGCTACCGGTTGCCACGTGTTGCCTGAGCCGCTGCACAGCCTCGCTGTACACGTTATTGCCCGTGGCACCGGCTACAGCATTCAAGGCGTCGAGTAACGGAACCCCGGCGGCAATCGTGGTTGATAACGTGCGGGCAAAGCGGGCAATGGCTGACAAGTGCAGCAGCAGGCCGATTAGCGGCAGCTTGAGCAGCCAGCGATCAAAGCGGTTACGCAGGGGTTGAGAGTGTTTATAGCGATGTCGAAAGCCGGCAAGCATCAGGCAAACACCACCGAACAGCCACAAGCCGTATTGCGTCAGCCACTCGGACAACGCGATCACGCTTAAGGTGAACGCTGGCAGTTGGGCGTCAAATGAACTGAAAATGCCCTGGAACTGCGGCACCACTTCAATCAGCAAAATGGCGCTGACCAGCAGAGCCACCAGCAATACGGCGACAGGGTAGGTCATGGCCTTTTTGATTTTCTTTTTCATCGCTTCGGTTTTTTCTGTGTAGGTCGCCACTCGCTGTAGCAACACATCCAGAGCCCCGGCCTGTTCGCCCGCTTCGATGAGGTTGCAAAACAGCGCGTCGAAGTGAGCCGGTTTTTTACGCAGCGCCGATGCCAGGTTGGTGCCAGCACTGATGTCTTGTTTAAGTTCGGTCACCAATTGGCGCATCGCGGGATGCTCGAAGCCTTTGGCTATCACCTCAAGGGCCTGTAGCAATGGGATTCCGGCTTTGATCAGGGTGGCCAGTTGGCGAGTAAACAGTGAGATTTGCAGCGCTTTGATCGGTTTTCCCGTGCGTGGCTCGCGGCCACTATGGCGCTGGATTTTACCTGCGGTAATACCTTGGCGGCGCAGTTGGACCCGGATCATGGCGTGGCTGTCGGCGGTGAGTTCGCCCCTGACATGAACGCCGTTGAAGTCAGTGCCTTCCCAGCGATAAACACTGGTTTTAACGGTCCGTGTTGCCATGCTGTTGTCCTTGAAGAGCGGAGTGCTCTGTTGTGCTTTGGGCCCCAAAGCGTAGATGCCTTGATCCATGAACTGCCCACTGGAAAGTGTCCAAAGGTGTCCGCTGCGCAGTTGTGGAGCATCTGCCCGCTAACCTTGATAGCCTGTGCGCACTTTTTTGGCCGCTCAGCATGGTTTTGGCGTCTGGCCGCTGGGCCACGTCCCACTTTTTGGAGGCTTCACGTGAAACAACAACACGGCTTCACCCTGATCGAAATGATGATCGTGGTTGCGATCATTGGCTTGATCGCCTCGTTCGCTTTTCCGGCGTATCACGAGCACACCATGAAAGTCCGTTTTGCCGAGCTGAACACCATCAGCAGCCCCTACAAAACGGCGGTAGCCCTGTGCTACAGCGAAAGCAATGACTTGAGCGTCTGCGATGCAGGCACCCACGGCATTCCGGCCCCGGCCGCGCCCACTGACAATCTGGCGAGCATGACGGTGATTGATGGCGTGATTACCATGACCGGCACTGAGGCGGCGGGTGGCTGGACCAGCGTTATGGCACCGGCACTGAGTGGTTCTGGCAGCACGTTGGTGTGGACGCAAACCGGTACCTGCCTGGAAAGCGGGGCCTGTAAATAACCTTATTCACGACAATACTGTGTAGCCGCTGCCGCAGGCTGCGATAAGGGCCGCAGGACCTTCGCTCTGCATTCACATCGCAGCCTGCGGCAGCGACTACAGGTTTTGTGGCGCTGACATTGACGTCCGAAAATGGCGAGAACTGGCAAAAATGCGGTGCTATTCTCGGCCCCATGAGCACACATGACAGCCTTTCCTCGCCCAGCACCGCCGCCTGCGAAATCGCCCGTTTAAGCCGCGACGCGCGATTTGACGGGGTGTTTTTTACCGCCGTTCTCAGCACCCGAATCTACTGCCGGCCCGTATGCCCGGCGCGTCCGCCCAAAGCCGAAAACGTGGTGTATTACCCCAGCGCCGCGGCCGCTCAAGCCCAAGGCTTTCGCCCCTGTTTGCGTTGTCGGCCCGAGCTTGCGCCAGGCAACCAGCTGTGGCTGCACGGCGAGCATTTGGTGTCGCGGGCGCTGAAGCTTATTAATGAGGGGTATCTGGCGGATCACTCTCTTGAGGAACTGGCCGAGCGCATGCACATCGGCGCCCGGCAGTTGCGCCGCCTGTTCGTTCAGCACCTGGGCGCGCCGCCGATGGCTGTGCATGCCACCCAGCGCTTACTGTTCGCCAAGCAATTGCTGACCGAAACAGATCTGTCGATCACCGAAGTCGCAATGGCTTCAGGCTTTGGCAGCCTGCGGCGTTTCAATTCGGCGTTTGCCGAGGCCAATCATGCTGAGCCTCGGGCTTTCAGACGCAGCCCCAAAGCCCGTGGGAACAAGGCACTGGTGCTGCGTTTGGGCTATCGCCCGCCGTATGACTTCAAAGCGCTGCTTGGGTTTTTGCAGACTCGGGCCTTGCCCGGCATCGAACAAATTGACGCTCATGGCTATCAACGGGTGTTTGGCGATCCGCTGGCGCCCGGCTGGTTGCGGGTCAGTGAGTGGCCGGGTGAGCAGCACGCGCTGCAACTGGAATTGTTGAATGTGCCGCCGAGCCAAATGCTCAGCGTGGTCACGCGGATTCGGCGGATGTTTGATCTGGATGCCGACCCGCTGGCCATTGCTCAGACCTTAAGTGGCAGCCCGTTGCTGGCGCCGGTCATCGAACGCTATCCGGGCCTGCGTCTGCCGGGCGGCTGGGACGGTTTTGAAGTGGCTGTTCGTGCGGTACTGGGTCAGCAAGTCAGCGTCGCGGCGGCGCGCACCCTGGCCAGCCGCATCGTGCAGCGCCATGGCATTGCGATTGAGCCGGTTGCAGGGTCGGATTTGAATCGGCTGTTCCCCGGCCCCGAACAATTAGCTGACGCGGACATGGGGCAAATGGGCATCACTCAGGCCCGGATCGACACCCTCCAAGGCATTGCCCGTGCCTTGCTCGACGGGCGTGTGGACTTTGCCCTTGAGCAACCGCTGCAAACGTTTATCAACCGTTGGGTGCTGTTGCCGGGCATCGGTGACTGGACCGCGCATTACATCGCCATGCGCGTACTCAAACACCCCGATGCTTTCCCGGCAGCGGACTTGATTCTGCGCCGCGAGGCCAACCCGCTCGGGACGCCAATGACCACCAAGGCCCTGCAAACACTGGCTGAAAGCTGGCGCCCGTGGCGCGCCTATTCCGTGATGTATTTATGGCGTGCAGCCAACGACTCGGCGGCTGCACGCAAGGAGTCAACATGACGCAGATTTACTACGACCCACTACCGTCCCCGATCGGCCCACTGTTTTTGGTGGCCGATGATGATGGCTTGCGCGAAATACGTTTCGAGTTGGAGCGTCGCCCACATACACCGCTGGAAGGCTGGGCGCATTCGCCGCAAAAGCTGGCGCCTGTACGCCGTCAGCTCGAAGAGTATTTCGCGGGCGATCGCCAGACGTTTGACCTGCCGCTCAAGCCGTTGGGCACCGAGTTCCAGCAATCGGTCTGGCACGCACTGACCACCATTCCCTATGCGACCACTACGAGCTACGGCCAGCTATCGCAACAGATCGAGCGCCCCAAAGCCTCGCGTGCGGTAGGTGCTGCGAATGGCCGCAACCCGATTCCGATCATCATCCCGTGCCATCGAGTGATCGGCAGCAATGGCACCCTGACCGGTTTTGCAGGCGGCCTGGCCGCCAAACAATGGCTGTTGGAGCATGAAGAAAAGTGCCAAGGGTTTGCCTTGGTCTGACAAAGAAACACACCCCCGTAGGAGCGAGCTTGTCTCGCGATCTTTTGATCATTTAAAAGATCGCGAGGCAAGCTCGCTCCTACACGGAGGGGGTTAGATACTCAACCGCATCGACAAATCCACCGCTTTGACATCTTTGGTCATGGCACCAATCGAGATGTAGTCCACGCCGGTTTCGGCAATCGGACGCAAGGTGGATTCGTTGATCCCGCCGCTGGCTTCCAGCTTGGCTTTGCCAGCGTTGAGGCGTACGGCTTCGCGCATGTCGTCCATGCTCAACTCGTCGAGCATGATGATGTCGGCGCCCGCATCCAGCGCTTCCTTCAGTTCACTCAGGCTTTCGACTTCGATCTCCACCGGCTTGCCGGGGGCGATCTTGTGCGCGGCGCTGATGGCTTGAGCGATGCCGCCGCAGGCCGCGATGTGGTTTTCCTTGATCAAAAACGCGTCGTACAAACCAATGCGGTGGTTATGGCAACCGCCACAGGTCACTGCATATTTTTGCGCCAAGCGCAGGCCCGGCAAGGTTTTGCGGGTATCGAGCAACTTGACCTGGGTGTCTGCGACTTTGTCGGCCAGCGACTGTGCGTGCGTCGCAACGCCAGACAACAGTTGCAAGAAGTTCAGGGCGCTGCGTTCACCGCTGAGCAGCGAACGGGCCGGGCCTTCAAGGTGAAACAGGATCTGGTTGGGGCTCACGCGCTGGCCATCGACGACTTGCCAGTGCACGGCAACCCGAGGATCTAGCTGGCGAAATACGGTATCCACCCACGCGGTGCCGCTGATGACGGCAGCCTCGCGAGTAATGATTGTGGCTTTGGCCAGACGTTCGGCCGGAATCAGTCGTGCAGTGATGTCGCCGCTGCCAATGTCTTCGGCTAACGCACGGCGCACGTTGGCTTCGATTTCGGCAGTGAGGTCGGCCAGATGTAAATTCGGCATAACGCGCTCCACAAACAAAGTGCAGCGATTATATGTCTATGCCGCGGCCGAACCCAAGGTGCGCAGTGCAGGGCCGGCAAATGCCCTAACTGTGCGGCTTTTGGCACTTTCAGTATTAAATTGTCCACTCATTCAATGAAATGGAGCGTGTGACTGGTACAAACGACATCTTTTAAAAGATAATCCGCCTTCTATTTGGCGTCATAGCTTTGACGCATGAGTGATGTTCTGATTTCGAATCGCTGGCGAGTGTGCACAACACTCGCCAGTTGCTGTCTGTGAGCACCCGATATGACTGCTTGGTCACGCGTTGCTCAGTTGCCAGCGAAGAAAACCATTACTGGAGGCCAGGATGCAAAACGACGGGAAAGTGGGGTCTGGGCACAGGGCCTCTACCGAGTTGGCGATACACTCGCCGCTCACCCGCCTGCCTGTCATCCTGTTGCAGGTGCATGACAAAGCCGCGCAGCAACTCAAGAGCGACTTGCAAGTATTGTTCGATAACGCTGACGAAACGTTATTTGAAATGGCCGACAAGGCCCAGAACAACGCCGACCAAAGCCTGTTTTTTGAAGCCATGCGTGATGTGCGGCTCAAGCGTAAAAACATCGAGCGCGGGTTTCTTGAACGACTGTTTTACGCCTTTCTCAAGTTGACCCAGCCTGATTCCAGCGAACGCTCCTTGGCGGGTCGCGCACCGGCACAGAATGCGTTTTCGCTGATGAACATTGATTTTGAGCGTGATCAAGTGATCAACACCATGGTCGCTCAAGTGCTGTCACGTAACCCATTGGCCCTCTGCCAATTGAGCACTCGTCTCAACACCCTGAGCTGGGTGGCGCTTGATGAACACAACAATCCGCTGGGTCCGGCGATGCTCTGTGAGTACTTTTTGCAGGCTGAGCGTGAGCAGGGCGTCGACCTCAAGGTCAAGCTGATCATGTTGCAACTCTTCGAGAAATACCTGCTCAGCCAAACTTCGCAGCTGTACGCCGATGCCAACCAACTGTTAGTGGCGACAGGTGTACTGCCCAATCTGTCGGACAGGGTCTCGTGCTGTAATTCAAGCACCGCGGCCCGTGTGCAAGCGTCAGGCGTCGCCGCTGAAGACGCGAGTCAACTGGTCGGGCAGTTATTTGACTACATCGGGGGTGACCACAATCTTGCGCCTGCGCTGAAATCGCTGATCGGGCAGTTGCAGGAGCCGATGCTCAATATTGCCCAGCTCGACCCGAATTTCTTCAGCAGCGACAGCCATCCTGCCCGCTGCTTGTTGAACGTCATCGCCGATGCTGCCATGGGGTGGGACGACAGCGTCGATGTCCACAACGACTCGATCTACCAACAGATTGAGCGGGTGGTGCAGCAACTGGCGCGTTGTTCATGCACCAATACCCCAGAGTTGCTTGAAGACTTGTTGCATGACTTCTTGCGATTTACCCACGCCGAGCGGGGGCGCATCGAGCAGTCCGAACACCGCACCCGGGCCCGCGAGCAACTGCACGCGAAAAAGGCTCGCTTTCTGCGCGCCGGGCAACAGTCGGTGCTGGATGAGCAAGACCATTTGGGATTGCTGTTGGTCAGTCAGCTGCGTATCGGCACTTGGGTAGAGCTTCAGGAAGATCCGGCATGCAAGCTGCGTTGCAAGCTGATTGCGATATTTGAGCCAGAAGGCCGGCATATATTTGTTAACCGCGGTGGCATGAAAGTCGTCGAAAAGAGCCGATCTGACTTAATTGGGCAACTGCGCAGCGGGACGATTCTATTGCTTGATGACCGCCTGCTGTTCGACCGGGCCCTGGCGTCGGTGATCGGCAGCATGGGCCAATACAGCGGCCATTGAACTAAATGGATCACCCGGATGGGCAGATAGCTCCCCATGGTTGCGCGCGGCGCGGCATACTGGGCCCTTTCGATTAAGCCGTTGAGGAGGCTGTATGCAACTGGACCCCGCAAGCGGCTGGTGCCAAGGCGTGCGCCGTTGTCCTTCACCCAACTTCAATACGCGCCCTGACGGCGAAATATCCCTGTTGGTTATCCACAACATCAGCTTGCCTCCCGGGCAGTTTGGTACCGGCAAGGTGCAGGAATTTTTCCAGAATAAGCTCGATGCCACAGAACATCCTTACTTCGAAGGCATCCGTGAACTAACGGTCAGTGCGCACTTTCTGATTGAACGTGACGGCCAAATCACTCAGTTTGTCTCCTGTATTGACCGGGCCTGGCATGCGGGGGTTTCGAGTTTTGAGGGCCGTGAGACCTGTAATGATTTTTCGCTGGGCATAGAACTTGAAGGCACCGATGAACTGCCATTCAGCGATGCGCAATATAAGGCGTTGACTGCCTTGACCCTACAATTGCAAGCGGCTTACCCGTCGATTACACCGCACAGAATCTGCGGCCATAGCGACATCGCGCCGGGGCGCAAGACGGATCCGGGCCCGGCTTTTGACTGGAGGCGTTTTCGTAACGCATTGCAGCACACAGGAGATAAAAAATGAGTTTTGTGGTGTTACTGCTGGCGATTCTGGTCGAGAAGTTTTCGGCCTTCCGTCAGCGTCTTCAGTGTGATGGCGGCTGGTTGCGCGAGCTTCACAAGCTGGAAAGCAGCCCCACGCTGGGGAACAAACCGTGGTGGGTGTTAACCCTCCTGATTGTGTTTCCGGTGGCCGTTCTCGGTTTGCTGCTGTGGGTTCTGGAGCCGGTGGCGTATGGCTTGCTGGTCTTGCCTGTGCACGTGCTGGTGGTGATTTACAGCTTGGGCCGGGGTGACCTGCTCGCGGGGCTTGGGCCTATTCGTGACGCCTGGCGCCGTGGAGACCTGCAGGCGGGTGCGCATGTGGCTGAGCGCGACATTGGTGTCAGCGCTGACAGTGGCGAGCAATTGCTTGAGCAGGTGCAAAGCCATTTGTTATGGCAGGCCTATCAGAGTTTCTTTGCAGTGATCTTTTGGTACTTCCTGTTGGGGCCTGTTGCAGCCTTGAGCTATCGCTTGCTGGCGCTGGCCGCAGAACATGGCAAAAACCCGGAACTGGTCGAACGCGCACAGCAACTGCGGCATGCCTTTGACTGGCTGCCGGTGCGCTTGCTGGCGGCAAGCTTTGCGTTCGTGGGCAACTTTGCGGCGGTCAGCCGGGTGATGCTGCACGAACTGCTGAGCTGGGACATCAGCGCCGAGCAGCTCATCAACAAAGCTGGGTGTGCGGCGGCAGAAATTCCGCCACCGCAAGCAGGCCCGGAAGGCGTTGCCAGCCTGGACACCCTGTGGGCATTACTGCTGCGCGCGGCGGTGCTGTGGTACGCAGGGTTTGCGGTGTGGACGTTGTTGCTGTAACCCCCCCCTGTAGGAGCGAGCTTGTCTCGCGATCTTTTGATCTTTTAAAAGATCGCGAGACAAGCTCGCTCCTACAGGGGAAGTGTGGTTTTCCAGCCAAACAATTCACACGCATTCGACGTGCTGGCGTTGGCCAACTCCTCGGGGCTTATCCCCATCACGTGTGCCAATGCTTCGCCAATCGCCGGCAAATGCGTCGGGCTGTTGCGCTGGTTGGGGTACATGAACGGTGCCATGTCAGGCGAGTCGGTTTCCAGCACGATGGCGTCCAGCGGCAAGTCGGCAATCACCTTGCGCAAGCGCAATGCCTGCGGCCAGGTTGCCGCCCCTCCCAGACCCAGTTTGAAACCCAGCTTTATATATTCGCGAGCCTCTTCCCGGCTGCCTGCAAATGCATGAATGATCCCGCCGCGCTGTAGCCGAAAACGCTTCAATGTGGCGATCACTGGCGCATGGCTGCGTCGAACATGGAGCAAGGCGGGAAGGTTTGCCTCGTATGCCAGTTTCAACTGCGCTTCAAACACCTGCTGCTGACCTTCACGGTCCAGTTCCGGCAAAAAGTAGTCGAGGCCGATTTCGCCTACCGCGCACAGTTGCGGGTGGCCGGCCAGGCGGTCCAGCCATTGCCCCAGTTCAATCACGTGTTCAGCACGATGCTGATCCAGGTACACCGGGTGCAGACCGAAAGCGGCATAGAGCTGGCTGTCTGTCTGGACCAGATCCCACAGCCGCTGCCAATTAGGCTGATAGACCCCCAGCACCACCATCTGCTTGACCCCCAACGCCCGGCTGCGCGCCAGCAGTGCGCGGCGGTCGGGGTCAAAGTCGGGAAAGTCGAGGTGGGTATGGGTGTCTATCAAGTGCATGTTCAGGAGACCTGATGAATGCGCTGTTTAAAGGTTCGGGCAATGGCCTGGATGCCGGGCTCGTAGCGCTGTTCTTCAATGGCCGCCAAGGCCAGGTCCAGCGCCTTTTCGGCGATTAGCTGATGTTGCTGGCCCATGGCATTCACCGGCAACGGCAAAAAGTCCAGCAACTGGGTGTCACCAAACGTGGCCAAGCGCCGAGGCGGCGTCTGGTCAGGGTGATCCAGCAGCGCATCAAACATACCTTGCAGCAACACGTAGGAGGTGGTGACCAGCGCTTCAGGAAAATGCCCCAAGCGTGCCAGCAACTCATCAATGATGCGTCGGCCACATTCACGGCTGAAGGCGGCGCCGTGCTCGATCAGGATCTCGCCTTCAAAACCTTCGAGCGCCTGCTTGAAGCCAGCGGCTCGCGCCTGGCTGATGCTCAGTTCCGGGCGAGCGCCGATCAAGGCAATTTGCTGTGGCATGGGCTGCAACAGGCTGCGGGTCAGTTGCAGGCTGGCTTCGCAGTCATCGCTGATAACCGAGCAGAAGCGCGAAGGCTCCAGCGTCCGGTCAATCGCAATGATCGGCATGCCCAGGTCTTGCAACTGGCGGTAGCTGTCGTCTTCAGGCGGCAAGCAACTGGCCACAAACAACGCATCGCAACGGCGGGCACGAAACAGCTTGAGCAACTGGCGCTCGCTGTCGGGTGCGTCATCAGAGCTGGCAATGAGGAGTTGATAGCCGCGAGCGCGAGCACCTTGTTCGAGTTGCTTGGCGATGCGCGCATAACTCGGGTTTTCGAGGTCCGGCAGGATAAACCCCAACGTGCGCGTGTGCCGGCTGCGTAGCCCGGCGGCTTGCGGGTTGGGGGTAAATCCATGTTCCTCGACGACAGCGCGTACGCGCTCGACCGTGCTGCTGCTGATGCGCTGCTGCTCGGCCTTGCCATTGATGACATAGCTGGCGGTTGTCACTGAAACACCTGCCAGTTGTGCAATATCACTGAGCTTCACGCCGAAAATTCCTTATTTTTTGTAGTACATGTCGACATTCTGGCCAATCCTAACCGATAAAGGCAGTCGATCATCGTCTGCCTTGTAGTCACTGTATTTTTTTGCAACATCGCCCGGTTGACGTCGATCAAAGCGACAGGTTGGGCTTCAAGCGCGAGCGATTATGCAGTAACGTGCCGTTCTTTCTTGGTTAAACGTTTCAGCTTACGTGTTTTAAGGCGCTTTCCTACAACAGCTTGTGCTTGCCACACATCTGCTGAGCCACTTCGCGGGGAGCGACCTAAGCTGACTTAATTCAAAACAATACCGAACGCCATTGAGCGTCGGAAAAGGAGAACGCATGCTTGAGCTCACCATAGAGCAGATTTCCATGGGTCAAACGGCTGTGGATAAGTCTGCGGCGTTGCAACTGCTGGCCGATAAACTCGTCGCCGATGGCTTGGTGGCCGAAGGTTATCTGAATGGCTTGCAAGCGCGTGAGGCTCAGGGTTCAACCTTTTTGGGTCAAGGTATTGCCATTCCCCATGGCACCCCAGAAACCCGGGACTTGGTGCACGCCACGGGTGTGCGCTTGTTGCAATTTCCGCAAGGTGTGGACTGGGGTGATGGCCAAATCGTGTACCTGGCGATTGGCATCGCGGCCAAGTCCGACGAGCACCTGCGTTTATTGCAACTGCTGACCCGTGCACTGGGCGAAACCGATCTGGGCGAAGCCCTGCGGCGCGCCAGTTCGGCCGAGGCCTTGCTCAAACTGCTGCAAGGCGCACCGCAAGAACTGGCGCTGGACGCTCAGATGATTGGTCTTGGCGTGTCAGCCGATGACTTCGAAGAGCTGGTTTGGCGGGGTGCGCGCCTGTTGCGTCAGGCCGACTGTGTGAGCAACGGCTTTGCCGCCGTGCTGCAACAAGTGGAAGCACTGCCGCTGGGCGATGGCCTGTGGTGGCTGCACAGCGAGCAAACGGTCAAGCGTCCGGGGCTGGCGTTTGTCACACCCGACAAACCGATTCGTTATTTGGGCCAGCCGCTCAGCGGTTTGTTCTGTCTGGCCAGTCTGGGCGAAGCGCATCAAGCCTTGCTCGAACGCCTGTGTGCGCTGTTGATTGAAGGGCGTGGCCACGAATTGGGGCGTGCCACCAGCCGACGTGCCGTGCTTGAAGTGCTGGGGGGCGAGTTGCCGGCTGACTGGCCGAGTGCGCGCATCACCTTGGCCAATGCCCACGGTTTGCACGCCCGCCCGGCGAAAATTCTCGCGCAATTGGCCAAGAGTTTTGATGGCGACATTCGCGTCAGAATCCTCGACGGCCAAGAGTCGAGTGCAGTGTCCGCCAAGAGCCTGAGCAAGCTGCTCAGCCTGGGCGTGCGCCGTGGTCAGGTGCTGGAATTTGTCGCCGAGCCAACGATTGCCAATGACGCCTTGCCAGCGATTCTGGCTGCTGTCGAACAAGGCCTGGGCGAAGAAGTCGAGCCGTTGCCACTGTTGGCCGAGGCCGCACCTGAAGTGGCAGAAATTGCCGCTGTGATCACGGCCCCGGCGGCGGGCAGCGTGCTTCAAGCGATCCCGGCGGCGCCCGGCATCGCCATCGGCCCGGCGCACATTCAAGTGCTGCAAGTGTTCGACTACCCACTGCGCGGCGAGTCTTCAGCGGTCGAGCGTGAGCGTCTGCAAAAAGCTTTGGGTGAGGTGCGCCAAGATATTGAAGGGCTGATCCAGCGCAGCCAGTCCAAGGCCATCCGCGAGATTTTTATCACCCACCAGGAAATGCTCGACGACCCGGAATTGACTGACGAAGTCGATTCACGTCTCAAGCAGGGCGAAAGCGCCGAGGCCGCGTGGATGGCGGTCATCGAAGCCGCTGCGCGTCAGCAGGAATCGTTGCAGGACGCTTTGCTGGCCGAGCGTGCGGCGGACCTGCGTGACATCGGCCGCCGGGTGTTGGCGCAGTTGTGCGGCGTCGAAACCCTGGCTGAGCCCGACCAGCCTTACGTGCTGGTGATGGACGAAGTGGGCCCCTCCGATGTGGCGCGTCTGGACCCGGCACGGGTCGCGGGTATCTTGACGGCACGTGGCGGGGCGACTGCGCACAGTGCCATCGTCGCCCGCGCCTTGGGTATTCCGGCCTTGGTCGGTGCAGGCGACTCGGTGCTGTTGCTGGCACCGGGCACCCAATTGCTGATCGACGGCCAGCGCGGTCGCTTGCACGTGGCGCCTGATGCGGATGCCTTGCAGCGCGCGACTGACGAACGCGACAGCCGTGAACAACGTTTGCTGGCCGCCTCCGAGTTGCGCCATCAACCCGCCGTGACCCTGGACGGGCATGCGGTTGAAGTGTTCGCCAACATCGGGGAAAGCAAAGGCGTAGCCGCTGCGGTGGAGCAGGGCGCAGAAGGCATTGGCCTGCTGCGCACCGAGCTGATTTTCATGGCGCACTCTCAGGCACCGGACGAAGCGACTCAAGAAGCCGAGTACCGTCGCGTACTCGACGGTCTGGATGGACGGCCTTTGGTGGTGCGCACGCTGGACGTGGGCGGCGACAAACCGTTGCCGTACTGGCCGATTGAGAAAGAAGAAAACCCGTTTCTCGGTGTGCGCGGCATTCGTCTGACGCTGCAACGTCCGCAGGTGATGGAAAGTCAATTGCGCGCCTTGTTGCGCTCGGCTGACAACCGCCCGCTGCGCATCATGTTCCCGATGGTGGGCAGCGTGGCTGAGTGGCGTGCGGCGCGGGACATGACCGAACGCCTGCGCCTGGAAATTCCGGTGGCTGACTTGCAACTGGGGATCATGATCGAAGTGCCGTCCGCAGCCTTGCTGGCGCCGGTACTGGCCAAGGAAGTCGACTTTTTCAGCGTCGGTACCAACGATTTGACCCAATACACGCTGGCGATCGACCGTGGCCACCCGACTTTGTCGGCTCAGGCTGACGGCCTGCACCCGGCGGTATTGCAACTGATCGACATTACCGTGCGCGCGGCCCATGCCCACGGCAAATGGGTCGGTGTGTGCGGCGAGCTGGCGGCCGATCCGCTGGCCGTGCCGGTGCTGGTGGGACTTGGCGTGGATGAACTCAGCGTCTCGGCCCGCAGCATTCCCGAGGTCAAAGCGCGGGTGCGTGAGCTCAGTATGGAGCGTCTTAAAACCCTGGCCGTACAGGCCCTGAGTGTCGGCGGACCAGACGAAGTTCGTGCATTGGTGGAGGCGCTTTAATGGCCAAGATTCTAACGATTACCCTTAACCCGGCCCTGGACCTGACCGTGCGCCTGGCGCAGCTGGAACCCGGTGACGTCAATCGCAGCCAAGCGTTGCTGACCCATGCGGCGGGCAAGGGCATTAACGTTGCTCAAGTACTGGCCGATCTGGGCCACAAAGTGACGGTGAGTGGCTTTTTGGGGGAAGACAATCAACAAGCGTTTAACGCCTTGTTTACTCGACGTGGTTTTGCCGATGCGTTTATTCGCGTGCCGGGCGAAACCCGCAGCAACATCAAACTTGCAGAAGATGACGGCCGGGTCACGGACATCAACGGTCCGGGGCCGCATGTCAATGATCTGGCGCAACAGGCGCTACTCGACAAACTCGATCAAATTGCCGCCAGCCATGACGCCGTCGTGGTGGCAGGCAGCTTGCCGCGAGGCATCAGTGCGCAGTGGCTGCGCGAATTGGTGCTGCGCCTCAAGAAACTTGGCCTGAAAGTGATTCTGGACACCAGCGGTGAGGCCTTGAAAGAAGGCCTGAGCGCTGGACCGTGGCTGGTCAAGCCGAATGCCGAAGAACTCCGCGAAGCGCTGGGTCGCCCGGTCGACAGCGTGGAGTCCCAAGTGGCCGCGGCCACTCACTTACAGACGCTGGGGATTTCCCACGTCGTGATTTCTCATGGTGCTGACGGCGTGAGCTGGTTCAGTCGTGGCGCTCAGACCTTGCATGCACAGCCACCCAAAGTGCGCGTGGCAAGCACCGTCGGGGCAGGGGATTCGCTGTTGGCCGGCATGGTGCATGGCTTGATCAGCAATCACAGCCCGGAACAGACCTTGCGCACCGCGACGGCCATTGCGGCAATGGCGGTCACTCAAATCGGCTTTGGCATCAGCGACGCACTGCAGTTAACGACGCTTGAAAACGGCGTCGACGTGCGCGCTTTGACACAAGAATAAGAGGGATACACATGAAATTAGCCATTGTGACGGGCTGCCCTAACGGCATGGTGACCAGCGTACTGTGTGCCCGCTTGCTGGATGCTGCCGCGCAGCGTCAGGGCTGGAGCACCAGCGTTGAAGTGCATGACCCCAAACACCCGGAACGTCAGTTGTCCAAGGCAACGATCGACGAAGCCGAATGGGTGTTGCTGGTCAGCAGCACGCCGCTGGACATGCAGCGCTTTATCGGCAAACGGGTTTATCAGAGCACCCCGGCTCAAGCCCTGCAAGACGTCGAAGCGGTATTGCTGCGTGGGGTAAAAGAGGCCGAAGTGTATACCGCGCCCAGCGTTTCAACGCAGGTTGAAACGGCAGCGCATGCGCCAAAAATCGTTGCGATCACAGCGTGTCCGACAGGCGTGGCGCACACCTTTATGGCGGCCGAAGCCTTGCAGCAGGCGGCCAAGCGGTTGGGTTATGAGTTGCAGGTCGAAACCCAGGGCTCTGTCGGCGCGCGCAACCCGTTGAGCGCGCAGGCTATCAGCGAGGCCGATGTCGTGCTGCTGGCCGCCGATATTGAAGTGCCGACTGAACGTTTTGCAGGCAAAAAGATTTACCGCTGTGGCACCGGCATTGCGCTCAAGCAGGCTGAAGCCACGTTGAACAAGGCCTTGAGTGAAGGTCAGCAAGAGTCGGCGGCATCGGGCGGCTCGGCCCCGGCCAAGCAAGAAAAAACCGGCGTGTACAAACACTTGCTGACGGGTGTGTCGTTCATGCTGCCGATGGTGGTGGCGGGCGGTTTGCTGATTGCCTTGTCCTTCGTGTTTGGCATTACGGCTTATAAAGAGCCGGGCACCTTGGCTGCCGCGCTGATGCAAATCGGTGGCGATGCGGCGTTCAAATTGATGGTGCCGTTGCTGGCGGGTTACATCGCTTACTCGATTGCCGACCGTCCGGGGCTGGCGCCGGGGATGATTGGTGGCTTGCTGGCGAGCACCTTGGGGGCCGGTTTTATTGGCGGGATCATTGCTGGCTTTATCGCCGGTTACTGCGCCAAAGCGATCAATCGCTATGCGCGGTTGCCACAAAGCCTTGAAGCGTTGAAGCCGATTCTGATCATCCCGTTGTTCGCCAGCCTGTTTACCGGGCTGGTGATGATCTACGTGGTCGGCAAGCCGGTGGCCGGGATGCTCGAAGGCCTGACCCACTTCCTCGACAGCATGGGCACCACCAACGCGATTCTGCTGGGTGTGCTGCTGGGCGGCATGATGTGTGTCGACCTGGGCGGACCGATCAACAAAGCGGCTTATGCATTTTCGGTGGGTTTGCTGGCTTCGCAAAGTTATGCACCGATGGCCGCGACGATGGCGGCGGGCATGGTGCCGCCGATTGGCTTGGGCATTGCGACCTTGATTGCGCGGCGCAAATTCGCCCAGACCGAGCGTGAGGCGGGCAAAGCTGCGTTGGTGCTGGGTCTGTGCTTTATTTCCGAAGGCGCCATTCCGTTTGCGGCCAAAGATCCGTTGCGGGTGATTCCGGCAAGCATTGTCGGTGGCGCGCTGACCGGTGCATTGTCGATGTACTTCGGCTGCAAGCTGATGGCGCCGCACGGTGGTTTGTTTGTGCTGCTGATTCCGAATGCCATCAACCATGCGCTGTTGTACTTGCTGGCAATTGTGGCAGGCAGTGTGTTGACGGCGGTGGTCTATGCCGTGATCAAACGCCCGGAGCCGGTGGATATGGCGCTGGAAACGGCCAAGGCTTAAAGCAAACAGCGCAACGGTAGTTATACCGTTGCGCTGAAGGTTTAATCTTGTAAGGCTCTTTGATCCAAGAAGATATAGTTCACAGTTAGGTCGATTACTACTATTTAAGGGGGGGTAACTTAAATATTATTTGAAGGTGGTCGACAATGATCAATGTTAAATCGAGTGTGCCGTGCGTTAAGAAGTTAATGTTTGTTTCTGTATTTAGTGTCGCTCTCATTGTTTTCAGTGCGCTCACTTCGGCGTTTGGAGCGGCATTGTGCGGTGGGAGAACCGCAGTTCTAGGGGGCGTTGTGTGTGATTTGAGTCCCATTGGCGGTGGCAGTGGATCTTGCTATTACTTTGGTACAGACAAAAACGCCAACGGTACTATTGAAGGTGGAAGTTCAGACGTCTGCAAGATGGTCGGTCCAGACGAAAAGTTTAGAGATGTATCGTGCGCCGAGGCGTGCAGACTTAATAATAATTGCCGTGATGCTAAATGCCCGGTCTCTGCCTCCCGTGATCTGAAACAAGTTGTTAAAGAAATGAACGTTGAGGTTAAAGAAATCAGGAAAGAGTAAACATTTACATTGTCGCCCGCATACTTATGCGGGCGGTTTATAAGGTTAATACACGTCCCGCCGGTAACGCCCTTGCTCAATCAGCAGTTCCACTGCCTCAGCACCGAGCATTTCAATCAGCACGTGATCCACACCCGACGCCATGCCTTGCAAGCTGCCGCAGATGTAAATCGCCGCGCCGTCCGCCAGCCAGCGTCGTACTTCATCAGCCGATTCACGCAGGCGGTCCTGGACATACACCTTCTGTGCCTGATCGCGTGAAAACGCCAAGTCCAGTCGCGTCAACTCACCACTGGCCAACCAGCCTTGCAGTTCTTCGCGGCAATAGAAGTCGTGCGCGGCATTGCGTTCGCCAAACAACAACCAGTTGGGTTGCTGGCCTTGGGCAACTCGCGCCTTGAGCAAGCTGCGCAAACCCGCGAGCCCGGTGCCGTTACCCAGCAAAATCAGCGGGCAAGGCTCGGCAGGGAGATGGAAGCCACTGTTGCGCCGCAGACGCAAGCTGATAGCGGCACCCAGCGGCGCATGCTCAGTCAGCCAGCCAGAACCCAGGCCCAGGCTGCCATCGGGATGGCGCTCCTGACGCACGATCAGTTGCAGCACACCGTCTTGTGGAATCGAAGCGATGGAGTACTCGCGCATGTTCAGCGGGATCAAGGCGTCGACCAGCGCTTGGGCGTGCAAGCCCACCAAGTGCCCGCGATTTTCTGGCAACTGGCGGCTGGCCAGTGCCTGAGCGAGGGTCTCTTGCAGGCCATCAAGGTGGACGAGGGTCTCTGCTGACAGGCCGAGCCCATCAAGCAGGTGCTCGACCGCCCACGCCGATTGCCTTGGCATGACTTCCACCAGATCACCGGCCTGCCATGTGTGGCTGGCATCGGGAGCGGTGAGGCCCAGCAGGTAAACCCCGGAACCGCTGCTGCCAGGGTTCAGCAGTTGGCGCTGTTCGAGGGTCCAGTTGTTGTAGCTCGGGGCTTGCCAGGTGGCGCTGGGTGCGCCGCCCGTGAGTTGGCTGAGTTGTTGTTGCCAATGATGCAGCGCTTCAGGATCGCCGCTGTCGACCTGAACCGGGGCAAACAACGACTGTGCGCCGCGCTCGCTCAGCCATTGCTGGATACGGGTCGCAAAGCCGCAAAAATGCGGGTATTGGCGATCGCCCAAGGCCAGCATCGAGTAGTTGAGCGTGTTCAAGCCCAGCGGCTGGCCCAGTATTTTGCGTTCAAAGCCCCGTGCACTGTCAGGCGCTTCGCCGTCACCGAAGGTGCTGACCACAAACAAGGCATGGTTGGCCTGCTGCAAATCGTCTTCGCTGACGGCTGCCAGTGGCTGGACGCGCACTGGCAAGCCTGCCGCCTGCAGTTGCCCGGCGGTTTGCCAGGCCAGTTGTTCGGCAAAACCACTTTGGCTGGCAAAGCCGATCAACCAGGACGGTGCATCGCTGCTTGCAGTGGCAAAGCCCTGGCGCGCCTGTTTGACCTGACGCTTTTTGCGGCGACGGTCCAGGTACAGCAGCCAGCCCGTAATAAAGAACAGCGGCATGGTCAGGCTGGCGATGGTCACCACAACGCGCCCGGTAATCCCCCAGTAGCTGCCGGTGTGCAGGGCGTAAATGCTGGTCAGCAATTGCGCCGTGTAGCGCTTGTCGTCATAGCGTTCGACCTTTTTTACCGCGCCGGTAGCCGGGTCGAGCATGATCTGGTTGAAGGCGCGCTCGTGAGGTGAGTTCTTCAATAGATAGAAGACGGTCGCAGGCTGGCCAGCAACAGGCGGCATGCGCACGTTGTACATGCTCAGGTCTGGCCCGGCCGTTTTTTGGATACTGGCCCAGATCGCATCATAGTCAGCGACCGGCGGTGCGCCTGTAGCACCCGGAGGGCCGCCCCGTCCGCCCTTGCGTTGCTCGCCATTAGGGGAGTCGGAGAAGAGCTTTTGCAGGCCCTGGTTGTACCACTCGTATGACCAGGACAAGCCGGTCAGTGCCGACATCAGATAAACAATCAGGCACCAGGTGCCTGCCACTGAGTGCAGGTCCCAATTAAAGCTACGGCCCTTTTTGGCCCAGTCCAGGGTCAACCAGACGCGCCAGTTCAGCGCGTTGCGTGGCCAGCGCAGGTACAGACCCGACAGACAGAAAAACAGCAGCATCAGCGTACAAGCCCCGGTGATCTGGCGGCCGGTATCGCCGATGGCCAGAAAACGGTGCAGTTGCAGCATCAGATTAAAGAAGCCCAGCCCACTGACGTCGCCCTGATAGTCACCGGTGTACGGGTCTACATAACGCAATTGGCCGCGCCGCTCACCGGGTGGCGCGGTGAAAAAAATCCGTGAGGCGCTGTCACTGTCGACGCCAACCCAGAGCATGGCCACTTGTTTGCCTTCGGTGGCCTCGACCTTGCGTACCAGTTCAGCAGGCGGCAGTACGCCACTGTCGCGTTTCTCGACCTTGAGTACGGTGGGGTTGAGCAAGTCCAGCAACTCATCCTGAAAGGACACGGCTGCGCCCGTTATCCCCATCAAGGCCAGGATCAACCCTGCGGTTATCCCGAAAAACCAGTGCAGCTGGAACAGGATTTTCTTAAACACGACGACCGCCTTGCTCGCTCAATTGAATGCTTCGCGGCGCATTATGCCGCGTACGACTTTTTTACACACAAAAGCCCCGGCCACTGAATGGACGGGGCTTTACGTGCCTTAACGCTTTTACGTCAGCTTAGAAATGGAAGCTGGTGGTCAACAAGGCTGTACGTCCCGCCGCCTGATTGGCGAAGTGGGCCGCGTAGGCTTTGTCGTAGTACGTTTTGTCGGTCAGGTTTTGTACGTTCAGTTGCAGGTCGATGTTTTTGGTCAGCTTGTAGCTGGCCATCGCGTCGTAGCGAGTGTAAGACGGCACATAAACGGTGTTAGCCGTGTCGCCATACACTTGGTCGACATAGAACGCGCCGCCGCCGATGGTCAGCTTCGGCATCACTTCGTACGTGGTCCACAGGCTGAAGCTGTTTTTCGGGGTGTTCGGCATTTGGTTGCCTTTGTCCGACACAGCGGCGGTGTTGACGCTGCCGTTACGGTTGGCTTTCAGGCCTGGATCAACCAGCTCGCTTTTCAGGTAGCTGTAGCCTGCAAACACTTGCCACTTGTCAGTGATTTTCCCGCTCGCCGACAGCTCGATACCGTCCACACGGGACTCACCGGCGTTCTCATAGGTGTACGAGTCGGTCAGAACACGGGTGTTCTTCTTCTCGGTTCGGAAGATGGCTGCGGTCAGGGACAGACGCTCCTGGAACACATCCCACTTGGTGCCCAGTTCGTAGTTAACGGTTTCTTCGGGCTTCAGGTCGCTGCTGATGACGCTGCCAGGGGTTACCAGACCATTGCCGTCTACGCCTTCGCCGACCATTGCGCCAGGCGGAGTCGCCGAGGTCGCGTAAGACAGGTAAACGCTGCCGTTATCCAGTGGTTTCCAGACCAGGCCGGTCTGCCAGTTGAAGAAATTGCTGTCGTTTTTGGCTTTGGTACGGCCTGTCGCAGCGTTGGTGTTGGCGGTGGTGTCGAACTGGTCGTAACGCAGGCCGGCGTTGAGCAGCCACTTAGGGTCAAGTTCGATGGTGTCAAACACGTAAGCCGCTTTGGTCACGCCAACGGTGTTGGTGCCGTAGTAGTTGCGATCGATGGTGCCGATCCACTGGTCACTTGGGTTCGGGTTGGACAGTGAGGTGCACTGGCCGCCGCTGTTACCGACTTTGTCCGGGGTGCAATTCGGGTTGCTGTTCGGGGTCACGGTGTAGCTGCTGGCGCGGGTTTCTTCGCGAGTGAACTCAATACCCGTGGAGTAGGTGTTTTTGAAACCCATCACATTGAAGTTTCCAAACAGGTCGGTCTGGTTGGTGGTGGTTTCGGTGGTCGACACACGGGTGTTGGCACGGCGCCATACGGTGCCGTACTGGTTGACGTTGTGCTGGCTGTCGTCCGGCTGGGTGAGGATGTAGTCCTGACCGGTGTTGCCGTGACGGAAGGTGTTCTTCACGGTCATCGAGTCGCTCAGATCGTGTTCGAACGAAATGGTGCTGATGTCGGCGCGGGTTTTGCGGAAGTCACGGTCTTTGAGGCCGTAGAAGTTGCTGCTGTCGCCGCCATTGTCTGGCTTGTCGTGCACGTGAACCGCTGTTTTAGAGCTGTTGCTGTAGCCGTATGGAATGCCCGAGTCCGGCAGGTCGTTGCTTTCCAGGTGGTAGTAGCTGAGGTTCAGGCGGGTTTCAGTGCCCAGGCCGAAGGTCAGCGACGGCGCAACGCCCCAGCGGTCGTAGTTGACCGATTGACGACCGGCAACGTTTTGCTCATGGCTCATCAGGTTCAGGCGGAACGCGGCGGTGTCCAGGAACTGACGGTTAATGTCCACCGTGTAGCGGCGGGTCTGGTCTGAGCCGTAAGTGAAGCCACCGTTGAGGAAGTCACCCAGTTTTGGGGTCTTGCTCACCAGGTTCAAGCTACCGCCCGCCGAGCCACGGCCACCGAAGGATGAGTTCGGGCCTTTGCTGACTTCGATGGATTCAACGTCGAAAATTTCGCGGGTCTGGCCGCCGGTGTCACGCACGCCATCGAGGTAGGTGTCGCCCTGAGCGTCAAAACCACGGATGAAAGGACGATCGCCTTGCGGGTTGCCGCCTTCGCCTGCGCCGAATGTCACACCCGGAACGGTGCGCAATGCGTCTTGCAGCGAAGTGGCTGCGGTGTCTTGCAGCACTTGTTGAGGGATCACGGTGACGGAGCGCGGGGTGTCGACCAGTGGCGCTGTGTACTTTTGCGAGCTGCCTTTATCGGTCTGATAAGACTGCTGGGTTTGCTCGCCCGAGACCGTGGTCGCGCCAAGAGAAATACTGTTGCTCTGAGCTTTGCTGTCAGTGCTTTCGGCGGCTTGAGCCAGATGGCCAGCCGAGGTCGCAGTCATTGCAACGCCGATGGCCGAAGCCAGCAAACGCGGTGAACTGACCGGTATTTTTATGAGTTGGCGCGACATTTGAAAATCCCTTCCCCCAGAATTTGAGCCGCGGAATATAGTGCAAACAATTCTGCCTATCAATTGAGAGGGATTACTATTCGCGCTAAATTTACAATCTTTACAGTTTGGCTTTACGGTTTTTTCGCAGTCGTTCGTCCTGTGGGTTCTTAACAATGTTTTACATATTCAATAAGAATCAATACCATCGGCATCCTTTTCCTAATCAGGTATCGCGCCATGTTGCTGCACATTCCCGGCTTGTTTTCCCGTGAAGAAGTGCAGCGTATTCGCGAGGCGCTGACGCAGACGGAGTGGGCAGACGGCAAAATCACCGCCGGGTTCCAGTCCGCCAAGGCCAAACACAATCTACAGTTGCCCGAAGGCCATCCGTTGGCGAAAGAGATTGGCGCAGCGATGATTGACCGGCTGTGGAAAAATCCGCTGTTCATGTCGGCCGCCTTGCCGCACAAAGTCTTCCCGCCGTTGGTGAACTGCTACACCGGGGGCGGCAGCTTTGATTTTCATATCGACAACGCGGTGCGCCAGCCCAAAGGTAGCCAGGAGCGGGTGCGCACGGATTTGTCTGCGACCCTGTTTTTCAGTGATCCCGAGGACTATGACGGCGGCGAGCTGGTGATTCAGGACACCTACGGCGTGCAGCAGGTCAAGTTCCCGGCGGGCGATATGGTGCTGTACCCCGGCACCAGTTTGCACAAGGTCAACGCCGTCACCCGTGGCGCCCGTTTTGCGTCGTTCTTCTGGACCCAAAGCCTGGTGCGTGAAGACAGCCAACGCACCTTGCTGTTTGAGATGGACAGCGCGATCCAGCAACTGACCCGCGACGTGCCGGATCACCCCTCGCTGGTGCAACTCACGGGCACCTATCACAACCTGTTGCGGCGCTGGGTTGAGGTGTAAGTCATGAGCTTTCAATTACGGCGTGAAGAAGTGCTGAACGGCGAGCAACTCAAAGCCATGCTTGCCCAAAATCCGGCGCGTGCAGCACAGGCCATCTTGATGGCTGCCAAGCAAGGCATCGTTGAGGGGCAAGCGTTGCTCGGCCAGATTCTGCTGGATGGGCAGGGCATTGAGCGCGACGTGCCGTTGGCCTTTCGCTGGTTTGGGATTGCCGCCAACGGCGGGCACTTAATGGCGCGCAACATGCTTGGGCGCTGTCTTGAGCTGGGTTGGGGCTGCGCGGTGGATGAGCGGGCGGCCGCCAGCCATTACCGAATGGCGGCTCAGGGCGGGCTCGATTGGGGGTTGTACAACTACGCCAACTTACTCGCGACCGGGCGCGGTGTGGTGCAAGACCAGCACGCTGCGTTTGCGTTGTACCGCGAGGCCGCGAATGTGGGGCACGCCAAGTCGATGAATTTGCTGGGGCGTTACCTTGAAGACGGTCGTTATTGCCCGGCAGACCTACAGGCAGCGCACCAGTGGTATGAACGCTCCGCCCATGCCGGTGATTTTCGCGGGCAGTTCAGCCACGCCGCGGTGCTGGCCGAGCGCGGTGATGTAGAGGGCGCTTTGCATTGGCTTGAGCGAGCACTGGCCATTGGAAACCTGAAATTTCTGCGGGTCAGCCGCGCCGCGCTGCTTGAGTCAAAAGAGCCTGCGATTCGAGCAATGAGCGAGGTGTATCAAGCGCGAATCAATGCCTTGATAAAGACATAGGCGGGCCACGGGTCAGTTCAATTGAAGTAAAGCGCCTACAGCTAATTAATATATTTCTGCGTGTCTTGGTTTTTCCTTAGGTTTTTTTTCATCGTTGACTGTGTCGTTTTCTTACATGCGGAGAAGACTTGCTGTAATTGATTAATTTATTTTAAAAAGTGATTGTGTGTGAGCCAAATGACTTATTAAAAGGAATTAATATGCAGGTATCTAAACAAGCAATGGGCATAATGTCCGTGCGTGAGGACATTCAAGACAGTCAGTTGATTGAAGAGTTAACGGTGCTGGAAGCCGCTACTCGTATGCCGTCGGAATATATTAAAGTCTTGTCAGGCGAGACAGTCACGGCCGTGTCAAAAAAAGAAATTGGTTTTATCATGCGGCGAAGTGATATTCACAGTGTTCGCACTTATGTGAAACACGCCAACTCGCTGCCTGTGGAACGCAGCCGAATTGTTGAGTGGCTTGGTTTTGAACTCGCCAATATTCCTGAACTAGGAGCGGCCAGTATTCAAGAATTTCATCAGCGTGTCCGGCAGCATGCTGGAACATGGCCAGCGCTTGAGCGAGAGACAAAAGAACTCAGTCGCCAGATGAATAGTTTTTCGGATTCGTTCGTTACCACGGGCTCCGCTATTATTGGACTTATTGATAAAGTTGAACTTAAGCGGTTTCTCGAAGGGGGGCTCAATGATTTGACAGACGAAGAACTCGAAAAAATAAAAGATCCTATGTTGGACAGCACAGAACTCGATGCAGTGGCTGTGATGAAGCAATACGTTAACAATCTCCGGATTAGGACAGAAAACTACATCAAAAGAGTTGAGTCGGTCGGTGGCTTGGCTGCCGAATTTGAACGTGTGCTGACGGATGAATTGATTCATGAGGCCAAGAGCAAACTGGATGCCTATACCCGCGCCGGGTTGTCCAAGGAGCGGCAAAGTCTAGCAGGGCAAATCAAGGAGATGGACAGCCAGATCGAAACGCTAATCAGCGATTACAAGTCACATGTGTTATATGGGCACTCAGGCATAATATTCGGTGTTGTCGGGTTGGCGATAACAGGTGGAATATTCGGTTCAAAGGCTGAAAAGATACGGGCTCGTAAAAACAAACTTATAGCCGATCGTGAAGTAGCCATAAGCACTCTAAAAAACCAGGAACGCATTGCTACTCTGCTGGACACCTCTCAAATGCATTTCACCGATCTGCAAAGCCGTATGCTGGGTGCAGAACAGGGGGCTAAACAGTTAGCGCAAGTGTGGGATTTCGTTCTCAATTATCTGAACGACTCTATACGGTTTTTGGACGGCGTTGATACCCGTGCCCAACTGCATCAGTTCAAGCTTGATTTTGCACAAGTGTTGGATCCATGGAAACGAGTAAAGGACTACACCGCGTTAATATCAGAAGCTTTTAATGAAATACTCGATGATCGCCGTTGAGAAAAGGATTTGCATCATGAACAAGGATTTTTCAATGAATTATTACCCCGCGCCAGATGTGTCGATTGTAAAAGCAAGTGTTAATAAGTTTAATGCTGTTGCTGCTAATCGTGAATATAGTTTTATTCCTTCTCTGCAAGAACGTTTGACGCTTGCTGCCAAACTGTTGAGTCAGGACACTCGAATAATTGTGCAGCAGGTGCGTGCTCTGGAAGTTACCCTGGACAACTCTGGTGTAACGGATGTTATTGATCAGTGGGTGAGGATCACGGAGTCGTCAATAAACAAGGATATTCAGGCGCCAGCTCTGGTTAATATGGCGAAAACCTATACCAAAAAACTGAACCACATCATCAATAATGTCGGAGCTGCAAAAGAAGAAATTACACGCAGAGTTACCGAGGGGGCAGCGCTTAATCTGGAACACTATTCTGATCCGTTGCTGGCGTACGATGCGGCAAAACTGCTTGAACTTGAGCAAGAGGCCGTCACGTTACAGTCTGAAAAAGACGAGTTACTGGCAGACAAGCAAACGCTTACAGCAGCGGTGGAGGTTTTACAACGCAAGAGTTGGGTTGATCATGTAAAAGAGTTACTGCCCACTGCTCAGCAAATTGAAACGTTGGTTTCGGTGGCTCTGGTTCCTAAAGTGGACGCGCAGTTAGTGACCATTGCACTTGACCGAGCCACACTGTATTTAGAGTTTATCAGTGGCGGCTTCAAGCTCTCTTCCATGATTGAAGCGCGTAATAAAGTCATCGACAAATTAGCAGCGCTGCAAATACAGGAAGATAAAAACAGCGATAGCGTGCAGTCGTTGAAAGCACGTGAGGCTAAAATTATACGTCACGCGGAATTGGTTGGGGCGCGGGAAGTTTGGGTCAGCAACATGTCGTTGGTGAACGATGGATTGGATATGTTCGTAAGCAATCTACGTTCTATTACGGAGCCTGGTTTACTGACGATGCAGCATTACACGGCAACCATCGACGAGTTCCAGAAACATTTACAAAAGTTCACTCGCTAACGCGTATTAACACGCCTCCCTGTCGGTTGACAGGGAGGCGTGTCTTGGCGCTTTGAATTTACAGGTAGAACGACTTCAGCGGCGGAAAGCCATTGAATTCAACAGCGCTGTAGCTGGTGGTGTAGGCACCGGTCGACAACCAGTACAGACGATCGCCGATGGCCAGGTTCAGTGGCAGGCCGTACTTGTAGTTCTCATACATGATGTCGGCGCTGTCACAGGTTGGGCCGGCGATGACCACTTCTTCCATCTCGCCTTTCTTTTCAGTCCAGATCGGGAACTTGATGGCTTCGTCCATGGTTTCGATCAGGCCAGAGAATTTGCCCACATCGGTATACACCCAACGCTCGACGGCGGTGCGCGATTTGCGTGCGACCAACACCACTTCACTGACCAGAATCCCGGCGTTGGCGATCAACGAACGGCCCGGCTCCAGAATGATTTCTGGCAGGTCGTCCCCGAAGTCTTCTTTCAGGAAGCGAATGATTTCTTCGGCGTAGGTTTCCAGGCTGTTGGTGCGGGTGATGTAGTTGGCCGGGAAGCCGCCACCCATGTTGATCAGCTTGAGGACGATGCCGTCTTCTTCTTTCAGGCGCTCGAAGATCACTTTGACCTTGGCGATGGCTGCGTCCCACACGCTGATGTCACGTTGCTGCGACCCTACGTGGAACGAGATGCCGTAAGGCACCAGGCCCAGGTCACGGGCCAGAATCAGCAGGTCCATGGCCATGTCGGTCTGGCAGCCGAATTTGCGCGACAGAGGCCAGTCAGCCGTGGTCGAGCCTTCGGTCAGGATGCGCACATAGATTTTTGAGCCCGGAGCAGCCTTGGCGATGTTGCGCAGGTCGGCTTCGGAGTCGGTGGAGAACAGACGAACGCCTTTCTCGTAGAAGTAACGAATGTCTTTGGATTTTTTGATGGTGTTGCCGTAGCTGATGCGATCCGGGCTAACGCCTTGGGCCATCACTTTGTCCAGCTCGTAGATCGAAGCGATGTCGAAGCTCGAGCCTTTGTCGCGCAGCAGGTTGATGATTTCAACGGCCGGGTTGGCCTTGACCGCGTAATACACCTTGGCGAATTCGAAGCCTGCACGCAGGTCGTCGTAAGCCTTGCTGATCATGGCGGTGTCGATCACCACGAACGGGGTTTCCTGGGTGTCAGCGAAAGCCTTCATTTTTTGAAAGGTTTCGCGCGCGTAATAGTCTTCGACCTGAATCGACATGCGTAGGGACTCCTAGTGGCAAACGTCATAAATAAATGGGTGCAACTGAACATCCTCCGTATCCCCACTTTGGTTCGCCTACTTCCCAAGGCATGTCCGCCGAAAGCAAATAAGGTAAATGGACCTTGCTGTCTCGTCGTCAGTACTTGAGCCGGATGGATCGTTTCCAGCATGGATGTTCGGCGCGAACTTTAGGGCGTGACTGCGCTGAGATCAACTAAAAATGTCGCATTTTTATAAGCCTTCATCACGGGGCCAAAGTGAGCTATTTAAGTAACCGACCTTGATGACGGTGTGATGTTCCCTCGGTGGCTTTTTTGGGGGTTGCCAAATAGACGAAGCCCGCCATTAGGCGGGCTTCGGTAGTTGCACGTTGAAGCGTGGCTTACCTTGGGGGAAGGATCAGGCCGGGCCTCAAAATGCAGTACTCAGGGTCAACGACAGGCTGCGCGGATCACCGTAGATGGCGCCAGCGTAGAAGCCGTAGCGGGTGTAGTAGGTTTTGTCGAAGAGGTTATTGGCGTTCAGGGTAACGGCCGTGTCCTCGGTGAGGTCGTATTTGGCCATTGCGCTCCAGATGGCATAACCCGCCCAAGTCACATCGGTGGGGCCGCGGCTCACGCCGTTGGTGGGAATGCCCGCCGGGGTGGAAGTGGCACGAATGCTGGTTTGCGCGGTGACACCGGTACCCACGGTCAAGCGATCAAGCACACCCGACAGGCGATAGGTGGTCGAAGCCTTGAACAGGTGCGACGGGTCACTTTGGCCATCGGCGTTGAGGCGACGGAAGTGCAGATAGGTGTAGCCACCGTAGACATTCCAGTTGGGCGTCAACGCGCCGGAGACTTCGAGGTCGATACCTTCTGTCTCTACGCCGGTACCCGTGGTGTAGGCCTGAGCCCCGGTGGGCGTCAGGTTGGCACCATCGGTCACTGCCTTGTTTTCCTGGCGGGTCAGGAAGTAGGCCGCTTGCGCATTGACCTGACCGTCAAACCATTCACCTTTAATACCGGTTTCATAGCTCTGACCGCGAATCGGCTCAAGCTTGTTGCCGCTGGCGTTTTCTTCGCTTTGCGGGCTAAAGATATCGGTGTAACTGGCGTACAGCGAGTAGGTGTCGTTGAGGTCATACACCGCGCCGAGGTAAGGCGTGACGATACCGTTTTGTTGTTGATTACTGCGGGCACCGTTAGTCGACAACGTCGTGCTGCTGTAATCGCTGATGCGCGCGCCCAGGATCACCGACAACGGTTCGGTAATGCTCAGGCGGGTGGCCGCATACATGCCTTGCAGGCGGGTGGTGGTTTTGCTGTGCAGGCCGGTTTTGTAGGCGTTGATCCGGTAGTCGCTATCGACCCCGTTGTGCCAGTCGGTAATCGGGAAACCGTTGTTCGCCCGGAACTGGCACCCCAGCGCGCTGGCACTGGTGCGGTCATCGCTGACCATATTGCAGCGGTATTGAGGGGACCAGGCGACAGTGCGGCTGTCGTTGTAGCCGAACATGGCCTGATGGGTGCGTCCGAACAGGCTGAAAGGTCCGGTCACATCGACTTGTGCCGATTGCTGGGTGGTGTCGGTGGAGCTGTGCAGGCCGTTGAGCACGGCGCCGCTGCCATCCTGGTTCCAGTAACCGCCGAATGCGCCGCCACCTTGAGAGTTGACCTTGGCCAGCCCGCGGTGATTCAACGCGTCGGTGGTGCTTTGCGCGGCTTTGATGTTGAGCGTCCAGTCATTGTCAAAGCGATGCTCCAGCGAGCCGAACGCTGTGCGCGTGGTGTACTCGCCAAAACTCCAGCTCGGCACCACGTTGGTGCTGCGCGGCAGGCTGGTTTTACTGCCATCGCCGTACCAGATCGGGATGTTCGCGCCCCAGCCGCCGCCCACAATTTTGTAGTACTCATATTGATAACCCGCGCCGAGGGTTGTGGCATCGGTCAGGTCAAATTCGACATTGACCAGCGCGGCCCGCGAACGGTCGGACTGCTGATCGCGAAAAGAGTTGGCATCCTGTTGGGTCATGACCAGACGCGAGCGCAAGCGGCCATCTTCAGACAAGGGCAGGTTGAGGTCAGCGCCCAGGCGTCGCTTGTCCCAACTGCCATAGGTGGCGTAAGCACTGCCGCCGAATTCGAAGCCAGGACGTTTGCGGATCAGGTTGACGGTGGCCGATGGGTCGCCCGTGCCGCCCAGCAGGCCATTGGCGCCGCGAACGATGTCGATACGTTCGTACATGTCCATGTTCAGCGAGCTGCCTGCGCCGCTGAAGTCCGAGCCACCCTGAAACTGCAGGCCGTCGGTTTTCCAGTTGGTAATCGGATAGCCGCGTGCCCGGTACTCGGTGCGCCCGCCCACTTCTGACTTGCTCATGGTGACGCCGGGTGCGCTGTCCAGAGCTTGCTCGATAGTGGTGATCTGGCGGTCTGCCATTTGTTCTTGAGTGATGGTGGTGACCGATTGTGGCGTCTGGCGCGGGGTGAGTTTCATGCCCGTGGAACTGGTGGTGCTCTTGACGGTGTAACCCAGTTGGCCGGTGCTTTCATCGGCTGAGGGTTGAGTGCCTTCAACATTCAGGGTGTCCAGTTCAAGCGGCGCGGCCGCAGCCTGTTGGCTGGCCATGGCGAACAGTGCACTGAGGCCCATGGCTACCATGATTGCGACAGGGTTGCGGGGCGCTGTAGGGCGAGAAGGGGTGCTTAACATCAAAGGTCGTGCTGATAGATCCGTCATCATGCCCTGCGTTGTCATTGGTAATACTTCGTATTTGCAGATAATGTTTGGTAGCATTTTAGGTATCGCGCCGTCAGGCACTATTACGGATATGTGTGGGTATGTAATGGAATGTAATGAACGCTACGTTTTACCCACCGCAAAACCGCTCGTGGCCGCCAAAACCCTGTTGGTGGTGGATGACGACGATGAAATCCGCGAGTTGCTGTGCGATTACCTGAGTGAGAACGGCGACCATGTGCTGGCCGCAGCCGATGGCATTGAGATGTGGGCGCAGTTGGAGCGCCAGGCTGTCGATCTGGTGGTGCTGGACGTGATGCTGCCGGGCGAAGACGGCCTGAGCCTGTGTCGCCAGTTGCAGTCGCGGCCGGGCCTGAGCGTCATCATGCTGTCCGCCAAGGGCTCAGCGCTGGATCGCATCATTGGTCTGGAGGTGGGGGCCGACGATTATTTGACCAAGCCTTTCGAACCCCGTGAACTGGTGGCCAGAATCAAGGCCGTGATGCGCCGGCAAACACGGGCCGAACCCATTGCGGATCTCCCGATCACGACCCAGCACGAGTTTGTTGGCTATCGCCTCGATTATGTAAAGCGCCTGCTGCATATCCCGGATGGCCAGACGCTAACCTTGCCGCGCTCCGACTTCAGGGTGTTGCGTGACTTGCTCCAGGTCCGTGAACACGTGCTGTCGCGTGATCAATTAACACTCAGTGCGATGGGCCGTGAATACTCGCCCGACGACCGCTCGATCGACATGTGCATCAGCCGTTTGCGCCAGCATTTCAAGGACGGGCCCGTGCAGATCGTGACCGTGCGCAATGAAGGCTATCTGTTAAGTGTTTCCAGCCCCGAAGCGGCGGTTTAATCCGATGCGCGAAGTGCTGTGAAGGGGGGGATGCGCCTGTGGCCCAAAACCCTGTTCGGCCAACTGACGCTGATTCTGGTCAGCGGCACGCTGGCTATTCAATTATTGTCGAGCAGCATCTGGTTCGACGTGCGCTATGCGCAAGTCCTCGAAGCCCCGGTCCGGCTGATGGCCAGCCGAACAGCACAACTGATTAACCAAAGCCGTTGTGTGCCGGGGCAACCCCAAACAGCTCCGGCCAATTACACGGTCAGGTGCCTGACCTCGAAACCTGATATTCAACCTGAAAACGACCGTGCGGCCCGACGCACGGCTTTGCTGTTGAAACAGGCGCTGGCGTATGAGTTGGGGCATGAACCAACGATTGAAATGATTGAGGTCGACTTGACCGATGCCGCGGGTCAGCCGCTGGTCTGGCGCAGCCTGTTTGGCCTGCAAACGGCCACGGCCCATATCGACTTCGCGGTGCCTCTGGCCGATGGTCATTGGTTGAGCGTCGAGGGGCACGAGTTGCAGGGCTGGAGCGGCGAGTCCGCGTGGGCGTTGATTGCCGACTACATCCTGCGGGTCTATGTGGTGCGCATTATCGGCGTGATCGGGATGTGCTGGCTGGCGGTGCGGCTGTGTCTGCGCCCGCTAAAACGGCTGAGTGACGCCGCCAATGCGCTGGGCGATAACCTGGATCAGAAACCGTTGGCGGTTGAAGGGCCGCTGGAGGTTCGACAGGCCGCCCAGACGTTTAACGCCATGCAAAAACAGATTGTCGCGATGGTCAATGACCAGAGTTTTTTTCTCGCGGCGGTGTCCCACGACTTGCGAACACCGTTGACCCGCATGCGTTTGCGCATTGAACGGCTGAGCGATCTCGATCAGCGTGAGCGCTTGAAACAGAACATCTACCAAATGGACAAGATGATTACCCAGGTACTCGTCTATCTGCAGAGTGCCAACCAGCACACGTGCCAGTTTATTGATGTCGATAGCGTGTTGCGCAACCTGTGCGCCGAGTTGTCGACGCCCGCCGAGCCTTTGCCTGTCAGCGGCCGGGGCGGGATGATCTACGCCAACGGCGTGCTGGTGCACCGGTGCTTGCAAAACTTGCTGGTGAACGCACAAGCCTATGCCCGCGAAATAACGATTGAGGTTGAGCGCTTGCCAAACGGTGTGACGTTGCGCATCAACGACCGGGGGCCTGGCATCGCGCAAACAGTTTTGCAGTCGGTCACCGATCCGTTCGTGCGCGCAGATACCTCACGCAACGATCAATCAGGTGGTTTTGGCTTGGGCCTGAGTATCGCCAAGCGCATTGCCGTCAGCCACAAGGGCAGCCTGACGCTGAACAATCGTGAAGGGGGCGGTTTGACCGCCTGTGTATTCTTGCCCGCTCAGTGAGGGTGGCGGTCCGATGTTTCACACTTCATGAACCGAGCCGCCACGGTTTGGCCCTTGCTGCAGAATCTGAGGGCTCTAGCATGGGCTGACTATTAGAAGGAGCAGCCTCATGTTCGCGGGATTTCACACAGCACAGCGCCAGGTCAATGGCGTGCAGATTGCCTACCGTGTCGGGGGCAGCGGGCCGGGTTTGTTGTTGATCCATGGCCACCCGCAAACGCACGTGATCTGGCACAAAGTCGCCGAGCAGTTGGCTGAACATTTCACTGTGGTCGCGGCCGACTTGCGGGGCTACGGCGACAGCGAAAAGCCCGAAGCGGTGGCGGATCACAGCAACTACAGCAAACGCGAAATGGCCCGCGACTCATTGGCGTTGATGCGCAGCCTGGGGTTCGAGCAGTTTTCGGTGCTGGCCCATGATCGCGGTGCCCGTGTTGCCCATCGTCTGGCGCTGGACCACCCGCAGGCCGTCAGCCGTTTGGTGATGCTCGACATTGCCCCGACGCTGGCCATGTACGCGCAAACCAATGAAGCCTTTGCCCGGGCTTACTGGCACTGGTTCTTCTTGATTCGCCCGGCGCCGTTGCCTGAGCGCCTCATCGAGGCCGACCCTGAGCAGTACGTGCTCAGCGTGATGGGCAGCCGCAGTGCCGGCCTGCAACCGTTTACGCCACACGCGCTGGCCGAATACGTGCGCTGCATTCAACTGCCGGGTGCCGCGCGGGGGATCTGCGAAGACTACCGTGCCAGCGCCGGAATTGACCTTGAGCACGACCGCGAAGACATTGCTGCGGGTCGGCATTTGAATAGGCCGGTGCTGGTGTTGTGGGGTGCGGAGGGCACGGTGGGGCGTTGTTTCGACCCGCTTGCCGAGTGGCAGAAAGTCGCGACCGATGTCCGTGGTCAGGCGTTGCCGTCCGGGCACTACATTGCCGAAGAAGTCCCTGAACTGCTGCTTGAGCACGTGTTGCCTTTTCTGCGCTGAGCTATTCTGTGCGCTCTTGCCGCCAAGCCGTTCATGACCATGCCGCCAAAAAAAGACAGTGCGCCGTTGCCTGAAGACCTGCGGGTCTTCCTCACGGTTGTGCGCAAGGGTGGCTTTGCCGCCGCGGCAGAAGAGCTGGGATTGTCTCCAGCCTATGTCAGCAAACGCATTCAAATCCTCGAAACCACCTTGGGCAGCCGCTTGTTGCACCGCACCAGCCGCCGTGTCGCGCTGACCGACGACGGCGAGCGGGTGCAGCGCTGGGCGGTGCGCATCCTCGATGATGTTCAGCAGTTGCAGGACGAACTATGCGAAGCGCATACCGCGCCCCGTGGTCGTTTGCACCTGTGCAGCAGTTTTGGCTTTGGCCGCAACCATGTTGCGCCCGCCATTTCGTTACTGGCCGAGCAGTACCCGGAACTGGAAATCCGTCTCGATGTGTTCGACCGCGTGGTGGACATTGTTCATGAAGGTTTTGACCTGGAAATCCACGTGGGCGATGACATTGCGGGTCAACACATCGGTCGTCGTCTGGCCACCAATAACCGCGTGCTGTGCGCTTCGCCCGACTACCTCAAGCGCCGGGGTGTGCCTGAATCGCTGCAAGACCTGCAGCAGCACGATTGTCTGGTGCTCAAAGAACGCGATAACGCGTTTGGTATCTGGCAACTGCAAGGCCTGGAGGGCGAAGCCAGCGTGCGCGTCAGCGGGCCGTTGTCGTCGAACAGTGGCGAAATAGTGTTGCAGTGGGCGCTGGACGGGCGCGGAGTGTTGCTGCGTTCGATGTGGGATGTCAGGCCGCTGCTGGAGCAGGGCAAGTTGGTACAGGTGCTGGCTGACTACCGGCAAAGCGCTGACGTGTGGGCGGTGTACCCGACGCGCTTGGCCAACTCGGGAAAGCTGCGGGTGTGCGTGGAATTTTTGCAGGCGCATTTGGGGCGATTGACGCTGTAAGCCAATACTTAAACCCTTGTGGGAGATTCTATGGTGCATAGCAAGCCGATTTCGTAGCAGTTGCCGAGCACCGCGAGGCTACGTCCGATGGCGAAGCGATCGTAAACCCTAAGTGCAGGGTACAACTGATACCCCGCAGTGCTTAATTTTACGACTTCTGTGCAGCCGGACGTAGCCTCGCGGTGCTCGGCAACTGCTACGAGATTTGCGCGCGCCATAGATCTGTGAGAGCTGGCTTAGGGTTTCAGTTGAGCCACGGGTTGGCTTCTAAGTGCCGTTCTTGGAACTCGCGAATCTGCGGACTGCGTTGCAAGGTGCTGCCAATGGCATCCAGCCCCTGTAGCAGCGCGGTTTTGCGCAGGCCATCGATCTGAAATGGCAGCGACGAGCCATCCGCCACCTGAATGCATTGGGCGCTGAGATCAACTGTGATTTCAGCGGTCTCTGCTTGGCTAACGGTGTGCCCCAGCGTTTGCACCTGCGCCTCTTCCAGGGAAATCACCAACACCCCGTTGCGCTGGCAGTTGTCATAAAAGATTCCGGCGAAGCTGCTGCCGATCAAGGCGCGGATACCCAGTTGCTTCAATCCCCAGACCGCATGTTCCCGGCTGGAACCACAGCCAAAATTCGGCCCGGTGACCAAAAAGCGTGCGTCCTGCCAGCCCGGCTGATTAAGGATGAATGCCGGGTTCGGTTCGCCCGAAGGCAGAAAGCGCAGGTCAAAAAACAGACCGCGATCCAGTCCGTTGCGATCAATGCCTTTAAGAAATTGTTTAGGCATGATCACGTCGGTATCGATGTTGGCCGCGAGCATCGGTGCCGCCTTGCCGCTGACGATGGTGAAAGGTTGCATGCTCAGATTCTCCCTGACAGTTGGCGAACGTCCACTAAGTGACCCGCAATGGCGGCGGCCGCGACCATCGCCGGGCTCATCAAGTGGGTGCGTGCCCCGGCGCCCTGGCGGCCTTCGAAGTTGCGATTGGTACTGGACGCACAGCGGTCGCCGGGGGCGAGTACGTCATCATTCATGGCCAGGCACATGGAGCAGCCGGATTGACGCCACTCAAAACCGGCGTCGATAAAGATCTCGGCCAACCCTTCGGCCTCGGCCTGATCACGCACCTGAGTCGACCCCGGCACGATCATCGCCCGCACATGCGTGGCCACTTTCTGACCACGCACCACCTGCGCCGCGTCGCGTAAATCCTCAATGCGGGCGTTGGTGCACGAACCGATAAAGGCATGGCTGATCACCACTTCATTGAGCGGCGTGCCAGCCTCCAGGCCCATGTAGTTCAAGGCGCGGCGCATGTCCTGACGCAAGATCAAGTCACTGATCGCTTGCGGGTCCGGCACGCTGCTGCCAATGGCGGCGGCCTGATCGGGGCTGGTGCCCCACGTGACCATCGGTTGCAGGTCAGAGGCGTCCAGTTGCACCTCTTGATCGAACTGCGCGTCGGGGTCGCTATAAAGCAGGCGCCAACGCTCAACCGCGTGTTCCCACAACTCGCCTTGTGGGGCACGGGGCTTGTCTTTGAGGTAGGCGTACACCTTGTCATCGGGCGCCATAAAAGCGCCGCGCGCACCGGCTTCCACGGCCATGTTGCAGATGGTCATGCGCGCTTCAACGCTCAATGCATCGATGGTCGAGCCGGTAAATTCGATGGCATACCCGGTGGCGCCGGACGCGCCGATTTTGCTGATCAGGGCCATGATCACGTCTTTTGACGTCAGCCCCAGCCCCAGCGCGCCTTCGACGGTCACACGCATACGTTTCAGGCGTTTGTAGACCAGCGTCTGAGTGGCCAGCAGGTGCTCGATTTCGGAGGTGCCGATACCAAAGCCGAAGGCACCGAGCGCGCCATACGTCGTGGTGTGACTGTCGCCCGCGGCGATCACCATGCCGGGCAGGATGAAGCCTTGCTCGGGGGCGATAACGTGTTCGATGCCCTGGCGCTGGTCGAGTACATCAAACAACTCGATGCCAAACGTTTCGCAGTTCTGTTGCAGATACGACACCTGCAACGCACCGCCCGCATCGGCCATGGCGGCCACGCGCACGGGGGCAGTCGGGTTCACATGGTCAACCACCGCCAAGGCGGTTTGCGGGCGCCACACCTCGCGCCCGGCTTCACGCAAACCACTGAAGGCTTGC
This sequence comes from Pseudomonas sp. CCC3.1, assembly GCF_034347405.1. NCBI lineage: Bacteria > Pseudomonadati > Pseudomonadota > Gammaproteobacteria > Pseudomonadales > Pseudomonadaceae > Pseudomonas > Pseudomonas sp. CCC3.1. The sequence continues at coordinate 388,494 of NZ_CP133778.1, forward strand.
GGGCTGGTGTATTCGTTAATGACCTGACGGTCTATATAAAGCAAGACATGACCTTGATCATCGAGCGCGCACACGGTGTGCGCATCAATGTGCTTGTCATAGAGAGTTTTGGCGTGGGTCATGGCGTTGGCTCGCAGCGAAGGGCGTGCGAACCATCATAAAGACGGGAGTGGCACCATCAATGGCGATGCAGTGATGGCTCAGAACATGATTCGTGTTGGATGCGAAAACTGTGTAGTCGCTGCCGCAGGCTGCGATGGGTCGCGCAGAGACCCTGATGTTGAAGGTCCTGCGGCCCTTATCGCAGCCTGCGGCAGCGGCTACAGGGTTAGGCCAGCGCGGTTTCGGCGGGCGAAACAATGCTGGTCTTGGCGCCACGCGAGCGACCCGAGCTCAGGTACGCGGCAATCGATTCTTGCGTCACCTCCCCCTGGAACACGTGTTCGGCGTCCATGACCGGCAACCACGAGCGGTTGAACTCGTACATGCGCGACAGCAGGATGCGCAAGTGCTCTTCGGAGGCCGCCGTGGCGGTGAATTCGCGCAGGTATTGGCCGCAGGTGCCGGTCTGGCGATGCAGGTCGCGACGGCGCACGTAGCCCAATGCCTTGTTCTCGGCGCAGGTCACTACCACGTAACGGCGGTCGAGTTCGTCCATCAACTCCAACGCCTCGCCAACCGGCGTTTCAGGGCTGACCGATGGCGCGTTGTCGGCCGCGTCTTCGGCTTTGACCAACAGCAAGCGCTTGAGTGTGCTGTCCTGGCCCACGAAGTTGCTGACAAAGTCATCGGCCGGGTGCGCCAGCAAAGTGTCCGGGTGGTCCATTTGCAGCAGTTTGCCGCCCCGGAAGATGGCGATTTTGTCGCCCAGCTTGATCGCTTCGTCAATGTCGTGGCTGACCATGATCACGGTCTTGTTCAGCGCGCGCTGCATTTCGAAGAACTCGTTCTGGATCATCTCGCGGTTGATCGGGTCGACCGCGCCGAATGGCTCATCCATCAATAGCAGCGGTGCGTCGGCCGCCAGAGCACGAATCACGCCGATACGCTGCTGCTGGCCGCCCGACAATTCACGCGGGTAGCGATGCAGGTACTGCTTGGGCTCCAGCTTGATCATGCTCATCAGTTCGCGGGCACGGTCGTGGCACTTCTGTTTGTCCCAACCCAGCAGGCGCGGGACCACGGTGATGTTTTCTTCGATGGTCATGTTCGGAAACAAACCGATCTGCTGAATCACATAACCGATATTGCGACGCAAGGTGACTGCGTCCAGATCGGTGGTGTCTTCGCCATTGATCAAAATCTTGCCGGAGGTCGGCTTGATCAGGCGGTTGATCATTTTCAGCGTGGTGCTTTTGCCGCAACCCGAAGGCCCGAGGAATACGCAGATTTCGCCTTCGTTGACGGTCAGGCTTACCGAGTCCACGGCCTTTACATCTTTGCCGTTGCTTTGGAAGGTCTTGCTGAGGTTTTGAAGTTCGATCATTTGAGCAGTCCTTTTGGAGTCAGCGAGCGTTGCAGCCATTGCAGAAGCAAGTCAGCGAAGATGGCCAGAAGGCTGACCAATACTGCGCCGACGATCAGCATCGACATGTCACTGCGGCTGATTGCAGCAAGAATAAGTACACCCAGACCACCCGCGCCGATGGTGGCAGCGATGGTCATGACGCCAATGTTCATGACCACGGCGGTGCGTACACCGGCCAGGATCACCGGCACGGCGATGGGCAGTTCAACCATGCGCAAGCGCTGGCTAAAGGTCATGCCGATGCCGCGGGCGGCTTCGCGAATACCGGCTTCCACACCCGTGAGGGCGAGGTAGGTGTTTCGCATGATCGGCAGCAGCGAGTACAAAAACACTGCCGTAATGGCTGGCATCGGGCCCAGGCCCTGGCCGAACTTGGAGTAGAACGGCAGCAGCAGGCCGAACAGCGCAATCGAAGGGATGGTCAGCAGCACCGTGGCACTGGCTTGCATCGGGCCAGCCAGCGACGGAAAGCGGGTCATCAGCACGCCGAGCGGTACGCCGACCACGATGGCCAGGGTCACAGCAATTCCGACCAAGGTGATGTGCTGCAACGTCAGGTGTGCGACCAGCGTCCAGTCCATGTGGGAAAAGGCGTTTAGAAATTCCATGTCTTCTCCTCAGTTGAGTGGGTGTTGGCGCAGAAAGTCTGCGGCGACTTTGGACGGGCTTTCGTGGTCGACGTCGACCCGTGCGTTGAGTTGGCGCATGGTTTCGTCATCAAACAGATCGGCCAGCGGCTTGAGCAGACCTTCGAGGTCCGGGTGCTGATCCAGATAGGCTTTACGCACCACTGGCGCTGCGGTGTAGTCCGGGAAGTAATGCTTGTCGTCGTCCAGCAGCTTGAGGTTGAAAGCGCTCAAGCGCCCGTCGGTGGTGTACACCAGACCGGCAAACACCTGACCGTTCTTCAGCGCGGTGTAGACCAGTCCGGCGTCCATCTGGCGAATGTTTTTGCGGGTCAGGTCCATGTCGTAGAGCTTGACCATGCCCTGCAAGCCGTCGGAGCGATTGGCGAACTCGGTGTCCAGTGCCACCAGCGCCCCTTTGTTTTGCGGGTCACGCAGCGCCTTGTCCAGATCGCTGATGCTGTTGATGTCCGGGAACTCTTCAGCCACGTTTTGTGGCAGTGCCAGCGCATAGGTGTTGCTGAACTTGGACGGGTGCAGCCAGATCAGTCCCTGTTTTGCGTCGACTTCTTTGACCCGATCGTAGGCGTGCTCTTTGTCGAGCTTCTCAGTGATGTGGTTGTAGGCCACCAGCGACACACCGGTGTACTCCCACACCATGTCCAGTTGTCCGGATTCATGGGCGGAGCGTGCCAGGCTGCTGCCCAGTCCGCCGGTGACCTGGGCGTTGTAGCCCTTGCTATTGAGGTACTGCGAGGTGATTTCCGCGAGCAGTGTTTGCTCGGTAAACACGCGCGCCCCGATGCGGATCAAAGGTTTTTCAGCGGCTTGGACAATTCCTGCGCACAGCAGGACGCAGCCTAATAAAAAGCTAATTTTCTTCATGGTTATTCCTTTGCTCAGCCGGACCTATGCAGGTCGCAGACCGCGTTCCAGCCAGCGGCGGCTGATGAGTATCACCAGGCCGTCGAGCAGCAATGCCAACAGCGCGGTGCAAGCTGCGCCAAGGATCAATTGCGGCTGATTGTTAAGGGCGATGCCAGGGAAAATCAGGCTGCCCAGGCTGTTGGCGCCGATCAGGAACGCCAGCGGTGCAGTGCCGACGTTGATCGCCAGAGCCACTCGCACACCGCCCATGATGATGGGCACGGCATTGGGCAGTTCGACCCTCCAAAGCACTTGGCCCGGGGTCATGCCGATGCCGACGGCGGCTTCCTTGAGTGAACCCTGAACGTTTTTCAGGCCTTCGTAGGTGTTGCGCACAATGGGCAGCAACGAGGCGAGAAACAGGGCGAAGATGGCAGGCCCGCTGCCGATCCCCAGAAAGCCCAGGGCAATGGCCAGTACCGCTAGAGGTGGCACGGTGTTACCGATGTTGAAGACCTGCATGAAGCGTTCCGCACGTCCGGCCATATTCGGTCGGCTGAGGAAAATGCCAGCGGGTATCCCTACAACGAGGGCGGCAAGCATTGAAGCGAGTACGAGGTACAGGTGGGCTTGCAGGTAGAACAACAAATCATCTTGATAGTGTTCGATAGTGCTGATGCCGATCCAGTGGACCAACAGGGCCAGGAGGGCGGCAACAGCCACGCATCCTATAAGCCCTTTTCCATAGCGATTAGCCACAGACGGACTCCTTTTTTTCAGTCGGCGGACACATTGTCATGTGGCAAGGCCATTTCTGGCTGCCGACAACGTGTTCGCGAAGAGCAACAAGTGGGTGCGAAAAACGCCTCCATCACCTGTCATTAGCGCAGCCTCGTCAGGCTAACTTGCTGATATTTCAGCCCCTGACGGTTTGTCGTATCAGGAGAGTGGACGCCTCCACTGCGCAAAAGGTTCACATTTTTTACGGCACATTGCCACCCTTGTCCGACGAGCAAGGGTACCAACGGTGGCTGTACAGCCCTGATTTGGGCTATAATCCGCGCCCTTTTTTGAATCAATCGTCAGGCGATTTCCCATGACCCAACAGGCCGCCGAAGTCGCGAAACGCCGCACTTTCGCTATTATTTCCCACCCCGATGCGGGTAAGACCACCATCACTGAAAAGCTCTTGCTGATGGGTAAGGCGATTGCTGTCGCCGGTACGGTGAAATCGCGAAAGTCCGACCGCCATGCCACCTCCGACTGGATGGAAATGGAGAAACAACGGGGTATTTCGATTACCACGTCGGTCATGCAGTTCCCGTATCGCGACCACATGATCAACCTGCTCGACACTCCGGGCCACGAAGACTTCTCGGAAGATACCTACCGCACATTGACGGCGGTCGACTCGGCCCTGATGGTGCTCGATGGCGGTAAAGGGGTTGAGCCTCGGACCATCGCCCTGATGGACGTGTGCCGTCTGCGTGACACGCCTATCGTCAGCTTCATCAACAAACTCGACCGCGACATTCGCGATCCGATCGAGTTGCTGGACGAAATCGAAGCGGTCCTCAAGATCAAGGCGGCGCCGATCACCTGGCCGATTGGCTGCTACCGCGACTTCAAGGGTGTTTATCACCTGGCTGACGACTACATCATCGTCTACACCGCCGGTCACGGTCATGAGCGCACTGACGTCAAAATCATCGAGAAACTCGACTCTGACGAAGCCCGCGCCCACTTGGGTGACGAGTACGATCGCTTTGTCGATCAGTTGGAACTGGTTCAAGGCGCCTGCCATGAATTCAACCAGCAGGAATTCCTTGATGGCCAACTGACCCCGGTGTTCTTCGGTACCGCGTTGGGCAACTTTGGTGTCGATCACGTGCTCGATGCTGTGGTCAATTGGGCACCGAAGCCGTTGGCCCGTGTGGCCAATGAGCGCACCGTTGAGCCGGTTGAAGAGAAGTTCAGCGGTTTCGTGTTCAAGATCCAGGCGAACATGGACCCCAAACACCGCGACCGCATTGCCTTTATGCGCATTTGCTCGGGCAAGTACGAAAAGGGCATGAAAATGCGCCACGTTCGTACCGGCAAAGACGTGCGCATCGGCGACGCGCTGACGTTCTTCTCCTCCGAGCGTGAGCAGCTTGAAGAAGCCTTTGCGGGCGACATCATCGGTTTGCACAACCACGGCACCATCCAGATCGGTGACACGTTCACCGAAGGTGAGAGCCTGAGCTTTACCGGTATCCCGCACTTCGCTCCGGAACTGTTCCGTCGTGTACGTCTGCGCGATCCGCTCAAGTCCAAGCAATTGCGTCAGGGCTTGCAGCAACTCGCCGAAGAAGGCGCCACACAGGTGTTCTTCCCGGAGCGCAGCAACGACATCATTCTGGGGGCCGTGGGTGTGCTGCAATTCGACGTGGTCGCGAGCCGCCTGAAAGAAGAATACAAAGTGGAATGCTCCTACGAGCCAATCACCGTGTACTCGGCGCGCTGGATTGACTGCGACGATAAAAAGAAAATGGAAGAATTCCGTGTCAAAGCGGTGGAAAACCTGGCTGTGGACGGTGGCGGTCACCTGACTTACCTGGCCCCGACCCGCGTTAACCTGGCGTTGATGGAAGAGCGCTGGCCTGACGTGAGCTTCCGTGCAACGCGTGAGCATCACTAAGCACTCCGGCGTTAAGGGTTAAAAAAGCGAAGCCTTCGGGCTTCGCTTTTTTTATGCCTGGCTATTTCAAATAGGTCTATCGCCTGCTTTAAGTTTCTGGAAAAGCCCCATAAGGCGGAGTAGTTTTAAGCCGTCCCCCCACCACAGGATGGAAATGGCTATGAAGCTTTTTCAGCGTTTTGTGTTGTTGCTTAAGGTGTTGGTGTTGTTGACGGTCAGTGCATCAGCGGCATGGGCGAGTAACCCGTTGCAGAGTCCGGGGGCAGGGGTTTCTGCCACAGGTATGCCGGGGCCGACAGTTAATGCTTTGTACAAATCAGATTCGGAGCCGGGTGATCAAGGCCAGGGCGGCAGCTCAGGCTACGACGACCAGACCGACGGTGATGGTGGCGCCAATGGCGGTGGCAGTAGCGGCGATGACAGTAGCGATGACGACGATGGCGACAGCCAGACATAAACCCTGGCCCCTGTAGGCGCGAGACAGGCTCGCGCCTACAGAATACGGTGGTTAAGAGCAATGGTTCATCGCCTGTTTGCCTGTTTAGCGCCCGCCAAAGCAAAGGTAATGTTCATGCCTCGCTCACCAACGTTGTTATGCCAGCACACCCCGACCTTGGCGGTTTTTGATCCGCGTGGCTTGCAGGTCCGTACTGTGAGTTTCTGCCGCTCAGCCGAGACAGGCCCTGCCGATGAACGGATAAACCGAAACGCTTATGACGCCATGGGCCGCTTGCAGGCGCAGTGGGACCCGCGTTTGTGGGCACTGCACTCGCAAGGCGCACCAGCCAATGTGAACGTTGTTTATTCACTCACGCAAAAAAGCGTGTATTCGGGGCGTTCAGATGCAGGAGAGCGTACCCACTTGTTTAATGATGCTCAGCAATGTGTTCAGCAATGGGACAGCCAAGGCAGACTGCGCCTGAGTGTCTTTGACGGTTCTATGCGTATCAAGGCTACGTTTGAGGAGGGCATATGTTCGGCGCGATATGAATACGCCGATGGTCGTGATGAGTTTTCCGGGCATAACCAATGCGGGCGCTTGATTCGGCATGATGACTCTGCGGGGACTCAGACGTTTAATGAATTTGCTATTAATGGTGGTGTGACGTCACAGACTCGGCGTTTTCTTCGTGATCTTGTAGAGCCTGATTGGCCACTCCAATGGCAAGAGCGGGAGGAGCTGCTTGAACCACTCAACCAGCAAGCCACCACCACGTGGGTCTATAACGCTCAAAACGATTCAGTGGCGCAAAAGGATGCAAAGGGTAATCAGCAGTTTTTTCGATACAGCATTGCCGGTCAATTACAGTCCGTTAGCGTGCAGTTAAATAATCAGTCCGCGCCGCAGTGTGTTGTCAGTGCTATTGGATATAACGCTCAAGATAAAATTGAACAGGAAGTTACGGGTAACGGGGTGACGAGTACAGTTCAGTATTGCCCGGCCAGTGGCCGGATGATTCGGATTAAAGCGCAACGCTCTTCGGGCTTTGTTTTGCAGGATTTGCACTATCAGCACGACCCGGTCGGCAACATAATCAGTGCCGAGGATGCTGTTCCATCCACACGCTACTTTGCCAATCAGCGTGTGGAACCCGTTAACCGATATGCCTACGATAGCGTGTACCAGTTGATTGAAGCCACAGGATGGGAGGCGGGCGGTTTAAACAAGGGGCCGTTTTTCAATCGCTTTGCTGATACCCGGGCGGTGGGCAATTATTGGCAAACGTATACTTACGATGCCAGTGGCAATGTGTTGAGCTTGGCGCACGTGGGACCACAGTCCCATAGCCAGGTGATGACCATCGCACAGTACAGTAACCGGGCACTCCCCGAGCGTGAAGGGGGCGCCCCTACTGAAGAAGAGATCGCGGCAGCGTTTGATGGCAACGGTAACCGGTTGATGCTCCAGGCCGGGCAATCAATGATGTGGGATTCGCGTAATCAGTTGCGGGAAGTGAACCCTGTAGCGCGTCCGGATGGCAATAATGATAGTGAACTCTATATTTATGGTGCCAATGGCCTGCGTTGTCGCAAGGTACGGTTAGCCCAGACCAAGGCTCGAACACTGATCTCGGAAACACGCTATCTCCCGGGCCTGGAGTTACGAACGTGCGCTGTTACCCAGAAAGTCGTTCAAGAGATCCGTATAAATGCCGGGCGTACTCGGGCTCGGGTGTTGCAGTGCATTACGCCACCTGAAGGTGCTAACGATCCAGTGCTTTACTGTCTCACTGATCACTTGGGTTCTGACTGTATAGAGTTGGACAGCGAAGCTCGGATCATCAGTCAGGAAACCTATCATCCTTTCGGCACAACGGCTTGGTTTGCAGGACGCAACGAAGTTGAGTTCCGTTATAAAACGCGTCATTACTCAGGGCGAGAGCATGATGCAACAGGCCTTGTCTATTACGGGCTTCGTTATTATGCCCCTTGGTTAATGCATTGGTTGAATCCTGACCCTCTGAGCGATATTGACGGATTAAATCTTTATCGATTCGTCCACAATAACCCGGTGACACTACTGGATGTGTTGGGGGCCCTACCCACCGATGATGAGGCTGATGTAGAGGTGGCCCTGGAGGCCGTAGAGTCATCCGATCACTTTTATGAACAGATCACTTATGAAGGTATCGATAGCAGAGCGGCAGATGACGCGAGCAATAGCTATAAAACCGAGGGTATTGCTCAAAGGCTGTTTGATCTTGACTATCAGTCATTCTCCGGGGGTAAGCGGGAATTTAATATGATCAACACTGTTGATCTGGAGAGTGGGCTGGTTTCTACCGATATTACTGCTCGGGATGGTTTTCAGGCTGTGGCTGGTATCTTTGTGAATGTGTATACGCCTTCAAAGTGGGTGTTTAAAGAGAACTATCGAGAGTCTCACGCGGGCCAGCAATTTTTTGCCAATGACATTACGCGGCATCAATACCGACTGGTTTCGAAAGCCATGGGCTTCTTCGGAAAACTGCCTTCGATGATTGTCAGATTTGATGTTCAAAACTATCGGACCCTAAAAGAAACCAGTGGGCTGGAAAATCATCACGCGCAGATGCATCGCGTCTTTCTGGGCAATACGCCCAATGGCAAAAGCACCGCCAGGATTCTTAAGGATTTTGGGCTGCGTGCGACGGGCGTAGAGCGAAAAAATGAACACGGGCTGCAAAATTTTTATATTTCAATCGTGCCTGATTTTTTCAACCCCAAGCTAGCGTGGAAGTCTGCAGTGAAACGGACAATTGCGAGTCATAAGCCCAATGGCGGCAACGCAAGCAGAGTGGGGCGTTCCTGATGCCGTGGTAGGAGCGAGCGTGTTCGCGATCTTTTGAACATCAACCGATCACGAGCAAGCTCGCTCCTGCAGGGCCTTGTTGTGCGGGCTGATTTATTACGCCTGTAAAAACAGCTCCGCGTGATGGCAAGCTACTTGGCGGTTATCCAGCACACGCAATGACGGCTCATGAGTGCTGCAAAACTCGGTCGCATACGGGCAGCGCTTGTGGAAGGCGCAACCTGAGGGCGGGTTCAGCGGGTTGGGCAACTCGCCGACAATTTTGATTTTTGGCTTGAGCGGGTCCGGGTGAATGGTCGGGGTCGCTGACAACAGCGCCTGGGTGTAGGGGTGCAGCGGCCGGGTGTAGATCTCTTCTTTTGGGCCCATTTCTACTGGGCGGCCCAGGTACATCACCAGCACTTCATCGGCCACGTGCCGCACCACCGCCAGGTTGTGTGAGATGAAGACGTAGGCGGTGTTGAATTCTTGCTGCAAGTCCATGAACAGGTTGAGTACCTGCGCTTGAATCGATACGTCGAGCGCGGAAGTCGGTTCGTCTGCCACCAGCACTTTGGGTTGCAGCATCATCGCCCGTGCCAGGGCGATGCGTTGGCGCTGTCCCCCCGAGAACATGTGCGGGTAGCGGTGGTAATGCTCTGGGCGCAAGCCGACCTGTTTCATCATGGCCTGAACCTTGTCGCGGCGTTCGCTGGCGCTCAGTTGGGTGTTGATCAGCAACGGTTCAGCCAACTGATCCCCGACTTTTTGCCGAGGGTTGAGCGAGGCGTAAGGGCTCTGGAAGACCATCTGTACATCTTTGCGCAGTTGTTTGCGTTCAGCCTTGTTGGCGCCTGCGACTTCTTGTCCGGCGATTTTCAACGAGCCGGAGGACGGTTCTTCAATCAGGGTCAGGGCGCGGGCCAAGGTGGATTTGCCACAGCCTGATTCGCCGACCACGGCCAAGGTTTTCCCGGCTTCCAGTTCAAACGATACGCCGTTGAGGGCGCGTACCTGCGCGTGACCCTTGAACAGGCCGCGGGACACTTCGTAATGACGGGTTAGGTCGCGGGCAGTAAGAACAACAGTCATTACGCCACCTCCTGATTCAAGGGAAAGAAGCAGCGCACTTGGCTATGGGTTTGGGGGAAAAGGGCCGGGCGTTGTTGGCGGCAGCTGTCTTGCACGTACGGGCAGCGCGGTGACAGCAGGCAACCTTGCGGACGGTCGTAACGCCCCGGCACGATGCCGGGCAAGGTCGCCAGACGTGCAGCGCCCATGCTGTGTTCCGGGATTGCGGCCAGTAGCGCCTCGCTGTAGGGGTGAGCCGGCACGTCGAACAGATCGGGCACTTGACCCACTTCGACCGCCTGACCGGCATACATCACGCAGACCCGCTGTGCGGTTTCAGCCACCACGGCCAAATCGTGGGTGATGAGCACCAGCCCCATGTTCTGTTCGCGTTGCAAGTTGAGCAGCAAGTCCATGATCTGGGCTTGAATGGTCACGTCCAGCGCGGTGGTCGGCTCGTCAGCGATCAGCAGTTTGGGCTCGCCGGCAATCGCCATGGCAATTGCTACACGCTGGCTCATGCCACCCGACAGTTGGTGCGGGTAGGCCTCCATGCGACTGGCGGCGCCGGGTATTTCTACTTTTTCCAGCAGCTCGATGGCGCGTTTACGGGCGTCTTTTTTCGACATTTTAAGGTGCAGGCGCAGCACTTCTTCAATCTGAAAACCCACGGTGTAGCTGGGGTTCAGCGCGGTCATCGGGTCTTGAAAGACCATCGCCATGTCTTTACCCACAATTTGTCGGCGTTGACGCGGGCTAAGGGTGAGCATGTTGGTGCCGTCGAAGCTCAGCGCGTCGGCGGTGACGATGCCGGGGTGCTCGACCAGGCCCATCAGCGCCATCATGGTCACGGACTTGCCGGACCCCGATTCGCCGACGATGGCCAGGACTTCGCCTTTATCCACAGACAGGCTCAAACCATCGACCACGGGCACGGCATTGGCGTCGCCAAAGCGGACGTTGAGATTCTTGATTTCTAGCAGTGACATGGGAATCTCCTCAGGCGGCGTTCTTGAGTTTCGGGTCCAGCGCATCGCGCAGACCGTCGCCCATCAGGTTGATTGCCAGCACGCTGAGCAAAATGGTCAAGCCGGGCAGGCTCACGACCCACCACGCACGTTCAATGTAGTCACGCGCCGAGGCCAGCATTGTGCCCCACTCCGGAGTGGGCGGTTGTACGCCCAAGCCCAGAAAGCCCAGGGCGGCCGCGTCGAGAATGGCTGACGAAAAGCTCAGCGTGGCCTGTACGATCAAGGGCGCCATGCAGTTGGGCAGCACGGTGATGAACATCAGGCGTGGCAAGCTGGCACCGGCCAGGCGAGCAGCTGTGACGTAGTCGCGGTTCAGTTCGCCCATCACCGCCGCGCGGGTCAGGCGTACGTAGGACGGCAGCGAGACCACGGCAATCGCGATCACGGTGTTGATCAGGCCAGGGCCGAGGATGGCGACAATCGCCACCGCCAGCAGCAACGAGGGCAGGGCCAGCATGATGTCCATTAAGCGCATGATGCCGGGGCCAAGCAGGCGCGGGAAGAACCCGGCGAACAGGCCCAGAATCACGCCCGGGATCAGCGAAATCACCACCGATGACAAGCCGATCAGCAGCGACAGGCGCGAACCTGCGATCAGGCGTGACAGCATGTCACGGCCCAGCTCGTCGGTGCCCAACAGAAATTGCCAATTGCCACCCTCAAGCCAGACCGGCGGGGTCAGCAGGAAGTCGCGGTATTGCTCGCTCGGGTTGTGGGGCGCGACCCATGGGGCAAAAATCGCGCAGAACACGATGATGCTCATGAAGATCAGGCCAGCTACAGCGCCTTTGTTTTTGGCGAAGGCATGCCAGAACTCTTTGTACGGGGATGGATAAAGCAGGCTTTGATCCACTTCAGTCGCGTTGGTTGATGTGCTCATGGTCAGGATCTCAGCGCTGGTGGCGGATGCGTGGGTTGGCAAGGCCGTAGAGGATGTCCACCACGAAGTTGACCAGAATCACCAGGCAGGCGATTAGCAGGATGCCGTTTTGCACCACGGGATAGTCCCGGGCACCAATGGCTTCGATCAGCCATTTGCCGATTCCAGGCCACGAGAAGATGGTTTCGGTGAGCACGGCTCCCCCAAGCAGGGTGCCGACTTGCAGGCCGATCACGGTTAACACCGGGATCAGCGCGTTGCGCAGGCCGTGCACGAATACCACGCGTGCCGGTGACAGGCCTTTGGCTCGGGCGGTGCGGATGTAGTCTTCGCGCAGCACTTCGAGCATGGATGAACGGGTCATTCGCGCAATCACCGCCAGCGGGATGGTGCCGAGCACGATGGCTGGCAGGATCATGTGGTGCAGCGCGTCCCAGAAGGCTTCGGGTTGATCGCTGAGCAGGGTGTCAATGAGCATGAAGCCCGTCTTTGGCTCGATGTCGTAAAGCAGGTCGATACGCCCGGTCACAGGGGTCCAGCCCAGCCCGACGGAGAAGAACATGATCAGGATCAGCGCCCACCAGAAGATAGGCATGGAATAACCCGCGAGCGATAGTCCCATGACCCCGTGGTCAAACAATGAGCCGCGCTTGAGCGCCGCAACAACCCCGGCCAGCAGCCCGAGGACGCCTGCAAACAACAGCGCGAACAGTGCCAGTTCAAGGGTTGCCGGGAACAGCACGGAAAATTCGCTCCACACGCTTTCACGTGTGCGCAACGACTCTCCCAGGTCGCCGTGGGCAAGCTTGCCGACGTAATCGAAATACTGTTCGTACAGCGGCTTGTTCAGGCCCAGACGCTCCATGGCTTGAGCGTGCATTTCAGGGTCTACCCGACGCTCACCCATCATGACTTCGACTGGATCGCCGGGGATCATGCGAATCAGGGCAAAGGTCAGCAAGGTGATGCCGAAGAACGTGGGGATCAACAACCCCACGCGGCGGGCAATAAAACTAAACATCGTGTGGTGTTCCTCATCAGCCGGTTAGGCAAGTCCGCCATTGCTCGGGTGAACGCTGGCGGGTTTTTTATTGTTCTACTTCACCTGGGTAGTGGCGAAATTGTTGTTGGTCAACGGGCTTAGGGTGTAGCCCTCGACGTTTTTGCGCATGGCTGTAAAGAGCATAGGGTGTGCGACGTTGATCCAGGGTTGTTCTTGATGAAATATCACCTGTGCTTGTTCATAGAGTGCCGCCCGTTCTGCGGGTTCACTGATGTTACGGGCTTTGGTGATCAGGTCTTCGAAGGCTTTATTGCACCAGCGTGCATAGTTCTCGCCGTTTTTGGCAGCCTCGCAACTAAGCAGCGGGGTCAGGAAGTTGTCCGGGTCGCCGTTGTCGCCGCCCCAGCCCGTGGACACCAGGTCATGCTCGCCGGCTTTGGAACGCTTGAGCATTTCACCCCACTCCATGACCCGGATGTCGAGTTTGAGCCCGATTTTTGCCAGGTCCGATTGCAGTAACTGAGCCCCCAGCATCGGGTTGGGGTTGGTCGGTCCGCCGCCGTTGCGGGTGAATAAGGTGAAGGTCGTGCCTTCGGGTACGCCAGCCTCCTTGAGCAGGGCGCGGGCTTTGTCCAGGTCACGGGGGGGGCTTTGCAGTGTTTTGTTGTACCCCAGCATAGTCGGCGGGTAGGGGGTGATGGCCAGCAGGGCATTGCCATCGCCGTGCACGCTGTTCAGGTACGTCTGTTTGTCAAAGGCCATGTCGATGGCCTGCCGTACCCGCACATCGCTGAGGTATTTGTGGCTGGAGTTCATGGCGATGTAGCTGGTCATCAGGGCAGCCAGTTCATCGACCTTGAGGTTAGGGTCTTTACGAATGTTGGAGACTTCATCGGGTTTGGGGTACAGCGCGACCTGGCATTCGTTGGCCCTGAGCTTTTGCAGGCGCACGTTGCTGTCGGTGGTCACGGCGAAAATCAGGTTGTCAGTTGGTGGCTTGCCACGGAAGTAGTCCGGGTTGGCCTTGAAGCGCACTTGGGCGTCTTTGTTGTAACGCACGAAAATGAACGGGCCGGTGCCAATCGGCTTGCTGTTCAGCTCGGCCGTTTTACCAGCCTTGAGCAGTTGATCAGCGTACTCGGCGGAGTAAATCGAAGTAAATGGCATGGCCACATCGCGCAAAAATGGCGATTCGGCATGGTTGAGCGTGATTTTGACGGTCATGTCGTCCACTTTCTCAACGCTTTTGAGCAGGTTTTTGAAGCCCATGCTTTCGAAATAAGGAAAACCGACTAGCGAGAGCGCATGCCACGGGTGATTTGGGTCCAGTTGGCGCTGAAAACTCCAGATCACATCGTCGGCGTTAAGGGGGCGGGTCGGTTTGAAGTAATCGGTGGTGTGAAACTTGACGCCGGGGCGCAGGTAAAACGTGTACTGGAGGCCATCGGCGCTGATGTCCCAGCGTTCAGCCAGGGCGGGCTCAACATCGGTGGTGCCCGGCTTGAAGTCGACGAGGCGGTTAAGGAGGGTTTCTGCCGAAGCATCGGCCGTCACGGCAGTGGTGTATTGGACGATGTCGAATCCTTCGGGGCTGGCTTCGGTGCAGACCACCAGATTTTTGGCCGACACACTGATAGCGATGCTGAACAGTGTCACGGCAAGGGTCGTATGCAGTGGAAGTTTTTTCATCGAAATCCTCTCTCTTCAAACATGAAGTAATCCTTTTTTACGTCTCCAGGCCTGTGGGCGCCTGGCTTTCCAGCGATGCAGACGACGCTTTTTGTCTGATACACCGGGTCGATGCTATCGCTGGCAAGCCAGCTTCCACAGGTCTGCAGTCCTTATCGCCGTGGCCTTGTTGTGCCTAACGAAACGTTTACAGAATATTGAACGGGATGGTTGTCACCAGACGAAACTCGTTGATGTTGCCATCAGACTGGTTTTTGCTGGCTCGGTGCGTGGTGTAAGTCGCGCGGATAGACGTGGCTTTCAGTGGACCGCTTTGGACTGCATAGGATGTGCCAACGCTGTACTCGCTGTGGGTTTCACCGTCCATGTTGCGTACGTTATAGGCGGTGCCTTTGTAGTCGGTGCCGTCGATGCCCCAACCGCGTGCGTGGTAGGCGTTGAACTTGAGGCCGGGAATACCGTATTGCGCCATGTTGATGCTGTACGCCAACTGCAGTGATTTCTCGTTGGGGCCGTTAAAGTCCGAGAACAATGAGTTGGCTAAGTGGATGCCGTTTGTTTCGTGCAGGTAATCGAAGTACTCGTCACCGATGATTTGCTGGTACGACAAGCTCACGGTATGGGCTTGGTGAGTCAAGCCCAGTGCCAGGCTGTAGGCGTCGTTGTTGATCTCGCCCAGCGCTTTTTTGCCGGTATCGAGGGTCTTGTAGTATTTAAGGTCGGTGTTGACGCCCAGCACTGCATTGTCGCCCCACTCGTGGGTGGCACCGAAGTAGTACTGGTTCCAGAAGTCTTCAACGTGGGTTGCGAAGAGCGTGGTTTTCAGGCTTTTAAACGGCTGGTAGTTAAGGCCCGCGACGCTGGCGCGATCTGTTTCGACCCCAAGGGCGCCATATTCACTGCGCAACTTGCTGATACTTTGCTCGGTGCGTGGCGAGACCCTGTCAAATGAGCCCGCGTCGAACGACAGGTTGTTGAATTCTTTACTGTGCAAGGCCAGCCCTTGGAAGCTTGAGGGCAGTGCCCGGTTGCCGATCACATCAATGCTCGGACTGCTGAAGTTCTGTCGGCCCACGGTCAGTGTGGTGTTGGAAATCCGTGCGCTGAGGTTGGCTAGCCCCAGCTTGCTCCACTGATCAATGGCATCGCCGTTGCTATGAGTCAGGGTGCGGTTGTTGGGGCCTGCAATGTCTTTTACGTTGCGATCCAGCGCCATAGCGTTGTAAACCGCGACTTGAGTGCTGAACCCCACAGTGCCCTGAGTAAAACCAGAGGTGTAATCGACAATAGTGCCCTGCACCCAGTTGATCCGGCGCGGGGTGGATTCTCGGACGCCATTATCGAGGTAACTGAAGCGATCGTTACGGCGCTTGAGTTCATTGGCATACCAGTTGCGTGTAGTACCGCTCAAGGCCTGCTCTTCAATAAAGCCCTTGGTCTGGCTTTGCTGGCTGGCGCCTGGTGTTAATTGTGTGGCAATAAATTCGTCGGCATGTGCCTGCGCTGTGAGGCCAGTGATGGATAAGGCAAGTAGCGCGCGTGTTGTCAGTTTCATGATTGAGGCTCCTGTTGTTTTTTATTGCTGTTCTTTTATGAGGCTCGGTTTTTTTGGTGCTTTTAGAACGCTGCAAACGTTTGCTCTGGCTATTTTTGGCAAGGGCTCAACGCGCCACGCGAGGTGGCCAGCAGAGGTCATCAAGGAGTTAGCCAGTCGTTCAGGCAGATGTTTGAGAAGGCTTCATGGCTGAGGGCCTAGAGTGCCTAGACAAGCCTCGACGTTAGGGGCGCGGCGCGAGGTGGTAAATGCGTCGCGGCTGATAAGTGCGTAGGAAGTGTCTTTTTGTCTTACGGTGTCTGCTGTAGTACGCAGTGGCCTTTAGATGGCGGGGAGAGGGGCTTACGGGGTGTGCGGCAGGGGACTGAATGCGGCGTTGTCGCCGCATTCACGGGTTACTTATTTATCGACGCTGACGCCGTAGAAAGACATCAAGCCCAAGGGGCTGATCTTGAAGCCTTCAACGTTTTTGCGCATCGGCTGATACACCGTTGAGTGGGCGATCGGTGTGAGCGGGACTTGTTCTTTGAGCAACTTCTGGGCTTGTTCGTAGAGTTTGGTTCGCTCGGTTACGTCCGTGGTGTTCTTGGCGGCCGTGATCAGTTTGTCGAACTCGGGATTGCACCACTTGGAGAAGTTGTTGCCATTGATCGCGTCGCAGCCGAACAGGGTGCCGAGCCAGTTGTCCGGGTCACCGTTGTCGCCGCTCCAGCCAATCAGCATCGCGCCGTTTTCACCGCCTTTGGAGCGCTTGATGTACTCGCCCCATTCGTAGGTCATGATCTTGGCCTTGATGCCGATCTTGCCCCAGTCCGCTTGCAGCATTTCAGCCATCAGCTTGGCATTCGGGTTGTACGGGCGTTGAACCGGCATGGCCCACAAGGTGATTTCGGTGCCTTCCTTGATGCCTGCTTCCTTGAGCAGTTGCTTGGCCTTTTCAGGGTCGTAGGGCGCGTCTTTGATCGACTCGTCATACGACCATTGGGTCGGCGGCAAGACGTTGGTCGCCAACTGGCCTGCGCCCTGATACACCGAATCAATAATTTGTTGTTTGTTCACTGCCATGTCCAGCGCCTGACGAACCTTGAGTTGGGCCATCGGGTTGGGCTCGTCGCTGCCTTTGATCTTGTCCATCACGTTGTAGGCGATGTAACCCGTGTTGAAACCTGCCTGGTTGGGCATCTTCAGGTTGGGGTCTTCTTTGAGGGATTGCAGGTCAGCAGGGCGCGGGTAAATGGTGATCTGGCATTCGTTCTTTTTCAGCTTTTGTACGCGTACCGACGGATCGGTGGTGATGGCGAAAATCAGGTTGTCGATTTTGACGTCTTCAGGCTTCCAGTACGCTTTGTTGCCGGTGTAGCGGATGTTCGAGTCTTTCTGGTAACTCTTGAACACGAACGGGCCAGTGCCGATGGGCTTCTGGTTGATGTCGGACGGGTTGCCGGCTTTCAGCAGTTTGTCGGCGTACTCGGCCGATTCAATGGAGGCAAAGTGCATGGCCATGTTTTGGATAAAAGCGGCGTCAACCTTGTCCAGGGTGAACGTGACGGTGTGGTCGTCGACTTTTTTGACTGATTTGATGTTTTTGTCCATCCCCATGTCGGTGAAGTAGGGGAATTCGGTGGGGTAGGCCTTACGGAACGGCATGTCTTTGTCGAGCATGCGGTTGAAGGTGAAGAGCACATCGTCGGCGTTGAAGTTGCGCGTGGGGGTGAAGTACGGCGTGGTGTGGAACTTGACCCCTTCCCGTAAATGGAAGGTGTAGGTCAGGTTGTCCGGTGAAGTGTCCCAGCTCGTTGCCAGCCCGGGAATGACGTTGGTGCTGCCGCGTTCGAACTCGCTGAGGCGGTTGTAGATCGTTTCGGCCGAGGCATCGAAGTCTGTGCCGGTGGTGTATTGGCCGGGGTCAAAACCGGCCGGGCTGCCTTCAGAGCAATACACCAGATTGGTGGCTGCCTGGGCGAAAGGTGCGCTTGCCAGCAGGCTGGCACCCACCAATAAAGGAATGACCGCGTGTTTGAACATGGATACCTCTGTTTTTTGTCATTTTTAGTGTGAGGGCGACCCGTTGAATCAGCCTCTCGATACTTACCCCGTCCTGGCCGGTGCAACATGCGCAGCGCGGGTCTGGGTTAACCATAGACCGTTCACGTGTCGCTGCCGGTCGATCCTGACGGGGTGTTACTTATCTAGGCTCTTGGCGGGAAAATATGTAAGCGCTTATTTGTTTGTGCGTAGGAGCATTCCCTATTGTTTGTGGGTGGGTGAGTGTCGCAGGCATAAAAAGCCCTTGAGGCGCGAAGGCTTCAAGGGCTTGGGTGATGGCGGTGGTGCTTAAGGCATTTGAATTTCAATCACGCCATCAGCACTCATGCTGATCTCGCTGGTACCGGCTTCGACTTCAGGTGTCGGCGCGGAATCCATGGCCGGGGATGCCGCTTTCATCATCATCTCGCTGCGCATGTACGGCTGCGGGTAGCCGTTGCTGTTGAGGTTCAGGTTGACGATTTTGTAACCCTTGCCGCCCAGTGCATCGGTGGCCAGTTGAGCGCGGGCCTTGAAGGCATTGACCGCATCTTTGAGCAGGGCGTCTTCGCTGGTTTTGCGGGTGTGATTACCCACGGTGAATTGCATATTGCCCATTTTCAGGGTTTGCATCAGATCGCCGGTGAGTTTGGACAAGGCTGCAAAATCGGTGCTTTCCAGGCGCAACTCAGCGCGCTCACGCCAGCCGGTGATCTTTTGGGTTTTGTTGTCGTAAATCGGGTAGCTGTTTCGGTTGCCCTGGCGCAGGGTGACGGCTTTAGCTTGCTTGGCCTCGCCAATGGCTTTGTTCATGATCGTTGTGACTTCGGCAGCCAGCTTGGCCGAATCAGTATTTTGCGCCTCGGTGTACAGCGTCACGATCATCAAGTCGCGCGGCACTTCCTGACTGGCTTCTGCGCGCAGCGAGACCTGGTTGTAATTCACCCCCTCAGCCAGTGCTGGAAGGCTGGCAAAGGCGCCAATGGTCAGAGTCAGTAGGGTGGCAGTGCGCTGAAACGTAAACATAGAAGCTCCTTGGGTGAGGTCAGCAATACGCATAAGACTCTAGTGGCCAGTATTCGGTTCGCCCAGTTACATTTTCGATACAACTGAGCCCGCTCTCACAGGGATGGCAGTTGCGCAGTAGCGCTTTTCCAGAAAAACACACTGTGGCCCATTGCCGCACTTTTGCCTGCCAGGCCGTCAGCTTGGTTATACTCCGTGCGGTCCGCCTGGAGCACTCATCAGGAGAGCTCATGCTCGCCCCCGTTCAGTTATTGTCCGCAACCCGTCAGAACCTCTGGCGTCTTACGTTTATCCGCATGCTGGTGCTGGCCGCGCAAGCGGGCTCAGTGGGCATCGCCTATGGGTTCGATCTGCTGCCGCTGCCGTGGTTTCAGCTGTGCCTGACCTTGGGTTTTTCGGCGCTGTTGTGCGCGTTTACTGCCATTCGCTTGCGCACTACCTGGCCGGTCACCGAGCTTGAATATGCCCTGCAATTGGCTTGCGACTTGTTTATCCACAGCGCTTTGCTGTATTTCTCCGGGGGCTCGGCCAACCCCTTTGTGTCTTATTACCTGGTGCCGCTGACCATCGCGGCGGTGACGCTGCCGTGGCGCTTTTCGGTCATTTTGACCGGCATTGCGCTGGCGCTTTACACGTTGCTGCTGTTGCAGTTTTACCCTGTCGATGCCGCGCCGTTCTTCCGTGAAAAACTGCAGATTTACGGCATGTGGCTAAGCTTTGCGCTGTCAGCCGCCGTCATTACCTTTTTCGCCGCCAGAATGGGTGAAGAACTGCGTCGTCAGGAAGAGCTGCGTGCCTTGCGCCGCGAAGAGGGGTTGCGTGACCAGCAATTGCTGGCCGTTGCCACGCAAGCGGCCGGTGCCGCTCATGAACTGGGGACGCCACTCTCGACCATGAGTGTGTTGCTCAATGAGATACGCCGCGACCACCTCGACCCCGAGTTGCAAGACGACCTGAGTGTGCTGCAGGACCAGGTCCAATTGTGCAAGCAAACCTTGCAGCAACTGGTCCGTGCCGCTGAGGCCAACCGTCGTCTGGCCATTGAGGTGCAAGACGTTACCGACTGGCTGAATGAAGCGTTAAACCGCTGGCATTTGATGCGTCCTGAAGCAACGTATCGCTTTCAGTGCCTGGGACACGCGCCGATTCCGCGCCTGGCGCCACCGCCGGATCTGACCCAGGCGCTGCTTAATTTGCTGAACAACGCCGCAGACGCCTGCCCGGAAGGGCTGGAGGTGACGGTGGATTGGGATGCGGTTGATCTGACCATCAGTATTCGTGACCACGGTGCGGGTGTGCCGTTGGCCATCGCTGAACAAATCGGCAAACCTTTTTTTACCACCAAGGGCAAAGGTTTCGGCCTGGGCCTATTCTTGAGCAAAGCCAGCGTGACACGCGCAGGCGGCTCGGTAAAACTCTACAGTCATGAGGATGGCGGCACGCTCACCGAGCTGCGCCTGCCACGTGTCGCCCGAGGAAACGAAAATGAGTGAAGAAATTCAGGTCGAAGGCGAAGAACTGCCGCATTTGCTGTTAGTGGATGACGACGCGACGTTTACCCGAGTCATGGCCCGCGCTATGTCTCGACGCGGATTTCGCGTCAGTACCGCCGGCTCGGCCGAAGAAGGGTTGCTCCTGGCTCAGCAGGACTTGCCTGACTTCGCCGCGCTGGACCTGAAAATGGACGGCGACTCGGGTTTGGTGTTGCTGCCCAAATTGCTGGAACTGGACCCGGAAATGCGCGTGGTGATTCTCACCGGTTATTCGAGCATCGCCACGGCGGTTGAGGCGATCAAGCGTGGCGCCTGCAACTACCTGTGCAAACCTGCCGATGCTGACGATGTGGTCGCGGCCTTGCTGTCCCAGCATGCCGACCTTGAGACGCTGGTGCCGGATAACCCCATGTCGGTAGACCGCCTGCAGTGGGAACACATCCAGCGCGTGTTGGGTGAACATGAAGGCAATATCTCCGCGACCGCCCGCGCGCTGGGCATGCATCGTCGTACCTTGCAGCGCAAGTTGCAGAAACGTCCAGTCCGTCGCTGAACCTAAGCTGTCGCCATTTCGTTACAACTTGCAACGAAATGGCGACAGGCTCTAGTCTGTAATCAGACGTTTCAGTGCGTCGTGTGCCGGTCGTCCTGATCGGCTCGCAGGTTGCTCTTTCCTCCTACCGAGCCTGAATGATGAATCAGAACGCTGAGCCTTCTGTTGTGAATGATGCTGTGCGCGCAGATTTTATCCCGCGTGTCTGGGGGTTGATAACACCTTACTGGCGCAGTGAAGAGCGGGCCAAAGCCTGGCTGCTATTGATCGCAGTGATTGCCTTGTCGCTGGTCAGCGTGGGGATTTCGGTGTGGATCAACCATTGGTACAAAGATTTCTATAACGCTCTGGAGAAAAAGGACAGCGCGGCCTTCTGGAGCCTGATCGGTTACTTCGGACTCATTGCGGCGGCGGGCATTGTGGGGGCGGTGTACCGGCTGTACTTGACCCAGATGCTGACCATTCGCTGGCGTCGCTGGCTCACCGAGCAACACTTCGCCCGCTGGCTGGCGCATAAAAACTACTACCAGTTGGAGCAGGGCGGTTACACCGATAACCCTGACCAACGTATCAGCGAAGACATCAACTCGTTCACTGACAACACCCTGACCCTCGGCCTGGGCCTGATTCGTAACGTGGTCAGTCTGGTCTCGTTCTCGGTCATATTGTGGGGCGTTTCCGGCAGTATCGAAGTATTCGGCCTCACCATCCCCGGCTATATGTTCTGGTGTGCGCTGCTGTATGCCGCCGTGGGCAGTTGGCTGGCGCATTTGATCGGTCGACGTTTGATTGGCCTGAGCAACCAACAACAACGGTTCGAAGCCGATCTGCGTTTCTCAATGGTGCGGGTCCGTGAAAACGCCGAAAGCATCGCCTTGTACAACGGCGAACCGAATGAACATGAGCGCCTGAGCACCCGTTTCAACAGGGTGTGGCAAAACTTCTGGACGCAAATGAAGGTGACGAAGCGCCTGACCTTTTTCACGGCCGGCTATTCGCAAATTGCCATTATTTTTCCGTTTGTCGTGGCTGCGCCGCGCTACTTCGCGGGCAAGATCGAGTTGGGAGAGCTGATGCAAATCAACTCGGCCTTCGGCAATGTGCAAGAGAACTTCAGCTGGTTTATCGACGCCTACGTCACCTTGGCCTCATGGCGCGCGACCTGTGATCGTCTGCTGAGCTTTCGTCAGGCGATGAGCGATAACGAACAGCGCCAACCGGCGATTGATGTTCAGGCCCAAGGCGATGCGTTGAAGCTCAATAACCTGAGCCTGGATCTGGCAGATGGCCGCGCTTTGTTGCAGGGGGCCAACTTGCAAGTGGCCGCGGGTGATCGAGTGATGCTACGCGGGCGTTCCGGCAGCGGCAAAAGTACCTTGCTGCGGGCGATGGGTGGACTGTGGCCGCAAGGGGGCGGGGCGATTCGCTTGCCTCAGGAGCGTGCACTTTTTTTGCCGCAAAAACCCTATTTGCCAATAGGCAGCTTGCGTGATGCGCTGAGTTATCCACAGGTCAGTGATACCTACACCTCTGAGCGCTATCAAGAAGTGCTGCGCACCTGTCGGCTGGAGCATTTGATTCCCAAACTCGACGAGGTCAATCACTGGCAGCGCGTGCTGTCGGGTGGTGAGCAGCAACGCTTGGCTTTTGCCCGTGCGCTGTTGTATCGCCCACAGTGGTTGTACATGGACGAGGCGACGTCAGCGATGGATGAAGAAGATGAGGCGATGCTGTATCAGGCGCTGATTGATCAATTGCCGGGGTTGAGTATTGTCAGCGTGGGGCATCGCAGCAGTCTGGCGCGCTTCCATCCACGGCATGTGCGGATTGACGCGGGCCAGTTGGAGGCTCAGTAGCAAGACGCTGCAGTCAAATTGCGTGACTTGCCTGGGGCAGGTTAGTCAACCAGCTTGAGTTCCAGGGTTTTTGAGGTTTTGGGGGCTGCCGGGCTGACGACGTAATAGATGTCCACGCTCAGATAATTCTCGGGATCGAACAGCGCCATGGCGATTTCCCAGGTCGCTTTTTTGGCCTTTGCTTCTGCCTCGGTGAGGGCGTGGGTGAATGTCCTGTTTTTCGTTTTACTGCCGTCATCGCTAATGAATTTCAGGTGTTGATTCAGTGCCTGACCGGCGGCCATTTGCGGGTAGCTGATGCTGATGGTCACGAACGTGTCGCCACCCTTGCAGTGAACGGCGTGGTCGATCAGAAAGGGTGCAACAGGCGCTGGCAAGGTGCCTGTGTTTGATTGATGCGTGCTCTGGCTGAGGTCTTTTTCAGTGATCTGGCGTGCTTGAGGCCTGTTGGGCATGATCGATTCCCGTCGAGGTGGACGTAATTCCTGAACAGTTGGGCAGGTGAGCGTCTATGCGTAAAGCAAGACCTGCATTTATTCATGTTTACGGACGTTGCACAGCCTGTCAGAAATGACAGTAGTGACGACCGGTCTGCTTGGCACAGGCACATGCTAGAGTGCCGCTCTAGCCTTCCGGAGCCGGTCATGAGTCGCTTATTTCGCTGTGTTGCGCCCTTTTTACTGTTAGCGAGTTTGCCCTTGGCAGCTGCACCAGCCGTTACCTCGCCTTTGCATGCGCAATTCTTGCCTGCCGATGACTTGCAGTTGCGTGCCGAAAAACCCGAGCAGCAGCAATTGATGATGGTGACCACGTACTCGGTGGTGGTGGGCAGTCAGCGTCAGTCCAATCAACAGCCGATCCCGGTGACGTTTCCGCTGCTGGTGCGTTTGAAAGGCAAGCCAATGAGCCAGGGAGCGACGGTGCGCGAGGTGCTGATCTCATTCGATGGCGAGAGCAAGAGCCTGAAAAAGCCTGCTTTTGACAGCCAGACCAAAACCCTGACGCTGTCGTACCCGCTGTCTCAATACCGGGTAGTGATGGATTTACTGCGCAACGACACGGTCTATTGCCAGTTTTTGACCTATGCCAATGGCCATATTTGGGCGGATCTGCACACCGGCAGCGTGCGTGCGCGCTGAGCCTTGGGTAAACTGCGGCCCTCGTGAAGTATCAGCAGGCTGGAGTCGGACATGCGTAAAGATAAGAAGCAGTTGATTGGTGATGAGATCGGCGACGAGCAGGTCAAGTTGTTCCTGGACTTTGAGCCTGTGGACGCTACTTCGCCTTCGCATCACAAACTGATCAAAGCCTATCGCGGGCTGCGTATCGACGATTTCGGTCGTTTCCTGACCTTCTTCAAAGAAGCCGGTTACGACCTGGATGGCAAAGATGAGCACGGCCAGACGTTCGTCGAGGTCATCAAAGATCAACGCAATGCCGACGAGTACATCGAACTCATTGACGCTGCACGCGGCTGAGTCAGCCTTGTAGGAGCGAGCTTGCCTCGCGATCTTTTGATCTCCTAAAAGATCGCGAGGCAAGCTCGCTCCTACCTATTCGTATAAACCCTAATACAGACACTTCTTACAGAACCTGCGCCTTTTGCGACGGGGTGCTTTTGTGTGGGCGAACCATACTCAAGCGTGCTCACAAGGATTGTGGGCAACCTTTTAATTGGAATGGAATCGAATAATGGACCGCGCAATAAGTGTTTTAAATCTACTGTTTTTGGGCCTTGGATTGGCCACGCTGGCTTCTACTGCGCTGGCGGCCGATGACGTCCTGGAGGTCGAGCTGTTTAATGCGACCGCTCAGGCCATTTCACCGGACCATGATTTTGGCTGGCTGGAGAGCCCTGAAAACAGTGGGCATGACTTTGTGATTGGCCCTCAGGCCAGTCAGGAACTGATGTATTACTTGCCCAAGTCCAGAGGAACCGACACGTTCACTTATCGCCAGGGCGAGCAGGCGTGTCATTTTGGTTTTGGCCATCTGACACCGGGCGCTGACAATCCCAATCGCTGGGCTCAGGCCAAGTCGACGGGGTCGGTGCCTGTCAGGTGTGCGGCTGAGTTGATTGCAATACCTGACGATGATGAGTTTGTGAGCAATGGCGGCACGCGGGTGCTGTTTACGATGGGTTAGAACCTGCACTCGACAAAAAGCCCCTGACCCGAACGGGCAGGGGCTTTGAGTGGCGTATCAATGCCCGAAGGCAACCTTACGCGAGCTGGGTGTCAGCTGTTTTTGGCTCGACCAGTTCCAGCAACTCGGAATTGCGGGTGCTGATTTCTCGGTACAGCTCGGCGTCAGTTTCGAGGACCTTTTCCCGCGCCGGGAAGATTTCCTTGAGCTTGGTTGCCCACTCACCAGTGGCTTTTTGCGCGAAGCAGCGCTCAATCAGGTCGAGCATGATCGAAACGGTCACCGAAGCACCTGGCGAAGCACCCAGCAAAGCGGCCAAGGAGCCGTCTTTGGCTGCAACCAGTTCGGTACCGAACTGCAACACGCCGCCTTTTTTCGGGTCTTTCTTGATGATCTGAACCCGTTGGCCTGCCACTTCCAGACGCCAGTCTTCAGCTTTGGCCTGCGGGTAGAAGCGACGCAGCGACTCAAGGCGTTGTTCCATCGACTGACGCACTTCGCTGACCAGGTATTTGGTCAGGTCCATGTTGTCGCGGGCAACGGCGAGCATTGGCCCGATGTTGCCCAGACGGATCGACATCGGCAGGTCAAGGAACGAGCCGTGCTTGAGGAACTTGGTGGTGAAGCCAGCGTAAGGTCCGAACAGCAGCGACTTTTTGCCATCAACGACACGGGTGTCCAGGTGCGGAACCGACATCGGCGGTGAGCCCACGGCCGCCTGGCTGTAAACCTTGGCCTGGTGATGCTTGACCACTTCAGGGTTGTCGCAACGCAACCATTGACCGCTGACCGGGAAGCCGCCGTAACCTTTGCTTTCTTCGATGCCCGACGCTTGCAGCAGCGGCAAAGCCGCGCCACCCGCGCCCAGGAATACGAATTTGGCATCAACATGGCGAGTGTTGCCGCTGTTGATGTCTTTAATGCTGACGGTCCAGCCGCTGCCGTTGCGCTTGAGTCCGGTGACCCTTTTGCTGTACTTGATCTGAGTGTCAGCAGCGCTGGCCAAGTGCTTGAGCAATTGCTGGGTCAAGGCGCCAAAGTTGACGTCAGTACCGTGCATGACACGGGTGGCCGAGATGTGCTGATCCGCAGGGCGACCCGGCATCATCAGAGGCATCCACTCGTTCATTTTGGCTTTGTCTTCGGTGTATTCCATGTCGGCAAACGCATGGTGCTGGCTCAGCACTTCAAAGCGTTTTTTCAGGAAGGACACACCTTTCTCGCCTTCGACATAGCTCAGATGAGGCACTGGGCTAATGAAGGATTTGCACGAACCGAAGGTCCCTTTTTGTGCCAGATAGGCCCAAAACTGTTTCGACACTTCGAACTGGGCGTTGATGTGCACCGCTTTTTTGATGTCGATCGAACCATCCGCCGCCTGCGGGGTGTAGTTCAATTCGCACAAGCCAGCGTGGCCGGTACCTGCGTTGTTCCACGGGTTGGAACTCTCTGCAGCCCCCGAGTCCATCTGCTCAACAACTTCCAGCGTCATACCAGGATCGAGTTCTTTGAGCAGCACGGCGAGGGTGGCACTCATGATGCCCGCTCCAACCAGTACTACATCGACAGCTTCGTTATGCGCCATTAACGCGTCTCCAAAATCTACGGCACCAAATTGACGGCATAGCTGTCAGGTGTACCCGGGCGTGTATCTGATAAGGCCTCAGGTCACGAATGACAAGGATCGCCATGTCCGATTCTTCGCAATTCCTTGCAACTTCAGCGGACGCCACCAACCAGGCCTTGAAGGTTCACATGAACGCATTTCAGGGCTCGGGAGGCAATTCGACTTAAGGTCAAGAGCGTCCGTTTGTGCAACCAAATCCGTAAGCGGACAGGCTTTCAGTCTCGAGCCGTGGAGCCGAGGTTGTTCCTGCTTGGTGAGGTTGTTTCAGACGCTAATGGTGCATGTTCAGACGCAAAACTTTTCATTTGCTCGCCACACTCTTGTGAAGTTGTGAAAACCCGTTTTTTTCACGCTCTCTTGAAGACGTGAACCTCAAAAAAGGGCTGTCACGTACTGGCGCCTGCGCGTAAGCATCGCAGTGGCCGAGCAAAATGACAGCTCTGGCAGATCGTGCAATGGCGGACTCAGGTAACGAACAGCAAGCTCGCCAGCTTCACATGATCTGTGTGGGCGGCTCTCTGTGGGCGGTGCGGGGGAGCTAATACAAGCGCATTAGCGATGCTGCGAAGCCCGATCAGGAGACGTCCTTATAATCGGGGGGAGATTGTAGCGAAGAAACGCGGGCAATTGATGCTGTTAAATGACTTTTATTGGTCTGCCAGTCAAAGGCCTAACAGCGGTAGCACCGCCGAACGGGACGCGCGCGCGGGGATACGGGCGCTGGCCGGTAGTACCTGGTGCAACCAGTTGAGGCGAATTTCTTCGATTTCGACCCAGTTGTCGCCGACCGGCGGTTGTTTGCATTGCTTGAACGCCTGGCAGCGCCCGGTCGAATCCAGGCGAGCGAAGCAGCGATGCGGTTGCAAAAACGAGAATAACGACCATGCACTGTTCATGGGGAGCACCTGTTGGGTCAGTAAACCGGACATTACGTGCTGGACGTGACATGCCGATGTATTGGCCATGACAGAGTGGTGACAGCAAGCGGCTATTTCCAAGGGCTGCCGCCCCGCTATACTGGCGACCTGTTTTACCCAGTCCTGGAGAGATGCGCATGTTGCAACGCCTGTTGTTCGGTTTGATCACTGTGACCAGTTTGACCCTGGTCGGCTGCGCCCACAGCCCGCAACAACTCAGCCCGCAACCCAAGCTGACCAAGCAACTCGCGCCTGTCGGCCGTGGCCAGCCGGTGGTTGTGCGCGTGGTGGATGGTCGTCCGTCACCGACCCTGGGAACCCGTGGTGGCATGTACCCTGAAACCAGCGCGATCAGCGTCAGCGGTGCTGATGTGATTCCAAAGCTGCAAGCTCAAGCCGAAGCGGCTGTGCGTTTGCTGGGCTACACGCCAACGGCTAATGCGATGAACGCACCGCAGTTGACGGTGACCTTGGCCGATCTGAAATATCAGTCGCCCAAAGACACCATGTACGTCACTGAAGCGACCATCGGCGCGACCTTCCGTTCTGATGTGAAGAACGGCGGCCGTACTTACACCGGCCGTTATGGTGCGTCGCTGGATCAGCGTTTCGGCATGGCGCCGAATCAGGAAACCAACACCAAGCTAGTTAGCGACGTGTTGAGCGACGCCCTGACACGCGTGTTTGAAGACCCGTCGGTCGGCCGTTTGCTCGGCGAGTAATGACGGATAAACCAAAAAGCCCGAACTCAGTGAGTTCGGGCTTTTTAATGTTTAAAGGGTTTAGGCCGCTTCGGCATACACCTCAAGACGGCTCACGCCAGTGAACAGATCAAGTTCTGGCAAATCGGCGTGGGTGTGGCCGCTCAGGGCGCAGTAGACCAGCCAGTGGCGGTCTTGAACGTTGAATGCCAAACCCTCGATGAGTGCCTGTTGTTCGTCGCTGGGAGCGATCAGATAGAGGCGGTCCTGGTTTTCAGCGTGCAGCATGACAAGCTCCGTGTCGGTGTCGAGGGGCCACAGAGTGGCCTCTAGACATGACGATACGGTGACAGGAAAAATTAACCGGATGAGCTGTGTGCCACCCCACCGCTGTAGCGATATTACAGAGGCAGCCCAGCCTTGATCCGGTACTGGTTGCGCACCGGCATGGCGTATTGCAGCACCAGGTACGGGCGGTGCTCGGCAGGGCAGGTGTCGAGACGGCGTTGCCATTCTTGCTGGGCCTTGGCCAATTCTTCGGCCGGGAACACCTCGGCGGCGCTTGGAACCTGCAATTGCGGGTCGACTTCGCTCCACTGTGCATAGGCCAGGTAATGCGCCGGGAACAGGCGGTAGCCGCTGAGGATGTGGCGATCCATTTCGGCAGCCAGCAATTTGCTGTCTTCGAATGCCTCGGTAATCGGCGCTGCAAAGTTAACGTGCACACGGCCTTTGTAGCCGGTGATGCCGTTGGCAATGCTGGTGTCGTCTTCGCCCGGCGCCTTGCTGTACGTGCCCGTGGTGGCGCGGATGTAAAGCTCGCGCGCCTTGGCCTGATCGCATGGGTCGTACTCGTAACTGATCGACACCGGGGTCATATTCAGCGACTTGACCACGTCGGCGAAAGGCTCGTCTTTACGGCTCATGTGAAACATTTTCAGAATGGCCGAGTCGGTGCGGTCATCGCCGTCTTTGGCGCGGCCTTCGGCTTGAGCGATCCAGATTGACTGGCCGTCGCTGCGAATCGAATGGTTGATGTACGCCGACAACAGTTGATACGCCGCCAGTTTTTCGCGGCGGCCGGTGATCGAGCGGTGCACGATAAAGCTCTTGTTCAAGCGCATCAGATCGCTGACAAAGGGCTTTTGCAGCAGGTTGTCGCCAATCGCAATACGCGGTGTCGGCAAACCCGCGTGGTACACGGCATAGTTGACGAAAGCCGGGTCCATCACGATATCGCGGTGGTTGGCCAGAAACAGATAGGCGGTGCCCGACTTCAAGTGCTCAACGCCGGTGTACGTTACGCCATCAGTGGCGTGTTCGATGGTGCGGTCGACGTAGACTTCGACTTTGTCCTGCAAGGTCGCAACGGATGTTACGCTCGCGAATTCTTTGCGCAGACGGTGCGCAATAAGGGGTTTTAACAGCCAGCCGAAAGCGCCAGCCAGGCGCGGAAAGCGAAAGTGGGTCAGGATATCTAGAAACGCCTTGTCGCTGAGCAACCGAGCCAGCACTGCTGGGACTTCGGCGTCGTTGTAAGGTCGGATGGTATCGAATTCGCCCATCATGCTCTCTTGTTGGAAACGGCTAGGGTTAGCACACAGGGCAGGACAACAATTAGCCCTGCAAATAGACCGGTGATTATACGCACAAGTCACTCTGGAGACCGCGATGCTTGAAACTGAAACGTATGATTGCCCTTATTGCGGTGAATCCGTCGAAGCTGTACTGGATTTGTCAGGAGGCGATCAGACCTACATTGAAGATTGCCCCGTGTGTTGCCGGCCCATTTTGTTCACGCTCCAGACAGACGGTGCTGAGTGGATGCTCGATGTGCAGAGCGAAAACGAGTAGCAGGTGAGCGTGATGCAACGAATCTACGAGCCAGAAAACCTGATGGAGGCCGAGCTGTTGCTGGGGATGCTGGCCAGTGAAGGGATTGAGGCCTGTTTGCAGGGGCGTGATCTGATTGGCGGGACGGGCGAGTTGCCAGCCCTGGGGCTATTGGGTTTGGCGGTGGGTAATGAACAGGCGCAACGCGCGCGTGAGTTGATCGATGCGTACAATGGCGCGTCGCCGATGGCGGGCGATGAGCCCGACAGTTTCCCCTATGTGCTGGACTGCTGAGAGCAGCGGCCTTTTTACTGCCTCTATATAGAAGAGTTGTGCTGCCCCATGTGTGGACGTTTTGCCCTGTTTCGCTGGAACCCTGCGTTTGCAGTCTTGCCAGGATTTCCGGCTGATCAAAAGGCCCAGTGGAACATTTCACCTAACGACGCCGTGTTGATCATGCGCGCCGCTGCCGAGCCCGGTCAGCGTGAGCTGGCGCGTGCACGCTGGGGGCTGACCCCGTCGTGGCTGACCGATCTGTCGAAAACCCCGGCTCACGCCCGCGCCGAAACCCTGGTCGAGCAGCCGATGTTCCGCGACGCCTTTCGCCAGCGCCGCTGCCTGATTCCGGCCAACGGCTTTTATGAATGGCGCGGCACCACGCGCAAACGCCCGTACTGGCTGACGCCGGGTGAGGGCGCTTCGCTGTTTTTCGCGGGTATCTGGGAGGCATACCCGGTTGAGGGGCATGTCTGGTTGAGCACCGCCGTCGTCACCCAGGCTGCCGCCAGTCAGCGTCGCCCGCTCATTCTGGATGAGGCCGGGCAGCACGCCTGGCTTGACCCCGAAACCCCGCTGCATGTTTTGCAGGCGCTGCTTGCCAGCCCGCAATCACCGTTGCGCGAGCGGCCATTGGCCAACCTGGTCAATGATCCAAAACTCAATGCGCCTGAGTGCCTGACGCCGGGTTGAGATACGATGCGCGCCATCTAAAGGGAGACTCATGATGGGTAAGTTAGCAGTAGTGTGCGCACTGGGCGCAGGCGTGTTGCTCAGTGGCTGCCAGGCAGTAAACACCACCAGCGGTGGCGCGGTGGGCGTTGAGCGCAAGCAGTACATGTTCAGCATGCTGTCGAGTCAGCAAGTTGACCAAATGTACGCCCAGTCGTACCAAGAGACCGTCAGCACGGCTAGCGCCAAGGGCGAGCTGGACAAGACCAGCGCCAACGCCAAGCGTTTGCAAGCCATTGCCAATCGCCTGATTGCTCAGGCACCGGTTTTTCGCCCCGATGCTGCGCAATGGAATTGGGAAGTCAATCTGATCAAGAGTGACGAACTCAACGCCAACTGCGGGCCTGGCGGCAAGATCATTTTCTACAGTGGGATCATCGACCAGCTCAAGCTCAGCGACGACGAAATCGCGGCGGTCATGGGGCATGAAATTGCTCACGCCTTGCGTGAGCATGGGCGCGAGTCCATGTCCAAGGCGTATGGCATCGAGATCGCCAAGCAGGGCGCGGGTGCGCTGTTAGGGTTGGGGCAGGACAGCCTGCAACTGGCGGACACTGTGGTCAACTACAGCCTCACGTTGCCCAACAGCCGCAGCAATGAAAACGAAGCCGACCTGATTGGCCTGGAGCTGGCGGCACGTGCGGGATACAACCCGAATGCGGCGATAACGCTGTGGCAGAAAATGGGTCAGGCCTCGCAGAGCGCGCCGCCTGAATTCATGAGCACTCACCCGGCCTCCAGCAGCCGGATTGCCTCGCTGGAAGCGGCGATTCCCAAGGTAATGCCGCTTTATCAACAGGCTCCGAAAACCTGAGTCGATCTGTCGGGGCGAGCTGCTTGCGGTCTTTTAAAGATCAAAAGATCGCGAGGCAAGCTCGCTCCTACGGGTTATGCGTTGGGCTACACCCAGCCGCTAATCACCATCGCCTTGTACACGGCCACGACGGCCAATACGAAGAACGCAGTCGCTGCCAGTCGGCGAATCAGGGTCAGTGGCAGTTTGTCTGCGGCAAAGTTACCCGCCAATACCACTGGCACGTTGGCAATCAGCATGCCCACGGTGGTGCCGATAATCACCAGCCACAGGTCCGGATACTGCGCAGCCAGCATCACGGTAGCGACTTGGGTCTTGTCGCCAATTTCGGCAATGAAGAATGTGATCAGTGTGGTGACGAAAGGACCGTACTTGCGTGCAGTGCTGGCTTCGTCGTCGTCCATTTTGTCCGGAACCAGGGTCCACAGCGCGGTGGCGGTAAAGCTCGCGGCGAGGATCCAGTGCAGCATCACGTCGGTGAAGAAGGTACTGAACCAGGCGCCCACAGCACCCGCTGCCGCATGGTTGGCGAGGGTCGCGACCACGATGCCGGCGATGATCGGCCAGGGTTTGCGAAAGCGAGCTGCCAGAATGAGTGCGAGCAGTTGCGTCTTGTCGCCGATTTCGGCCAAGGCAACGATTGCGGTAGGAACGAGTAAGGAGTCGAGCATCATCAGGTAATTTTCCAGGGGCGGGTCGACACGGCTATGACACGTACAGCCTCCCCGCCCCGGGTAAGGTGTTCGTGTCATAGGTCTTGTCAAACCCTGGTCCGTCTGTGCGGACGCCTGGGTCGCATGCACCATGGTCTGTTGACCAAGTATGTTGACGCATGCCGGATGAGCTTGAGGCTCAAGGGAGACTACTCCCCTAGGACGGAGCGGATTCTGCCTAGGCAAATCCGATCCGGCAAGCCCTGTTTTTCAAATCGTGTTAACGACGCTTGGCGCTGTAGATCCGAAAACCTTGCCCTTCAGCCTTGACGGCGCAGTGCCCGAATTGCTCTTCGATCAGCGGTTGATAACGCAGGAAACTATTGGCGACAAGGCGGAGTTCGCCACCTGTTTTCAGATGTTTGACTGCTTTTTTCAGCAATTTTTCGGTGGCGTGATAATCGGTATGAACGCCGACATGGAACGGCGGGTTGCTCAAAATGGTGTTCAAACCCATCGGTGCGGCGTCGATTCCGTCGCCGGTAATGACCTCCGCTTCCAGACCGTTGGCAGCCAGTGTCAGGCGACTGCTGGCGGTGGCAAACGCATCGACGTCGAGCAAGGTGACGTTGTTATGCGGGTAACGGCGTTTGACGGCTGCCCCGAGAACGCCCGCGCCACAGCCGAAATCCAGCACGTGACCGCTGGGCAGTTTGTCCAGGTGATCAAGCAGCAAGGCGCTGCCGCGATCCAGGCGGCCGTGGCTGAAAACGCCTGGCAGGCTGACCACTTTCAGCGGGCCTTCGGCCAGATCCAGCTCATAGTGCTGCGCCAGTTGTTCAAGCACTGGCGCGGCCGGGGCGTTTTCGACGGTGACTTGCCACAGCTGGCAATGCCGCGCGCTGTCGAGCTTGCGCGGCTTGCCGAACGGGATGAGTTGTTTGGACGCGCCTTCGATGCCGCCTTTCTTTTCACCGACCAAAAATACATCGGCGCCGGGCAAGCGAGCGGCCACAGCCTTGAGCACGTAATCGCTCAGCTCCTTGGACTTGGGCAGAAACACCACAGCGGTGTCGAAGGCCCGCTCCGGGATTTCGACACCGAAATGCACGCGCCCGGCAAAGCGGGCGTCAAGCGCGGCTTGATCGCCTGCGTGCCAGCACCAGCCGTGTGCGTTCGGCAGCTCGCTGAGCAATTCATCAGCCGGCAAGCCGACTAACAGTAGCGAGCCTTGAAAGTAGTCAGGCTGACGAAGCAGTACTTCACTGCGCGGATCCATAATCTGCTCCTCAAAAAGGGGCGCAGTCTATCAACTGACGACCCGCAGCGCTGTACCGTTGAAGAACGCTTGGGCGTTTTGCGTGAGTTGACCGACGATTCGCTGCCGCGCCTCGCGGCTGCCCCAGGCGCTGTGCGGGGTGATGATCAGGCGTGGAATGTCTGCGGCCAGCAGCGGGTTGCCGTCGCGTGGCGGCTCTACACTCAGCACGTCGGTGGCAGCGCCGCCCAAATGACCGCTGCGCAAGGCATCGGCCAGCGCCTGTTCGTCAATCATGCCGCCGCGTGCGGTGTTCACCACAAACGCGCCGGGCTTGAGCAGCGCCAGCTCACGGGCGCCGATAAAGTTGCGGGTGTGTTCGTTGAGCGGGCAGTGAAAGGTCAGGGCGTCGACCTGCGGCAACAGTTCGTCCACAGGCAGGCGATCAGCGCGGGCCGGGCGGCCGGGAATCTGCCCGATCAATACCTTCATGCCAAAGGCTTCGGCCAGTTTGGCCACGGCGCTGCCCAGCTCACCGTGGCCAAACAGGCCAAGGGTTTTGCCTTCCAGCTCGACAATCGGGAAGTCCAGCAGGCAGAACTGTTTGGCCTGTTGCCATTGGCCATCAGCCACGGCTTTTTGATAGTCGATCAGCCGCGTGGCCAGTGCCAGCAGCAGGCTCAAGGTGTGCTGCGCCACCGAAGGCGTGCCATAGCCCTGACAGTTGGCGACGGTGATGCCTTGGGCGCGGGCGGCGTCAAGGTCGACGTTGTTGGTGCCGGTGGCGGCCACCAGAATCAGCTTGAGGTCGGGGCAGGCGGCGAGGGTTACAGCGTCGAGCAGGATTTTATTGCTGATGACGACGCTGGCGCCCTGCAAGCGTTCAATCAGGTTGTCGGGCGTGGTGTCCGAGAACAGCTGCAACTCGCTGAACAGGCTGCGCAGCGGGCTGAGGTCGAGGTCGCCCAGATCCAGGGAAGGGTGATCAAGGAACACGGCGCGGTGAGTATTCGTCATCAACTGTACCTTTTGTGCTGTCGAGTGAAGGCGTAATGTGGCGAGCCTAACAGAAGAAACAATTTGTAATGGAGCCGTGCATGTACTGGACAGAATTTTTGACCGTTGCCCTGATTCACTTGCTGGCGGTGGCCAGTCCCGGGCCGGATTTCGCCGTGGTGGTGCGTGAAAGCGTGACCCATGGTCGTCGTGCTGGCATTTTTACCGCGTTCGGCGTGGGCACGGCAATTTTCGTACATGTGGGTTATTCGTTGCTGGGTATCGGGATTATTGTGTCGCAGTCGATTGTGCTGTTTAACGCCCTCAAGTGGCTGGCGGCGGCTTACCTGCTGTACATCGGGATCAAGGCATTGCGGGCCAAGCCAGCAGACCCTGCGGCTGTTGCGGCGGCGCTGCCGGTGGGTGAGCGCACCGCACGCGGCGCCTTTACCTCGGGCTTTGTGACTAACGGGCTGAACCCCAAGGCAACGCTGTTTTTCCTGTCGCTGTTCACCGTGGTGATCAATCCGCACACGCCGCTGACGATCCAAGCGGGCTACGGCGTCTACCTCGCGGTGGCGACGGGCGTGTGGTTCTGCATGGTGGCCATGTTGTTCAGTCACCAGCGCGTACGTACCGGTTTTGCCCGCATGGGCCACTGGTTTGATCGCACCATGGGCGCGGTGCTGGTGGCGCTGGGCGTCAAGCTGGCTTTTACCGAGATGCATTGAGCGCACCACCGTCTGTAGGAGCGAGCTTGTCTCGCGATCTTTTCAACGATCAAAAGATCGCGAGGCAAGCTCGCTCCTACAGAGGTTTGGTTTACGCGTGATCTTGTCAAATTCTGGTTTTCCTTCATCCTTGCGAGCTTATTGCAGCGTGCGCACGGAGAAGTATCGATGTCCTCAGTTAACCGGTTCTGGTGCCGAGCCAAACTGCCATTGGCAGTCAGCCTCGTCTCGGCACTCGCCGGGCCCGCCTGGGGCGTGAGCTTTAACATGGGGGAAGTCGAGGGTCAGCTGGATTCCGAGCTGTCCATCGGCGCCAGTTGGTCCACCGCCAAGGCGGATCACAACTTGATTGGCGCCAACAACGGCGGCAAAGGCCAATCCGCCATCTCCGACGATGGCCGCCTGAATTTCAAGCGCGGCGAAACCTTCTCCAAAATATTTACCGGCATGCACGGCCTGGAGCTGAAATACGGCGACAGCGGTCTTTATGTGCGCGGCAAGTATTGGTACGACTTCGAACTGCAAGACGACAGCCGTCCTTTTAAACCCATCAGTGACAGCGGCCGCAAGGCTTCTGCGCAGTCAGCGGGCACGCAACTGCTGGACGCGTTCGTCTATCAC
This sequence comes from Pseudomonas sp. CCC3.1, assembly GCF_034347405.1. Taxonomy (NCBI): domain Bacteria; kingdom Pseudomonadati; phylum Pseudomonadota; class Gammaproteobacteria; order Pseudomonadales; family Pseudomonadaceae; genus Pseudomonas; species Pseudomonas sp. CCC3.1. The sequence goes on from NZ_CP133778.1 coordinate 424,952, forward strand.
AACTACGCGATCGGCGATCAGCCGGGCGCTGTGCGTTTGGGCAAGCAAGTGGTCAGTTGGGGCGAGAGTGAGTTTATCGGCGGCGGGATCAATGCAATCAACCCCACGGATGTTTCCGCTTACCGGCGGCCTGGCACTGAAATCAAAGACGGCCTGGTGCCAGTCAATCTGTTCTACGTCTCGCAAAACCTGACCGAAAACTTGTCGGCCGAGGCGTTTTACCAGCTCGATTGGGAACAGTCTGAAACCGATAACTGCGGCACGTTCTTCTCACAATCCGACGTGATTGCTGATGGTTGCAGCGGCAATTATCGAGTGATGAGCAAACGTTCTGCGCTCGATGTGGCCGATCTGGCGGCGCTGACCTCGGCGGGTGTCGATGTAAATGGCGAAGGTGTGCTGGTTCGCCGAGGGGCGGACCGTGATGCGCGCAACAGCGGGCAATTTGGCGTGGCCATGCACTATGTATTTGAACCGCTGGACACCGAGTTCGGGGCGTTCTTCATGAACTACCACAGCCGTGACCCGATCATCAGCGGTCGCGCGGCGTCGCAGTCGGTGTACAACGCCGCTGTGGGGGCGGGCAGTCTGGCGCCGATGATCGTGGCCGGCAATTCCAGCTACTACGTCGAGTACCCGGAAGATATTCGGCTGTACGGGCTGAGCTTCAAGACCACCTTATCCACAGGCACGACCTGGAAGGGTGAGCTGAGTTACCGGCCCAATGCGCCGGTGCAACTCAATAGCAACGACTTGCTGTACGCCAACGTGACATTACTGCCTGGGCTTGCCGATGCGTCACCCCTGAGCGTGACGCCGGGGGCGGATTCGCAAGGGTATCGACGCAAAGAAATCAGCCAGTTTCAGACCTCGCTGACGCATATCTTCGACAATGCCATGGGCGCGGATCGACTGACGCTGATGGGTGAAGTGGGCGTCACGCATGTGGCGGGGCTGGAAGGCAACGCTGACCTGCGCTACGGACGCGACCCGGTGTTTGGCTCGGCAGGCAATGACGGCTTTACCACCGCCACTGCCTGGGGCTATCGCGGGCGTGCGGTGTGGGAATACAACAAGGTGTTTTCGGGCCTTGACCTCAAACCCAACCTGGCTTGGTCGCATGACGTCAGCGGCTACTCGCCGGGGCCTGACAACACCTTTGAAGAAGGTCGCAAGGCGATCACGTTGGGGATTGATGCCGAATACGAAAACACCTACACCAGCAGCCTGTCGTACACCAATTTCTTTGGTGGACGCTACAACACACTCAGCGACCGCGATTTTGTGGCGCTGAGTGTGGGGCTGAAGTTTTGAGCGGTTTTAAACAGATCTGGAAGCCTGAACCATGAGCACAAAGCCCGCCCTCATTCGCGAAACCTTCCCCGTCGGACCTTTGCAGTGCAACTGCACGATCATTGGTGACCCGATCACTAAAAAAGCCATCGTGGTCGATCCGGGCGGCGATCATGAGTTGATTCTGGCGCGGCTGGAGACGCTGGGCTTGAAGGTGGTGAGCATCATCCATACGCATGCGCATCTGGATCACTTTTTAGCGTCGGGCCAGCTCAAGGAGAAAACCGGCGCTACGTTGCATTTGCACAAGGAAGACCAGTTTTTGTGGGACAACCTTGAGATGCAATGCGGCTTGTTTGGCGTGCCATATACGCCTGTGCCGCCGCCAGATCGCTGGTTGGCAGATGACGAAGAGCTGGCCTGTGGCTGTGGTGTTGCGCTGCACACGCCGGGGCATACGCCAGGATCCATGAGTTTTTGGTTTTCTGAGTCTAAGCTCTTGATTGCGGGCGATACGCTGTTTCGTCGCGGTGTAGGACGCACGGATCTGTGGGGCGGCGATCAGGCCACCATCGTGCGCTCGATCAAGCAGCGGCTTTATACGCTGGATGAAGATGCCACCGTGGTTGCCGGGCATGGCCCGGATACCCGGCTTGGCGATGAAATGCGTGAGAACCCGTTTGTTCGTGCTTAACCAAGATGTAATGGAATTTTTACCGTTGGTCGCGTTCCAACGCCCTGCAGAGGTTTATTGCCAGAGACCTTTGCCCCCAGAAAGATTGATCAGGAGTTTCACCATGTTCACCTCGCGTCGTTTGATTATTGCTGCAAGTGCGATTGCCTTGTTAGCCGGCTGCGCCTCGCCAAACCCGTATAGCAATCAAGGGCAAGGACAGGGTTCTTCGGGCATGAGTAAAACGGCCACTTACGGTGGTCTGGGGGCTTTGGCCGGTGCTGTTGCAGGTGCTGCCATCGACCATAACAACCGTGGCAAGGGCGCATTGATTGGCGCCGCTGTGGCGGGTCTGGGGGCTGCGGGCTATGGCTACTACGCGGACAAGCAAGAAGCTGCGTTGCGCGCCAGCATGGCCAACACTGGGGTTGAAGTTCAGCGCCAGGGCGACAACATTACTCTGGTAATGCCGGGCAACATTACGTTTGCGACCAGCTCGGCGAACATCGCGCCAAGCTTCTATCAGCCGCTTAACAGCCTTGCTAACTCGCTGAAGCAGTTGAATAACCAGCAGCAGATCCAAATCGTGGGTTACACCGATAGCACGGGTAGCCTCGCCTTCAACCAGCAGTTGTCGCAGCAGCGTGCGCAAAGCGTCGCGACGTATTTGACGTCTCAGGGTGTCAGCGGTCAGTACCTGTCGGTCATCGGTAAAGGCCCGGCAGATCCGATTGCCAGCAACGCCACCCTAGACGGCCGCGCTCAGAATCGCCGTGTTCAGATTACTCTGGCGCCTATCCCGGGTATGAATTACCAGCAACAAGGTCAGGTTCAGCAGTACCCGTAACGTGCCAGATGTAGCCGCAGCCTTTGGCAGCGGCTACAGCGCCAACAAAAAGCCCCGCAATCATTGCTGATTGCGGGGCTTTTTATTGAGCGCTTTGCCGGATGAATTACTTCTTCAGGCCGTAATGCTCATCGAGCATGCCGGGGGCGTTCGGGGTTTTTGGGGCGTAATCCTTTGGTGGCTCGGAGCTGTGCGGCGGGGTCAGGCGTTCGCGGTGCGGTTGTGGCGCGTCAGAGTGCAGGGCGGCCAGCAGGCGTTGGCGAGTTTGCTCGTCCAGGGCCAAATGGTTGGCGCCCTCGGCGAGGTGGTCTTGCACCTCCTGGTAGCTCTGAGTGAGTTTTTTCACCAGAGTTGCAGTGCTGTTGAAGTGGGTAACCACTTCACTTTGATAATTATCAAAACGTTCCTGGATGTCGTCCAACTGACGCTGCGTACGGCTAGGCGCGGCGTTCGGCAGCAGACGGGCAATCAGAAAACCAATAGCGACACCGGCAACCAGGGCGAGAGTCGGCAACAACCAAATCAAGAGCGAGTGTTCCACGAGTCCTTCCTCTATAAACGGCTTTGCTTTACGTTAACGGCTCGGACCTGCGCTGTATACCGCGATGCACTCGCAAATATGTCAGACAGAATCTATCAGCTAGACGTGTCGACCCACTTTGAGGTCACGGAGTTCCTTCTTGCTTACCCGCGAAACCCCCGTACTGATTGATGGCCCGGTTGGCCAATTGGAAGCTTTATACCTTGATTCTGCTGAGCCGCGCGGCCTTGCGCTGCTGTGCCATCCCAACCCGGTTCAGGGTGGGACGATGATGAATAAAGTGGTTTCGACCTTGCAGCGCACTGCGCGCGATGCTGGTCTGATTACGTTGCGATTTAATTACCGCGGCGTCGGCGAAAGTGCCGGGAGCCACGATATGGGCACCGGCGAAGTCGACGATGCGCTGGCGGCCGCCCACTGGTTGCGCGCCAAGCACCCTGAATTGCCACTGACGTTGCTCGGTTTTTCATTCGGTGGTTTTGTCGCGGCAAGCCTGGGCGGGCGACTTGAGGCGCAGGGACAAAGCCTGTCGCGGTTGTTCATGGTGGCGCCCGCCGTGATGCGTTTACGTGACGAAGACGCCCTGCCGCAGACGTGCCCGATCACGGTAGTCCAGCCCGAAACTGACGAAGTGATTGATCCGCAACTGGTCTATAACTGGTCAAAAAACCTGTCGCGCCCCCATGAGCTGCTGAAAGTGGCAGAATGCGGACACTTTTTTCACGGCAAGCTGCCTGAACTCAAAGAGTTGGTAGCGCCACGCCTTTCGAATTGATTGCAGCCTGATAAGCGATTAGCCATGACCACTCGTACTCGTATCCTCACCGGTATTACCACCACCGGTACACCGCACTTGGGTAACTACGCCGGGGCCATTCGCCCGGCAATCGTTGCCAGCCGTGACAGCAACGCCGACTCGTTTTACTTTTTGGCCGACTATCACGCCCTGATCAAATGTGATGACCCGCAGCGCATTCAGCGTTCGCGTCAGGAAATCGCGGCAACTTGGCTGGCGGCCGGTCTGGATGTTGAGCGTGTGACGTTCTATCGCCAGTCAGACATCCCGGAAATCCCGGAACTGACCTGGCTGCTGACCTGTGTGGCAGCCAAGGGCTTGCTCAACCGTGCGCATGCTTACAAGGCCTCGGTGGACAAGAACCTGGAAAACGGCGAAGACCCGGATGCGGGCATTTCCATGGGCCTGTACAGCTACCCGGTATTGATGGCGGCGGACATTTTGATGTTCAACGCGCACAAAGTGCCGGTTGGTCGTGACCAGATCCAGCACGTTGAAATGGCCCGTGACATTGGTCAGCGCTTCAACCACCTGTTCGGCAATGGCAAAGAGTTCTTCGCCATGCCTGAAGCCTTGATCGAAGAAAGCGTGGCCACCTTGCCGGGCCTTGATGGTCGCAAGATGTCGAAAAGTTACGACAACACCATTCCGTTGTTCAGCAGCGCCAAAGACATGAAAAGCGCGATTTCGCGGATCGTGACTGACTCCCGCGCGCCGGGCGAAGCCAAAGACCCGGACAATTCGCACCTGTTCACCTTGTATCAGGCGTTCTCGACGCCTGAGCAGTCCGCTGAGTTCCGCAGCGAGTTGTTGCAAGGCTTGGGCTGGGGTGAGGCCAAAGAGCGTCTGTTCAAGCTGCTGGACGCAGAGCTGGGCGAGGCCCGCGATCGTTACCATGACTTGATCTCGCGTCCCTCCGATATGGAAGACATTCTGCAGGCGGGCGCCCAAAAAGCCCGTAAAACGGCGACCCCGTTCTTGGCAGAGCTGCGTGAAGCGGTTGGCCTGCGTTCGTTCGTGGGTGCCGCGCAGACCGCTGCAACGACCAAGAAGAAAGCCGCCAAAGGCCCGCGCTTTGTCAGCTTCCGAGATGAAGACGGCAGCTTCCGTTTCCGCCTGTTGGCCGCCGATGGTGAACAACTGCTGTTGTCGCGCAGCTTCGCCGATGGCAAAACCGCAGGTCAGGTGACCAAGCAACTGCAATCTGGCGAAGCGCTGGATGTGCGTGTTGATGGCTTGAGCTTCAGCGTTTGGCTGGAGGATGCGTGCGTTGCAGACAGTCCGGTATTTGCCGATGACGCGACACGTGATGCGGCAATCGAAGCATTGCGCCTGGCACTGGTGCCCGCGCAAGACTGAAAAAGTGCGACGTTTCGTCTCAGGTTTGATTGCCATTCCTTAGGGCCGTCGCTACAGTGTCGGCCCGTTTTTGTTGCCTTGCTAACGAATTATGACGCCTCTAGAACGATACCAAGTTGATCTGAAACGCCCGGACTTCTTCCACGATGCCGCGCAGGAAAACGCTGTGCGCCATTTGCAGCGTCTGTATGACGACCTGGTTGCCGCCTCGCAGAGCAAGCCCGGTTTGCTGGGCAAGCTGTTTGGCAAAAAAGAACAGGCGCCCGTGAAAGGCTTGTACTTCTGGGGCGGTGTTGGCCGGGGCAAGACTTATCTAGTCGATACGTTCTTTGATGCGCTGCCGTTCAAGCAGAAGGTACGTACGCACTTCCACCGCTTTATGAAGCGTGTTCATGAAGAAATGCGCACGCTCCCTGGCGAAAAGAACCCGCTGACCATCATTGCCAAGCGTTTTTCTGATGAGGCGCGGGTGATTTGTTTCGACGAATTCTTTGTGTCGGACATTACGGACGCCATGATTCTCGGCACCTTGATGGAAGAGTTGTTCAAAAACGGCGTCACCCTGGTTGCAACCTCGAACATCGTGCCAGACGGTCTGTACAAGGACGGTCTGCAACGTGCGCGCTTCTTGCCGGCGATTGCGCTGATCAAGCAGAACACCGAGATCGTTAACGTCGACAGTGGCGTGGACTATCGCTTGCGCCATCTGGAACAAGCCGAGCTGTTTCACTTCCCGCTCAATGAAGCCTCAGAGGCGAGCCTGCGCGAGAGCTTTAAAGCGCTGACGCACAACTCCACCCGGGCAGTCGAGAACGATGATCTGGTCATTGAGAACCGAACCATTCGCGCGCTTCGCACCTGCGATGACGTGGCCTGGTTTGATTTCCGTGAGCTGTGTGACGGCCCGCGCAGCCAGAACGACTACATTGAGCTCGGCAAAATCTTCAACGCTGTGATCCTCAGCGGTGTTGAGCAAATGGACGTTAAAACTGACGACATCGCCCGTCGCTTTATCAACATGGTCGACGAGTTCTATGACCGTGGCGTCAAGCTGATCATTTCGGCTGAAGTAGAGCTCAAAGACCTCTACAAAGGCGGTCGTCTGAACTTCGAGTTCCAGCGGACCTTGAGCCGCTTGCTTGAGATGCAGTCCCACGAATACCTGACGCGCGCTCACAAGCCTTAGTTGAGCACTGTTGTAGGAGCGAGCTTGTCTCGCGATCTTTTAAAAGATCGCGAGACAAGCTCGCTCCTACAGACTGCCTGCCAAAATTAAGCCGCTTGCTGAAACTGCTGCCGGTACTGGTTGGGCGACAACTCAGTGTGCTGGCGAAACAGCCGTGCAAAGAAGCTGGCGTCGTCGTAGCCCACGTCATAACTGATGGTCTTGATGCTCTTGCGGGTTGCAGACAGCAAGCCCTTGGCTGTTTCTATGCGCAGCCGCTGCAAGTAGTGCAGGGGTTTATCGCCGGTGGCGATCTGGAAGCGACGCATGAAATTGCGAATGCTCATGCCATGTTCGCGGGCCACGTCTTCGAAGCGGAACTTGTCGGCGAAGTGCTCTTCGAGCCAATGCTGGATCTGCAAGATGATCACGTCTTGATGCAGCTTTTGCCCGCCGAAACCAATGCGGCCGGGTGAGTAGTTGCGCTGCACTTCATACAAAATGTCGCGGGCCACGGCCTGGGCGATATTGGCGCCGCAGAAACGCTCAATCAAATAAATGTACAGGTCGCAGGCCGAGGTCGGACCGCCAGCGCAGTACAGGTTGTCGGCGTCGGTAAGGTGTTTGTCCTGATTGAGGTGCACCTGCGGGAAGCGTTCTGCGAAGGTATTGAAAAACCGCCAGTACGTGGTGGCTTCTTTGCCATTGAGCAGCCCGGCTTCGGCCAGCCAGAACACCCCTGTGGCCTCTGCGCACAACACGGCGCCGCGAGCATGTTGCTCACGCAACCACGGCATGATTTGCGGGTAGCGCTGGCAGAGGGTGTCAAAGTCGTCCCAGAAGGCCGGAAGGATGATGATGTCAGTGTCTTCAAGGCCTCCGTCGACGGGAAGCATGACATTGCTGAAGCTGCTGACGGGCTGGCCGTCGGGGCTGACGAGTCGGGTTTCGAAGCTGGCGTTGAGCCCTTGGCCCAATTGCTTGCCGTGGCGCAGGCTGGCCAGATGAAAAAAATCCTTGGCTTGCATCAGGGTCGAGGCGAACACTCGATCGATGGCCAAAATGCTGACGCGCCGCAAGGGCGTGGAGAGTTGATTAGACATGATTTGATTATTCTTATAGGTGAAATTGGTCAACTTGCGGCTGGATCGTCTTATGTTTTTTCCTGTGTGTCTAGGGGAAATAAGCAAGCCTGTAGTCGCTGCCGAAGGCTGCGATAAGGTCCGCAGGGCCTTCAAAGAGCAGGGCCGCTGCGCTGCCCATCGCAGCCTGCGGCAGCGGCTACAAAGGTTTGCGTTAAGGCGCCGGGTTCGGCTGGTCTTTGTGAATCGCTTCAATGCCCGCAAGCACTTCATTCGAGAGTTTCAGGTCGAGGCTGGCGATGTTGCTTTTCAGTTGTTCCAGGGTGGTCGCGCCGATGATGTTGCTGGTCACGAAAGGCTGTTGGTTGACATACGCCAAGGCCATTTGCGCAGGGTCTAACCCGTGCTCACGCGCCAGTGCTACATAACGTTCGCTGGCAGCCACGGCTTGTGGGTTTGAGTAGCGCGAGAAGCGGCTGAAAAGGCTCAGGCGGCCTTTTGGCGGGCGGGCGCCGCCATCGTACTTGCCGGTCAGCATGCCGAACGCCAGGGGCGAGTAGGCGAGCAGCCCGCATTGTTCGCGAATGGCGATTTCGGCCAGGCCGACTTCAAAGCTGCGATTGAGCAGGTTGTAGGGGTTCTGGATCGAGACGGCGCGCGGCCAGCCACGGCTCTCGGCCAGTTGCAGGAACTTCATGGTTGCCCAAGGTGTTTCGTTGGACAGGCCGATGTGGCGGATTTTGCCGGCTTTGACCTGTTCGTCCAGCGCTTCGAGGGTGTCTTCCAGCGGGGTGAAGCCTTCGTCTGCGTTGTGCGTGTAACCCAGTTGACCAAAGAAATTGGTGCTGCGCTCAGGCCAGTGCAGTTGGTAAAGGTCGATCCAGTCGGTTTGCAGGCGTTTGAGGCTGGCATCCAGCGCTTGCACGATGTGGGTGCGGTTGTGCTTGAGCTGGCCGTCACGGATGTAGTCGATGCCGTTGCCCGGCCCGGCAATCTTGCTGGCCAGTATCCAGTCGGCACGGTCGCCGCGGGCCTTGAACCAGTTGCCGATGTAGCGCTCGGTGGTCGCGTAGGTTTCAGCCTTGGGCGGCACCGGGTACATTTCGGCAGTGTCGATGAAGTTGATCCCGGCGTTTTTGGCGTATTCGATTTGCTCGAAGGCTTCATCTTGGGTGTTTTGCTCACCCCAAGTCATGGTGCCGAGGGCGATTGCACTTACGTTCAGGGTGCTGCGGCCAAGCGGGCGGTAGTCCATCGGTCACTCCTTCGGGTAAAGAATCATAAAAGCAGGTTGTAATTTTTTGTGCAATCTGGATAATCGTCGACCTCTTTCTGCAGTGGAAGTGATGCGCCGCCTGCCGAAGAATCTTGCCGTTGAACGGACGCGCTGACCCGAGCCCCCGATAGCGTCTGTATCCGGCTGCCTTTGACTTGTCAAAGTACGCACTATTCAGTAAGATCCGCCGTCTAATTTACAGGGCGGCCCCTGAGGCTATAAAGAATGAAAACTTTTACTGCTAAACCAGAAACAGTAAAGCGCGACTGGTTTGTCGTCGACGCTGCTGGTCAGACCCTGGGTCGTCTGGCCACCGAGATCGCGAGCCGTCTGCGTGGCAAGCACAAGCCTGAATTCACTCCGCACGTTGACACCGGTGACTACATCGTTGTTATCAATGCTGAGCAGATTCGTGTCACTGGTGCTAAGACCTCTGACAAGATGTACTACTCTCACTCCGGTTTCCCGGGCGGGATTAAGTCGATCAACTTCGAAAAGCTGATCGCCAAAGCTCCTGAGCGCGTGATCGAGACCGCGGTTAAAGGCATGTTGCCTAAGAACCCACTGGGTCGCGACATGTACCGTAAGCTGAAAGTCTATGCGGGCGCTGCTCACCCTCATACTGCTCAGCAGCCCCAAGAACTGAAGTTTTAACGGAATAGTTCATTATGTCGGCGACTCAAAACTACGGCACTGGCCGTCGTAAGACTGCAACCGCACGCGTTTTCCTGCGTCCGGGTACTGGTAACATCTCCATCAACAACCGCTCCCTGGATAACTTCTTCGGCCGCGAAACTGCCCGCATGGTAGTTCGTCAGCCGCTGGAATTGACCGAGACTGTCGAGAAATTCGACATCTACGTCACTGTTATCGGCGGTGGTGTAAGTGGTCAAGCTGGCGCAATCCGCCACGGTATCACTCGCGCTCTGATGCAGTACGACGAAACTCTGCGTGGCGCACTGCGCAAAGCAGGCTTCGTTACTCGCGATGCTCGTGAAGTTGAACGTAAGAAAGTCGGTCTGCGTAAAGCGCGTAAGCGTCCGCAGTACTCGAAGCGTTAATTCGCAGCTTCGTTCAAAAAAGCCCAGCTCCTCACGGAGTTGGGCTTTTTTTATGGGCGCAATTTGGTCGATGTGACAACGTGCCACATCCAGCAAATGCCTACGCTGCAAGGGCTGTAGCCGACTCAGAGCGGTAATTACCTTGTCTTAGTAGGGTCTTTTCATTAACATTCGGCAAAATTTTTATAAAGATTAGTTTGCAACTTACTAGAGGCCTGATTTAACAGGCCACAAAGCTGATGGGAGAGGACGGAATGAGCAATGACGGCGTTAATGTCGGCCGGCGTCGCTTCCTCGTGGCAGCCACATCCGTGGTGGGTGCTGCAGGAGCGGTGGGGGCGGCGGTCCCGTTCGTGGGGTCGTGGTTCCCCAGTGCCAAGGCCAAGGCCGCTGGCGCACCGGTAAAAGTGAATATTGCGAAGGTCGAGCCAGGCCAGCAAATGATTGCTGAATGGCGTGGTCAGCCCGTATTCATCGTACGTCGCACCGATGAGATCCTGGCAAATCTGAAGAAGATTGAAGGTCAGCTAGCTGATCCGGACTCCAAGCAATCCGATCAACCTACCTATGTAAATCCCGAGCTGCGCTCGATCAAACCAGAAATTTTGCTGCTGATCGGTATTTGCACCCACTTGGGCTGCTCGCCTACTTTCCGCCCTGAAGTTGCCCCTGCCGACCTTGGCAAGGATTGGGTCGGTGGTTATTTCTGTCCTTGTCATGGTTCGCACTATGATTTGGCTGGCCGTGTTTACAAGGCCCAACCAGCTCCGCTGAACCTGCCCGTACCGCCTTACTACTATGAGTCGGACAACATCGTTGTCGTTGGCCTTGATGGGGAGAACGTGTAATGAGCAAGTTCATGGATTGGATTGATGCTCGCTTCCCGGCCACCAAAATGTGGGAAGACCACCTCAGCAAATATTACGCCCCGAAAAACTTCAACTTCTTCTACTTCTTCGGCTCCCTCGCCTTGCTGGTTCTGGTTAACCAGATCGTCACGGGTGTGTGGCTGACCATGAGCTACACGCCGTCGGCAGAAGAGGCGTTTGCCTCTGTCGAATACATCATGCGTGACGTCGAATACGGCTCGATTTTGCGCTTGCTGCACTCAACGGGTGCGTCGGCGTTCTTTATTGTGGTTTACCTGCACATGTTCCGTGGCTTGCTCTACGGCTCCTATCAGAAGCCGCGCGAGCTGGTCTGGCTGTTCGGCATGATGATTTACCTGGCCTTGATGGCGGAAGCTTTCATGGGGTACTTGCTGCCGTGGGGGCAAATGTCCTACTGGGGCGCGCAGGTGATTATCTCGCTGTTCGGCGCCATTCCCGTGATCGGCAACGACCTGACTCAGTGGATCCGTGGTGACTACCTGATCTCCGGGATTACCCTGAATCGCTTCTTTGCCCTGCACGTCGTGGCCCTGCCTATCGTGATTCTGGGTCTGGTGGTGCTGCATATTCTGGCCCTGCACGAAGTCGGCTCCAACAACCCCGACGGCGTCGATATCAAGAAGTACAAAGACGAAAATGGTATCCCGCTGGACGGCATTCCGTTCCATCCGTACTACACCGTGAAAGACATTGTCGGTGTCGTGGTGTTCTTGTTTATCTTCTGCTCAATTGTGTTCTTCTTCCCGGAAATGGGGGGCTACTTCCTCGAAAAGCCTAACTTCGAGCAAGCAAACGCCTTCAAGACACCAGAGCATATTGCTCCTGTCTGGTACTTCACGCCGTTCTACGCGATCTTGCGCGCCATCCCTGACAAGCTGATGGGCGTTATTGCCATGGGCGCTGCGATTGCCGTGCTGTTCGTGTTGCCATGGCTTGATCGCAGCCCTGTGAAATCCATGCGCTACAAAGGCTGGATGAGCAAAATCTGGCTGTGGGTGTTCTGTATCTCGTTCGTGATTCTGGGCGTTTTGGGTGTTCTCGCACCCACCCCGGAGCGCACGCTGTTGTCGCAGGTGTGTACGTTCCTGTACTTCGCCTACTTCATTCTGATGCCGTTCTACACCAGGCTCGAGAAGACCAAACCGGTTCCGGAAAGGGTGACTGGCTGATGAAAAAGCTATTTGCAGTATTGATGCTCGCGATGATGCCTGTGCTGTCCTTTGCGTCCGAGCAGGGTGTGCATCTCGACAAAGTCGATATCGACGTCTCCGACAAAGCTGCCATGCAAGATGGTGCGCGTACGTTCGCCAACTATTGCATGGGGTGTCACAGTGCCAAGTTCCAGCGCTACGAGCGTGTGGCTGACGATCTGGGTATCCCTCATGACGTCATGCTCAATAATCTGGTGTTCACAGGTGCCAAGATTGGCGACCACATGAACATCGGCATGCAGCCTGAAGACGCCAAGGCCTGGTTCGGTGCTGCACCGCCGGACTTGACCCTGGTGGCGCGTGTGCGTGGCACAGACTGGCTCTACAGCTACCTGCGGTCGTTCTACGAAGATCCGTCGCGCCCTTGGGGTGTGAACAATACCGTCTTCCCGAATGTGGGCATGCCGAACGTTCTTGCGCCACTGCAAGGGCGTCAAGTTATCGGTTGCAAGCAAGTACAGATCGTCGAAGACGGCAAGAAGCAGTATGATCCGCTCACCGGCACACCTTTGACACATGAAGCGTGCGACCAGCTGACAGTATTGCCAAAGACCGGCACGCTGACTGAAGAGCAGTTCGATGAGAAGATCAAGAACCTTGTGACCTTCCTGGCCTACTCGGCTAACCCGGTGAAGCTGGAGCATCAGCGCATCGGTACTTACGTATTGCTCTATCTGGCCTTCTTCTTCGTATTCGCTTATCTGCTCAAGCGCGAATACTGGAAGGATGTGCACTGATACCGTTACAAGCATTGCTGTTAATCGTGCGCGCCCAAGGGTGTCTCTGAAAAGGTAACAGTGCAGGACAGGGGGAGGGCAAGGTCAAGATGACCTGTCCTCCCCGGGTTCTGCTGTTATTGGAGGCACTCCTTGGGCGCGTTCGTTTTTCTGCTTCTGATAATTTCTACAAGCGAGGAGGACCGCCATGGGCGTGACCAATCGGTTGGCCTGTTACTCCGACCCCGCCGACCACTATTCCCATCGAGTACGCATTGTGCTCGCCGAGAAAGGTGTCAGCGCCGAGATCATTAGCGTGGAAGCGGGCCGTCATCCGCCGAAGCTGATCGAAGTGAACCCCTACGGCAGCCTGCCAACCCTGGTCGATCGCGACCTGGCGTTGTGGGAGTCGACAGTGGTAATGGAGTATCTGGATGAGCGTTATCCGCATCCACCGTTGTTGCCGGTTTATCCGGTAGCGCGAGCCAATAGCCGTCTGCTGATGCACCGTATCCAGCGTGACTGGTGCAACCTGGTCGACTTGATCCTCGATTCGCGCACCAAAGAACCAGCACGTGTGCAGGCGCGCAAAGAGCTGCGAGAGAGCTTGACGGGCGTGTCTGCATTGTTTGCAGACAAACCTTTTTTCCTCAGTGATGAGCAAAGTCTGGTCGACTGCTGTCTATTGCCGATACTCTGGCGCTTGCCTGTTTTGGGTATTGAATTGCCGCGGCCTGCCAAGCCGCTGCTTGACTATATGGAGCGTCAGTTTGCGCGTGAGGCTTTCCAGGCAAGCTTGTCTGGTGTCGAACGCGATATGCGCTAAGGCTTTAGGAGCCCTTGATGAATTCAAGTCGACCTTATCTGGTGCGTGCGCTCTATGAGTGGATTGTTGATAACGATTGCACTCCGCACTTGCTGGTTAAATCGGACTACCCGAAGGTCCAGGTGCCTCAGGGTTTTGCCAGTGATGGACAAATAGTCCTCAATGTATCGCCAAGCGCCGTGCGCAATATGCACATGGACAACGAAGCTGTTAGCTTTGACGGGCGTTTTGGTGGTGTGCCACACACGTTGTACGTGCCGGCAGGCGCGATTCTGGGTATTTATGCCCGGGAAAACGGTCAGGGCATGATGTTTGATCTTGAAGAAGCGTTTGACGTGGATGATGAGATTGAGCCGGACGACGACACTCCGCCGCCAGACACCGAGCCGCCGCGCCCGAGTGGACGGCCTAGCCTCAAAGTAGTGAAGTAACAAAAAAGGCGACCTGCAGAGGTCGCCTTTTTTATGGTCGCTGTCCCGTCCTGTAGGAGCGAGCTTGCCTCGCGATCTTTTAGGTTCAAAAGATCGCGAGGCAGGCTCGCTCCTACACACAATCAGTCGATGTACTCAAACAGTTTGACGATTTTTTGTACGCCAGAAACGCCTTGCACCAAGTTGGTGGCGCGGGCAGCTTCTTGTTTGGTGACCAGGCCGAGCAGGTAAACGATGCCGTTTTCGGTCACGACTTTGATGCGTGAGCCCGGAATGCCGTTGTCAGTCAGCATTTGAGTCTTGATTTTGGTGGTCAGCCACGCGTCGTTGTTGCGCGCCAGAATCGATGAAGGCGCCATGACTTGCAGTTCGTTGTTGACCTTTTTGACTCGCTGCACCGCGGCAGCTGCTTGTTCAGCCTGGGCCTTGAGGTCGGCGCGCGGGGTTTGCCCGGCCAGGAGCACGATGCCGTTATAGCTGGTGACAACGATGTGCGAGCCGGTATCCAGGTCCGGGTTGGCTTTGGCGACGTTCACGGCAACTTTGGTTTCAATCAGGGAGTCGTCGATTTTGCTGCCAAACGTGCGAGTACCGCGATCATCTTCAATCGGCGTGTCGCGGGTGGCGGTCAGTACCGAGCTGCAACCAGCGGTCAGGCCGAGGCACAGCGTCAATGCCACTAGGCTAAAGCGATTAAAAGTCATTCTTCACTCCCGAACAGTTGGCTGTCGATCAGATCGCACAAGCAGTGGATCGCCAGCAGGTGGACTTCTTGAATACGTGCAGTGACGTTGGACGGGACGCGAATTTCCACGTCCTCAGGTAGCAGCAGCGAGGCCATGCCGCCGCCATCGCGGCCGGTCATGGCAACCACGATCATCTCGCGATCGTGAGCCGCCTGAATGGCCTGGATGATGTTGGCTGAGTTGCCGCTGGTAGAGATCGCCAGCAGCACATCGCCCGGTTGGCCAAGGGCGCGGATCTGCTTGGAGAAAATCTCGTTGAAGCTGTAGTCATTGGCGATCGAGGTGATCGTCGAGCTGTCGGTGGTCAGTGCAATAGCTGGCAAGCTTGGGCGCTCGCGCTCAAAGCGGTTAAGCAGCTCGGACGAGAAGTGCTGGGCGTCGCCCGCGGAACCACCGTTACCACACGAAAGCATTTTGCCCTCGTTGAGCAGGGCGTTAACCATCACTTGGCTGGCTTGCTCGATGTGAGGGGCAAGAACCTCCATCGCCTGCTGCTTGGTGTCGATACTGGCCTGAAAAAGCTGGCGAATTCGGGATTGCATGTCCATCTATGTGACCTTAAGTAGGGCGGCTGGTCGGGCGTGAGCCAGGTGTTCCTGGGTGACTTCCCGGCACAAAAATGTGCAGCCCGCAAAGCAAAGCAAAATCGTTTAGTAAAAAGTGTGCTGGAATCGGCCCGGCAGCGCTTTAGCTGTCAAAGGCATTCCGTAGCCAGTTCAAATGGGGTGTTGCGCTATCCATGGCTACGACGTCAAATCGACAGGGGTGATTGGCCCAGCGCGATTCGCGTTGCAAGAAATACTGAGCGGCCAGTATCAGTTTTTGACGCTTGCGTGCGTCAATGCTGGCTAGTGCGCCGCCCCATTGCGCATGTTGTCGGTAACGAACTTCGACGAATACTACTGTATCGCCGTCGAGCATGACCAGATCCAGCTCGCCGCGCTTGCATAGCCAGTTCTGCGCCAGCAAGCGTAAGCCGTGTTGCTCAAGATGCCGCAGCGCAGTGCGCTCGGCATCTTTACCTGTTTGCTGGCTTGTGCGTTCGGGCATCAGTTTGGGGTGTCGGGCAGGCGTTGGACCTGACCATTGATAAATTCGGCCCATGGCAACTGACGTTGAATATGTTGCTGCTGGCTCATGCTCAAGCTGCCGGACAGGCCGTCAATCCGATTGTCGGGCAGGGCTTTGAGCTGGCCCAGTCTAGAAGTCAGGCTATAAGCGTCAACACCCATGGCGTACAGGCGGCCCAGGCTGCCACCGGCTTGCGGCCATTGTGCAGCCACTTGTTGGCGCAGCGGGTTCGCAGTGTCGAGCAGCCAAGGGGTTTCGCAAAAACGGATGCCGTTCATGTCGTTGTACTGGTTTTGGTCGCCGCTGGCGCTGAATACGTGGGATGTGGCGTAAACCGGTACATCACCTGCGTATTGATAATTGAGCGTCGGCTTGACCTGCTGGGCTTGCTGAGGCGTTGCAGCCAGGAAGATGAACTCCATGTCCTGGCGGCGCGAAGGCTGGCCGGCGCCTCCTGCATTACGCAGTTGCACCAGGTCGGCGACTTGCTGGGCCAGTGCTACAGGTTTGTCGATGTGTTCGGCGCCAACGACGGTGCCGCCATTGGCTTCCCATTCCTGGCGGAACGCCTTGAGTACGCGATCGCCCCATTCGCCTTGCGGCACGATGGCGCCAGCGCGGGTCAGGCCGTCAGCGTGTGCGCGGCGTGCAACTTCGCGTGCTTCGTCTTCAGCTGCCAGGCCAAATTGAAACAATTGCGCAGGGCCTTGTCCGCCTTCGCTGTAGTTAAGGGCCAGGGTAGGAATCGGCAGTTGGGAGCGGGTATTCAATTGCTTGACCAGTGACTTTTCCAGTGGGCCGACCACCAGTTGCACGCCATCGGCTTGAGCCTTGCGATAGAAGTCGTCCAGCGAAGTCAGGCGCGAGCTGTCATAGAACTGGATGCTCGGCGGGTTTTGGCCAGCTTGCTGTGCTTGATAGTGCGCGGCCATAAAGCCATCACGCAGTGCTTTGCTGACAGACGCCAGTTGGCCATCCTGCGGCAGCAGCAGGGCGATTTTGGTCAGCGGCTGGCTGGCCAGTTCTTTGAGCTTGAGCAAAGGGGCTGGGAGTTGGATAGCCGCCGGGTGTGTCGGGTTTTGCGCGCGCCATTGGTCAATGGCGTTTTGCTGATCTTGCAGGCTGGAGGCGCTTTTGACGGCGAGGGCCAGGGACATCCAGCCGCCCAGCACGCCTGTGTCAGGCGTGCGCAGTTGGTCAACGGGCAGTGCAGCAACCAGTGCCCAAATGGCTTCGTTATTGTTGTTGGCCGCATCGCCGGTCAGGTTCTGGCTCATGGCGGCGCGTTCGCGAGCGGCGGCCAGGTTCTGACCGTCGGCCTCCAGAGCGCGTGCGCGGACCACGTGTGTACGCACTTGCAAGTCGGCTGGCATCTCATTGAGGCGCGATACGCTTGGGTGGTTCAGGGCGGTCAGTGCGTCTTTAGGCTGGTTGCGGCTCATCGCCAGTTCTGCGGCCAGCGTGCTGGCAAAAACCTGTTGTGCAGGTTTGAGCAGATCCAGAGGTACCTGTCCCAGGATTTGCGCCGCGCGCTGGTTGTCGTTTTGGCGCATGGCAAGGTCAGTTGCGGACAGGCGCAGCAGGGCCGCCTTTTCCGGGTCCTTGCTCGCAGCGGCCTGTTGCAGCAGCTGTTCAAGGCTGGCATCGGGCGTACGTGGGAGTTCGCCAAGGCTGGACGAGGGCGAGCTGGCGCAAGCCGCCAACAAGGCAGCGAGGCAGAGGGCAGTGAACAGCCGCAGGCAAGCGATCATGTAGTGTTCCTGATACTCGATCAAATGAGGGGGGGAAGTGTACCCAAGCGCTGGCCGGGGCGCGATGTTACTGGTGATAAAGCTTAAATTTAGATGACTTCTGGCCGTTGTGACGCGGTGTTTTCCAGATTGACGCTTTTGAGCATGTCTGGAGGGTGCGTTCAGCAGGGTTCTACGCGCTACAATGGCGCCTTTAACTCTTAAGAGGTGCGCGTTTTGACTGCTCCAGGTGCTTTGAATTCCGTTGTTGGCTCACTTTATGTGGTGGCCACGCCCATCGGTAACCTGGACGACATCAGTGCGCGTGCGCTTAAAGTGTTGCGCGAGGTATCGCTGATCGCGGCCGAAGACACGCGTCACTCCCTGCGTTTGATGCAGCATTTTGGCATCACTACCCCGCTGGGGGCCTGTCACGAACATAACGAGCGTGATGAAGGCAGTCGCTTTATTCAGCGGTTACTGGCCGGTGAAGATGTGGCCTTGATCTCTGATGCGGGTACGCCATTGATCTCTGATCCGGGTTACCACTTGGTGCGTCAGGCGCGAGCAGCCGGGGTCAAGGTTGTACCTGTGCCAGGAGCTTGCGCGTTGATCGCTGCGTTGTCGGCAGCCGGGTTGCCTTCTGACCGCTTTATCTTTGAAGGGTTCTTGCCGGCCAAGGCCGTTGGTCGCCGCTCGCGTCTTGAGCTATTAAAGGAAGAGCCGCGCACCCTGATTTTCTACGAAGCGCCGCATCGCATCCTTGAATGCCTGCAAGACCTGGAGCTGGTGTTTGGTCCCGATCGCCCGGCATTGCTGGCGCGGGAGCTGACCAAGACCTTCGAAACACTCAAGGGGTTGCCGTTGTCCGAGCTGCGCGCTTTTGTTGAATCTGACAGCAATCAACAGCGCGGCGAATGTGTCGTGCTAGTTGCAGGCTGGACCGCGCCCGACACCGATGAAGTGGTGAGCAGCGAGGCAATGCGCATTCTTGATTTACTGCTTAAAGAGATGCCACTCAAACGTGCTGCTGCATTGGCTGCTGAAATAACCGGCGAGCGCAAAAATGTGCTGTATCAAGTTGCACTTGAAAAGCAGAAAGCAGAGTAAGGAATAGTGGCACTTAGCCCTTGTTTTTTGCAGTTAGGCCTGTAAGTAAGGGGGCTGAGGTTGGATGTCGAGCATCAAGTTCAGCTTTAAAGCTTGTTCTATACGCTCTGTACAGTTAACCTTCGCGCCGGAGAGTCGATTGGACAGTCGCTGCCCTCTATGAAAATTAGGGGGGGGAGGAAAGTCCGGGCTCCATAGGGCGAAGTGCCAGGTAATGCCTGGGAGGCGTGAGCCTACGGAAAGTGCCACAGAAAATAACCGCCTAAGCGCTTCGGCGCCGGTAAGGGTGAAAAGGTGCGGTAAGAGCGCACCGCACGTCTGGCAACAGTTCGTGGCTAGGTAAACCCCACTTGGAGCAAGACCAAATAGGGTCCCAAGGCGTGGCCCGCGCTGGGACCGGGTAGGTTGCTAAAGATGTCCAGTGATGGCCATCGTAGACGAATGACTGTTCAAGACAGAACCCGGCTTACAGATCGACTCTCCACCTTTTTCCCCTGCTTGTTTCGCAAGCAGATATGCATTCTTGAAATGCTCGCTCCAACCCCCTCGCTTTATTTGCAAGAAGAACTGCCAGCGTAATGCCAAAAAGTTCTTACTCTTAACAAATCACTTTAAGTTTGAAGTCCGAAGCATTGAATTAGCGGCTTATCGCACGTCAAGGAACACCCTCGCTTATTGCTGTACGTCTATTTACTCTCCTAAATCTCCGTAATGTAAGGATTTTCCTTGGGCCGCGCCTTGACGGTGTGGTGGGCGCATTCCTATAGTGTGCACAAGTGGCGAAAAGTGGCAGAAAGTGGGTTTTTTGAACGTAAAACGCTAATTTTTGGAGTGGCGCCTCGTGTTTCGCGGAGCTAACGCAATCAGTCTCGATGCCAAGGGTCGTCTCGCAATGCCGAGCCGGTACCGTGACGAGCTGATTTCGAGAAGCTCCGGGCAATTGATCGTGACCATTGATGCCGTGGATCCCTGCTTATGTGTGTACCCGCTCGACGAGTGGGAATTGATTGAAACCAAGCTGCGGGCGTTGCCTTCGTTGCGTGAAGAAAACCGCCGTTTGCAACGCCTGTTGATTGGTAACGCCGTCGACCTCGAACTCGATGGCAGTGGTCGTTTTCTGGTGCCGCCGCGTTTGCGTGAGTATGCCAAGTTGGACAAGCGCGCGATGTTGGTGGGCCAGCTGAACAAGTTTCAACTGTGGGACGAGGATGCCTGGGAAGCTGTTTCTGCCGCTGACCTTGCAGCCATTCAACAACCGGGCGCGATGCCTGATGAACTGCGTGATTTAATCCTGTGACTATTGATAGCGACTTCAACCACATCACCGTACTGCTCGATGAAGCCGTAGAGGCTCTCGCCGTACGTCCTGATGGATGCTATCTGGATGGCACCTTCGGTCGCGGCGGACATAGCCGCTTGATACTCCAGAAGCTGGGCCCTGAGGGGCGTCTTCTCGGGTTTGATAAAGATCCACAAGCGATTGCCACCGGGCAAGCGCTAGCGGCCGAAGACGGCCGCTTTGTCATTGTGCAGCGCAGTTTTGCAGAAATGGGATCCGAAATTGCCGGGCGCGGTCTGGCCGGTAAAATCAGCGGTGTGCTGCTCGATCTGGGCGTGTCTTCGCCACAGCTCGATGACCCTGAGCGCGGCTTCAGCTTCATGAACGATGGCCCGCTGGACATGCGCATGAACCCGGATGCGGGCATCAGCGCTGCCGAATTTGTGAACACCGCCTCTCAAGAAGAAATTGCCCGCGTATTCAAGGAATACGGCGAAGAGCGTTTTTCCGGGCGTATGGCGCGTGCCGTTGTCGAGCGTCGTGACATTACGCCGTTTGAGCGCACTGGCGATCTGGCTGAAGTATTGAAAGTCGCCAACCCGGCTTGGGAAAAGGGCAAGCACCCTGCGACCCGTACGTTCCAGGGCCTGCGGATTCACGTCAATAACGAACTCGGAGATCTTAAGGCTGGCCTGCAAGCGGCCCTGGAATCGCTGGAAGTGGGCGGCCGTCTGGTCGTGATCAGCTTCCACTCGCTCGAAGATCGCATCGTCAAATTGTTCATGCGTGATTTGGTCAAAGGTGAACCTGACAACCTGCCGCGTGGCTTGCCGGTGCAGCACAAAACCTTTGAACCCAAGATCAAAATTCATGGCAAGGCACAGTTCGCTTCTGAAGCAGAGCTCAAGGCCAACCCGCGCTCGCGCAGCGCTGTCATGCGCGTCGCGGAGAAGCTTCGTTGAACAAGCTTTACGCCAAACCACTTCCCGGCGGAAGTTTCTTCATGCTGCTGCTGTTTATTGCCGTGCTGGTTTCGGCTGTGGGTGTTGCGTACAGCGCGCACTGGAACCGCCAATTGCTCAATACCCTGTATGGGGAGCTGAGCGTGCGCGACAAGGCTCAGGCTGAATGGGGTCGCTTGATCCTGGAGCAAAGTACCTGGACCGCGCATAGCCGTATCGAAACCCTGGCCAGCGAACAACTGAAAATGCACATCCCGGGTGCAGCAGAAGTGCGGATGGTGGCGCCATGATCAAACTCGAAGGCGCACTTTATCCGTGGCGTTTTCGCGTGGTGCTGGCGCTGCTGGCACTGCTGGTGGGCGCGATTGCCTGCCAAATTGTCTATTTGCAGGTCATCGATCACGACTTCCTCAAAGGTCAGGGCGATGCCCGTAGCTTGCGCCACATCACCATTCCTGCGCACCGCGGGCTGATTACCGACCGTAATGGCGAGCCGTTGGCGGTCAGTACACCGGTCACCACGTTGTGGGCCAATGCCAAGGAAATGCAGGCCGCAAAAGATCGCTGGCCAGCGTTGGCGCACGCGCTCGGGCAAGACCCGAAAGTGCTGACGGCGCGCCTTGAACAGCAAGCCAATAAAGAGTTCATCTACCTTGTTCGGGGGCTGACCCCTGAGCAGGGCCAAGTCGTGCTCGACCTCAAAGTGCCGGGTGTATACGGCATTGAAGAGTTCCGCCGCTTCTACCCGGCGGGTGAAGTGACCGCGCACATGGTTGGCTTTACCGACATTGACGACAAGGGGCGCGAAGGCGTTGAGCTGGCCTATGACGAGTGGCTGGCTGGCGTGCCGGGCAAGCGACAGGTCATCAAGGACCGACGCGGGCGTCTGATCAAAGACATCCAAGTGACTAAAAACGCCAAGGCAGGGAAGACCTTGGCGTTGTCGATTGACCTGCGCCTGCAATACCTGGCCAACCGTGAGCTGCGCAATGCGCTGGTCGAGAATGGCGCCAAGGCGGGCAGCCTGGTGATCATGGACGTGAAGACCGGCGAAATTCTGGCCATGGTCAATCAGCCGACTTACAACCCGAATAACCGTCGCAACCTGCAACCGGCGATGATGCGTAACCGCGCCATGATCGACGTGTTTGAGCCGGGCTCGACGGTAAAACCGATTTCGATGAGTGCGGCGCTGGAAACCGGCCGCTGGAAACCGACCGACAAAGTCGAGGTGTATCCAGGCACGCTGCAACTGGGCAAATACACCATTCGCGACGTATCGCGTACTGAAGGTCCGGTCCTCGACCTGACTGGCATTTTGATCAATTCCAGTAACGTGGGCATGAGTAAAGTCGCCTTCGATATTGGCGGCGAAGCGATTTTCCGTCAGATGGCCAAAATGGGCTTGGGTCAAGACACCGGTCTGGGGTTTCCGGGCGAGCGCGTCGGCAACCTGCCGAACTACCGCGAGTGGCGCAAAGCCGAAACCGCAACCTTGTCTTACGGCTACGGCGTTTCCGTCACCGCGATCCAATTGGTTCACGCGTTCTCGGCATTGGCCAACAACGGCAAGCTGGCGCCGTTGACCTTGCTCAAGGCCGACAAGGACAAGCCCGTCCAGGCTACGCAAGTCATGCCGGAGCAGGTCGCCAAGACCTTGCAGGGCATGCTCCAGGAAGTGATCGAAAACCCGCGTGGCGTTTGGCGAGCCAAGGTTCCGGCGTACCACGTCGGTGGCAAATCCGGTACTGCGCGTAAAACATCGTCCGGCGGCGTCAAAGGCTACGCCGTTAACTCTTACCGCTCCCTGTTCGCTGGCTTTGGCCCGATGAGCGACCCGCGTTACGCGATCGTGGTCGTGATCGATGAACCAAGCAAAGCGGGCTACTTCGGTGGACTGGTATCGGCGCCGGTGTTCAGCAAGGTGATGTCCGGCACGCTGCGCCTGATGAACGTCACACCTGACAACCTGCCAACGGCAGCGGAGCAACAAGCGGCGGCAACCGCTGCGGCAGCCAAAGGAGGGCGCGGCTAATGTCCCTGAGCCTGAACAAGATTTTCCCTCACGCCGGTCACGACTTGCTGATCCGTGAATTGACCCTCGACAGCCGCAATGTCCGCGCGGGTGATCTGTTCCTCGCCGTGCCGGGTGGCAAGCTCGATGGTCGTGAACACATCAGCGACGCCTTGAAACGCGGCGCTGCTGCCGTTGCCTATGAAGTAGACGGCGCCTCTGTGCTGCCTATTACCCATGTGCCGTTGATCCCGGTCAAAGGTCTGGCGGCGCAGCTATCCGACATCGCTGGGCGCTTTTATGGCGAGCCGAGCCATCACCTGAACCTGGTGGGCGTCACCGGAACCAACGGTAAAACCAGCGTGACCCAACTGGTCGCGCAAGCGCTGGATTTGCTCGGTCAGCACTGTGGCATCGTCGGCACCCTGGGCACCGGTTTTTATGGCGCGTTGCATAGCGGCCGCCACACCACCCCAGACCCGATTGCCGTGCAAGCCATGTTGGCCGACCTGAAAAAGGCCGGTGCCAAAGCCGTGGCTATGGAAGTCTCGTCCCACGGTCTGGATCAGGGGCGAGTCAGTGCACTGGCGTTTGACGTGGCCGTGCTGACCAACTTGTCCCGCGATCACCTGGACTATCACGGCACCATGCAGGCGTACGCCGACGCCAAGGCCAAGCTGTTTGCCTGGCCAGATCTGCGTTGCCGGGTGCTCAATCTGGACGATGAGTTCGGTCGTCGACTGGCTGCTGAAAAACACGACTCGCGCCTGATCAGCTACAGCCTCGAAGACAGCAGTGCCTACCTGTATTGCCGCGAAGCGACCTTTGATGACGATGGCGTGCGCGCCACCCTAGTCACGCCCCAAGGCGAGCACCATTTGCGCAGCACCTTGCTCGGCCGTTTCAACCTGAGCAATGTGTTGGCCGCTGTTGGCGCCTTGCTCGGTCTTGACTACGCCCTCGACGAAATTCTTAAAGTGCTGCCCAAGCTGGAAGGCCCGGTCGGGCGTATGCAGCGTTTGGGCGGCGGCGCCAAGCCGCTGGTGGTGGTCGATTACGCCCATACCCCGGATGCGCTGGAAAAAGTGCTGCTCGCACTGCGCCCTCACGCCAAAGGTCAATTGCATTGCCTGTTCGGCTGTGGCGGCGACCGTGATCGCGGTAAGCGCCCATTAATGGCTGAGGTGGTTGAGCGTTTGGCTGACGCGGTGCTGGTGACCGACGACAACCCGCGTACCGAAGACCCAGCGCAGATTTTCACTGACATTCGTGCTGGTTTTACTGAGGCCGACAAGGTGGTTTTTGTCGCCGGTCGAGGCGCCGCCATTGCGCAGATCATCGCCAATGCCCGTGCTGAAGACGTCATCGTGCTGGCCGGTAAAGGCCACGAGGACTATCAGGAAATCAACGGCGAGCGCCATGACTTCTCTGACCTGACTGAAGCCCAAAAAGCCTTGGCTGCCTGGGAGGTTGCTCATGCTTAAGCCTCTTCTATTAAGCGAAGTCGCTGCCGCCCTGAATGGTCGTCTGGTCAGCGCGGACAGCCGATTCAATGGCGTGAGCATCGACAGCCGTGCCATCGCTCAGGGCCAGTTGTTTATCGCGCTGACAGGCCCGCGTTTTGATGGCCATGACTACTTGAATGAAGTCGCAGCCAAAGGTGCTGTTGCCGCGCTGGTTGAGCGCGAAGTGCCTGAGTCGGTGTTGCCGCAATTGGTGGTCAAAGATACGCGTGAAGCCTTGGGCCAATTGGGCGCGCTGAACCGTGCTGGCTACGACAAGCCCGTCGCGGCGATTACCGGCTCCAGCGGCAAAACCACCGTTAAAGAAATGCTCGCCTGCATCCTGCGCACCCGTGGCCCGGTGCTGGCGACCAAAGGTAATTTGAATAACGATCTGGGCGTGCCGCTGACCCTGCTCGAACTGACGCAGGAACACACTGCGGCAGTGATCGAACTGGGTGCATCGCGCGTCGGCGAAATCGCCTACACCGTGGCCATGACCAAACCTCGTGTTGCCGTGCTGAACAATGCCGGTACCGCGCACGTGGGTGAGTTCGGCGGGCCTGAGAAAATCGTCGAGGCCAAAGGTGAAATTATCGAAGGGCTGGATGCCGATGGCATCGCCGTTCTGAATCTGGACGACAAGGCGTTTGGCATTTGGCAGGCCCGTGCGGCAGGTCGCAAGGTGCTGAGCTTTTCGCTGGACAATGCCCAGGCTGATTTTTACGCCAGCGCTCTGGTGCGCGATGCGCGTGGCTGCCAAGGTTTCAAGATCCACACCCCGCTGGGTGTCGAACAGGTTCAACTGAACCTGCTGGGCAGTCACAACGTGGCGAACGCTCTGGCTGCAGCAGCGGCTGCTTATGCGCTGAATGTGTCGTTGTTCGGGATCAAGACCGGCCTCGAAGCCGTGCTGCCGGTCAAAGGGCGCGCTGTTGCGCAACTGACTAGCACAGGTCTGCGAATTATTGATGACACTTACAACGCAAACCCCACCTCAATGTGCGCTGCCGTTGATATACTCGCCGGCTTTTCCGGTCGCACCGTCCTGGTGCTCGGAGATATCGGCGAGCTGGGTGAGTGGGCAGAGCAAGGACATCGTGAAGTAGGCGCTTACGCCGCCGACAAGGTTTCAGCGCTCTACGCGGTGGGACCACTGATGGCTCATGCCGTCGCTGCATTTGGACACCAGGCTCGTCACTTCGCCAATCAGGCTGACCTGATCAAGGCGCTTCGCACCGAGCACGAAACAAACACCACTATTTTGATCAAGGGTTCGCGCAGCGCAGCGATGGAAAACGTCGTTGCGGCGCTGTGCGGTTCCAGCGGGGAGAAACATTAATGCTGCTGCTTCTAGCGGAGTATCTACAACAGTTCTACAAGGGCTTTGCAGTCTTCCAGTACTTGTCCCTGCGCGGGATTCTTGGAGTACTCACTGCGTTGTCGTTGTCGCTGTGCCTGGGGCCGTGGATGATCCGCACCCTGCAAAACCGTCAAATCGGTCAATCGGTTCGTAACGACGGCCCGCAATCGCACCTGTCCAAATCCGGCACGCCAACCATGGGCGGCGCACTGATCCTGTCGGCCATTACCGTCAGCACCTTGCTGTGGGCTGACCTGAGCAATCGCTACGTGTGGGTGGTGATGCTGGTCACCCTGCTGTTCGGTGCCATTGGCTGGGTAGACGACTACCGCAAGGTCATCGAAAAGAACTCACGCGGCCTTCCAAGCCGCTGGAAGTATTTCTGGCAGTCGGTGTTCGGTCTCGCCGCTGCGATCTTCTTGTACATGACGGCGCCCAGCGCAGTCGAAACCACGTTGATCCTGCCGTTTCTTAAAGGCGCCAGCATCCCGTTGGGCATCGGTTTTGTGGTGCTGACCTATTTCGTGATCGTCGGTTCGAGCAACGCCGTCAACCTGACTGACGGCCTCGACGGCCTGGCCATCATGCCAACTGTGATGGTCGGCGGTGCGCTGGGTATTTTCTGCTACCTGTCGGGTAACCTGAAATTCGCTGACTACCTGCTGATCCCGTATGTACCGGGCGCAGGTGAGTTGATTGTGTTCTGCGGCGCGCTGATTGGCGCCGGTCTGGGCTTTCTGTGGTTCAACACCTACCCCGCACAAGTCTTTATGGGTGACGTCGGCGCACTGGCGCTGGGCGCAGCCTTGGGCACCATCGCGGTCATCGTGCGTCAGGAAATCGTGCTGTTCATCATGGGTGGTGTGTTCGTGATGGAAACCCTGTCGGTGGTCATCCAGGTCGCGTCGTTCAAGTTGACCGGCAAGCGGGTATTCCGCATGGCACCGATCCATCACCACTTTGAACTCAAGGGCTGGCCCGAGCCACGCGTGATTGTCCGTTTCTGGATTATCACCGTGATCCTCGTGTTGATCGGTCTTGCCACACTGAAGCTGAGGTAGAACCTGTGTCTCTGATCGCTTCTGACCACTTCCGCATCGTTGTCGGCCTCGGCAAGAGCGGCATGTCCCTGGTTCGCTTTCTAGCGCGCCAGGGCGTGTCGTTTGCGGTGGCTGACACGCGGGAAAATCCACCGGAGCTGGCCACGCTGCGCCGTGACTACCCGCAAGTGGACGTGCGTTGTGGCGAGCTGGATGTCGAGTTTCTGTGCCGTGCCGACGAGCTCTACGTGAGCCCCGGCCTGGCATTGGCGACCCCGGCACTGCAAGCGGCGGCTGCCCGTGGCGTGAAGCTGTCGGGTGACATCGACCTGTTCGCGCGTAACGCGAAAGCGCCTATCGTGGCAATCAGTGGTTCCAACGCCAAAAGCACCGTGACCACGCTGGTCGGTGAAATGGCGGTGGCCGCTGGCAAGCGTGTGGCGGTCGGCGGCAACCTCGGTACGCCTGCCTTGGACCTGCTCAGCGATGACATCGAACTGTACGTGATGGAACTGTCGAGCTTTCAGCTCGAAACCACCAACCACCTGGGCGCTGAAGTTGCCACCGTGCTCAACGTCAGTGAAGATCACATGGACCGCTACAGCGGCCTGCCGGCGTATCACCTGGCCAAGCACCGGATTTTCCGGGGGGCGCGGCAAGTGGTGGTCAACCGTCAGGATGCCCTGACCCGTCCGCTGATGGGCGAAGGCCAACCGTGCTGGACCTTCGGCCTCAGCGCGCCAGATTTCAAGGCATTCGGTCTGCGTGAAGAACACGGCGAAAAATACCTCGCTTTCGAATTCCAGAACCTGATGCCTGTACGCGAATTGAAAGTCCGTGGCGCCCACAACCAGGCCAACGCCTTGGCTGCACTGGCGCTGGGGCATGCGGTGGGCTTGCCGTTCGACGCCATGCTGTCGAGTCTGCGCACGTTCACCGGCCTTGAGCATCGCTGCCAGTGGGTACGCGAACTGGATGGCGTGAGCTACTACAACGACTCCAAAGCCACTAACGTCGGCGCAGCCCTGGCGGCTATTGACGGTTTGGGTTCAGACATGGACGGCAAGCTGGTCCTGATCGCTGGCGGTGACGGCAAAGGCGCTGATTTCAGCGGTCTGCGCGACTCGGTGACCAAGCATTGTCGCGCCGTGGTCTTGATGGGCCGTGATGCCGAGCTGATCGCCGCCGCTCTGGACGATACCGTTCCTAAAATCCGAGTGGCTTCGCTGGACGACGCGGTTGCCCGCAGCCGTTCGCTGGCCTACAGCGGTGACGCGGTGCTGCTGTCGCCTGCGTGTGCGAGCTTCGACATGTTCAAGAACTACGAAGAGCGCGGCCACCTGTTTGCTCGCGCAGTGGAGGCCTTGGCATGATCTTCGGCTTCCTGAAACCTTACCCTTCACCGCTGATCACGGGCCGTGGCATTGACCTCGACTTCCCGTTGCTGGCCGGTTGCCTGGCGTTGCTTGGCCTCGGTCTGGTGATGATCACTTCGGCCTCGTCCGAAGTGGCCGCCTTGCAGTCGGGCAACACGCTGTATCACATGATCCGCCACCTGTTTTACATCGTGCTCGGCCTGGGCGCTTGCATCATGACCATGATGGTGCCGATTGCCACCTGGCAGCGTTTGGGCTGGGTGTTGCTGCTCGGCGCGTTTGGCTTGCTGGTGATGGTGTTGCTGCCAGGCATTGGCCGTGAGGTTAACGGCTCGATGCGCTGGATCGGTTTCAGCTTCTTTAACGTGCAGCCTTCGGAAATCGCCAAGGTATTCGTGGTGATTTACCTCGCCGGTTACCTGGTGCGTCAACAGAAGGAAGTCCGCGAAAGCTGGATGGGCTTCTTCAAGCCGTTCATTGTGCTGCTGCCAATGGCTGGCCTGTTGCTGATGGAGCCCGACTTCGGTGCCACGGTTGTCATGATGGGCGCGGCGGCGGCCATGTTGTTCCTCGGCGGTGTTGGTCTGTTCCGTTTCGCCCTGATGGTCGCCTTGGCAGTGGGTGCGGTGTTTGTGCTGGTACAAGCGCAGCCTTACCGGATGGCGCGTCTGATCACCTTTACCGACCCGTGGTCCGATCAATTCGGCTCCGGCTACCAACTGACCCAGGCACTGATCGCGTTTGGTCGCGGCGAGTGGTTCGGGGTGGGCTTGGGCAACAGCGTACAAAAGCAGTTCTACCTGCCAGAAGCCCACACCGACTTCGTGTTCTCGGTGTTGGCTGAAGAGCTGGGCGTGGTCGGCTCGCTGCTGACTGTGGCGTTGTTCGTGTTCGTCTGCGTACGCGGCATGTACATCGGCCTGTGGGCTGAGCGTGCCAAGCAATATTTTGCGGCTTATATGGCGTACGGCTTGTCGTTCCTGTGGATCGGCCAGTTCTTGATCAACATCGGGGTAAACGTCGGTTTGCTGCCGACCAAAGGCCTGACCTTGCCATTCCTCAGTTATGGCGGCAGTTCGTTGGTGATTTGCTGCGTGTGTATGGGTTTGTTGCTGCGCATCGAGTGGGAGAGTCGCACCCACCTGGGCAGCGAAGAGACCGATTTCAAAGAAAGCGACTTCGCAGAGGAGCCGAACCATGGGCGCTAATGTGCTGATCATGGCGGGCGGTACCGGCGGACACGTGTTCCCTGCGCTGGCCTGTGCGCGTGAGTTTGAAGCGCGTGGCTACACCGTGCACTGGCTCGGCACGCCGCGTGGCATCGAGAACGAACTGGTTGAGCCAGCGGGTTTCACCTTGCACCGAATCAACGTCGCGGGCTTGCGTGGCAAGAGCAAACTGTCGCTGCTCAAAGCACCGTTTGTGCTGCTCAATGCCTTGTTCCAGGCGCGCAAGATTATCCGTCAGCTCAAGCCCGTGTGTGTGCTTGGCTTTGGTGGCTACGTGACCGGACCTGGCGGCCTGGCAGCCAAAACCTGTGGCGTGCCGGTGATCATTCACGAGCAAAACGCGGTGGCCGGGACGGCTAACCGCTTGCTGGTCCCGATGACCCGCCGCGTGTGTGAAGCCTTCCCGCAGACCTTTGCGGCCTCCGACACACTTCGCACCACCG
Organism: Pseudomonas sp. CCC3.1; assembly: GCF_034347405.1. Lineage (NCBI taxonomy): Bacteria > Pseudomonadati > Pseudomonadota > Gammaproteobacteria > Pseudomonadales > Pseudomonadaceae > Pseudomonas > Pseudomonas sp. CCC3.1. Next base: position 454,984 of record NZ_CP133778.1, read on the forward strand.
GCAATCCGGTGCGTCCCGAGTTGTTCACCCTGGCGCCTCGCGCGGCACTCGAAGGGCGCAAGGCGCGCCTGCTGGTGTTGGGCGGCAGCCTGGGGGCTGAGCCGTTGAACAAGTTACTGCCTGAAGCCCTGGCCAAAGTGCCGGCCGAGGTGCGCCCTGAAGTGTTTCATCAGGCAGGCAAGCAGCACGATCAGATTACCGCCGAGCGCTACACCGCCGTCGGCGTCGAGGCTGACGTACAGCCTTTTATCAAAGACATGGCCCACGCCTATGGCTGGGCCGACCTGGTGGTTTGTCGCGCAGGCGCGCTGACTGTCAGTGAACTGGCTGCGGCCGGTCTGCCTTCGTTGCTGGTGCCATTGCCCCACGCGATTGACGACCATCAGAGCCGTAATGCTGACTTTTTGGCACGTGAAGGCGCGGCCTTCGTGATGCCACAAGCGACAACTGGCGCAGCCGAACTGGCTGCACGCCTGACAGAGGTATTGATGCAACCGGAACGACTGAACAGCATGGCGACCAATGCTCGCCGCCTGGCTAAACCCGATGCCACCCGCAACGTCGTAGACATCTGCCTGGAGGTGGCCAATGGTTGAGAATCAGAAAGCCATGCCACAACCGGAAATGCGCCGCATCCGTCGTATTCACTTCGTCGGTATCGGTGGTGTGGGCATGTGCGGTATCGCTGAAGTGCTGCTGAACCTGGGTTATCAGGTGTCGGGTTCTGACCTGAATGCATCGGCAGTGACCGAACGCCTTGAATCGTTCGGCGCGCAGATCTTTATTGGACACCGCGCCGAAAACGCGGCCAATGCCGATGTGCTGGTCGTGTCGAGCGCTGTGAACACGTCCAACCCGGAAGTTGCCAATGCGTTGGAACGCCGTATTCCGGTCGTCCCGCGGGCCGAGATGCTGGCGGAACTGATGCGCTATCGCCACGGCATCGCCGTTGCCGGTACGCACGGTAAAACCACCACCACCAGCCTGTTGGCTTCGGTTTTCGCGGCCGGTGGTCTGGACCCGACATTCGTGATCGGTGGCCGCCTGAATGCAGCCGGTACCAATGCACAACTGGGTACCAGCCGTTACCTGATTGCCGAAGCCGACGAAAGCGATGCCAGCTTCCTGCACTTGCAGCCGATGGTTGCAGTGGTCACCAACATCGACGCCGACCACATGGCGACTTACGAAGGTGACTTCAACAAACTGAAGAAAACCTTCGTCGAGTTCCTGCACAACCTGCCGTTCTACGGCTTGGCTGTGCTGTGCCTGGACGATCCGGTAGTGCGCGAGATTCTGCCACTGGTCAAGCGTCCGACCGTGACCTACGGCTTCAATGAAGGCGCTGACGTTCGCGCAATCAATGTGCGCCAGCAGGGCATGCAAACCTTCTTCACCGTGCTTCGCCCTGACCGCGAGCCGTTGGATGTGTCGGTCAACATGCCGGGCAACCACAACGTGCTGAACGCCCTGGCGACCATCTGCATTGCCTCGGATGAAGGCATCAGCGATGAAGCCATTGTTCAGGGCCTGTCGGGCTTTGAGGGTGTGGGCCGACGCTTCCAGGTCTACGGCGAGCTGCCAGTAGAAGGCGGCAGCGTGATGCTGGTTGATGACTACGGTCATCACCCGACCGAAGTCGCAGCCGTGATCAAAGCGGTACGCGGTGGCTGGCCGGATCGTCGTCTGGTCATGGTTTACCAGCCGCACCGTTTCAGCCGCACCCGTGATCTGTACGACGATTTTGTGCAGGTCCTGGCCGATGCCAACGTGCTGTTGCTGATGGAAGTCTACCCGGCGGGCGAAGAGCCTATTCCGGGTGCTGACAGCCGTCAGCTGTGCCACAGCATTCGTCAGCGCGGCCAATTGGACCCGATCTACATTGAGCGCGGCGTTGAGCTGGCGCCGATCGTCAAGCCGCTGCTGCGCGCTGGCGACATTCTGTTGTGCCAAGGGGCGGGCGACATCGGTCGCCTGGCGCCACAACTTATCAAGAGTCCGTTGTTCGCCGGCGCAGTGATCGCCGCCAACGAGGGGAAGCTGAAATGACTGCTGCCTACGCCAATCTGTTCTCGACCATTGCTCCCGCCGACTTCGGCCGTGTAGCGGTATTGTTCGGCGGTAAAAGCGCCGAGCGTGAAGTGTCTTTGAAGTCGGGCAATGCCGTACTCAAGGCCTTGCAAGACGCGGGCGTCAACGCCTTCGGTATCGATGTGGGCGATGACTTCATCAGCCGCATCACCTCCGAAAAAATTGACCGAGCCTTCATTATTCTTCATGGCCGTGGCGGCGAAGACGGCAGCATGCAAGGCCTGCTGGAGTGCCTGGGCATTCCTTACACCGGCAGTGGCATCCTCGCGTCGGCGCTGGCCATGGACAAGCTGCGCACCAAACAGGTGTGGCACAGCCTGGGGATTCCAACCCCGCGTCACGCCGTGCTGAGCAGCGAAGACGACTGTATTTCAGCAGCGAAGGAACTGAGCTTCCCTTTGATCGTCAAACCGGCCCATGAAGGTTCAAGTATCGGTATGGCCAAAGTGAACAGCGCAGACGAGTTGATCGTCGCCTGGACTGACGCCAGTAAGTACGACTCGCAAGTGTTGGTTGAGCAATGGATCCACGGTCCGGAGTTCACCATCGCCACCCTGCGTGACCAAGTGCTGCCACCTATCGCACTGGGCACTCCGCATACGTTCTACGACTACGACGCCAAGTACGTGTCTGACGATACCCAGTATCGGATTCCGTGCGGCCTTGATCGCGACAAGGAACAAGAACTCATGGCGCTCACGGCGAAAGCCTGTGAGGCGATTGGTATTGCCGGTTGGGGCCGTCTGGACGTGATGCAAGACACCGATGGCCAGTTCTGGCTGCTCGAAGTCAACACCGCGCCAGGCATGACCGATCACAGCCTGGTGCCGATGGCGGCCAAGGCGGCCGGTCTGGATTTCCAGCAACTGGTGCTGTCGATTTTGGCGGCCAGTGTTGAGCCGCGAGGTTAAGACCATGCAAGGCGCATCGCTTCGTCATCAGCAACCCGTACCCGGCCGCAAGCCGGTGCCACGGGGTGCCAGCCGAATGGTGGCTAAAGAGCCGATGTCGGTGCGTGTGCCAAAAGCCAATTTTGGCTTTTTGAAAGTGCTGTTTTGGCCAGTGTTGCTGGTGGTGCTGGGGTTCGGTACGTACGAAGGCGCACAACGTCTGATGCCGTATGCGGACCGCCCGATCACCAACATCAATGTGCAGGGTGATTTGACCTACATCAGCCAGCAGGCCGTGCAACAGCGTATTGCTCCGTATATGGCCGCGAGTTTCTTCACGGTCGATCTGGCAGGCATGCGCACCGAGCTTGAACAAATGCCATGGATTGCCCACGCCGAAGTCCGTCGGGTGTGGCCGGACCAAGTGGTGATTCGCCTTGAAGAGCAACTGCCGGTGGCGCGTTGGGGCGATGAAGCGCTGCTGAACAACCAGGGCCAGGCGTTCACCCCGCGTGAGCTGGCCAATTATGAACATTTGCCGCAGCTGTTTGGCCCACAACGGGCTCAACAACAAGTGATGCAGCAGTATCAGGTGCTGAGCCAGATGCTGCGTCCAATGGGCTTTTCGATTGCCCGTCTGGAATTGCGTGAGCGCGGTAGCTGGTTCCTGACCACCGGAGCTGGCAGTGCAGGGCCTGGAATCGAGCTGCTGTTGGGGCGCGATCACTTGGTAGAGAAAATGCGTCGTTTCATAGCCATCTATGACAAGACGCTCAAAGATCAGATTACAAACATAGCGCGCATTGATTTGCGTTATGCCAACGGATTGGCCGTCGGCTGGCGGGAACCTGTGGCACCCACGGCAGCCCAACCCGCTGTCGCGAAGAATTAAGAAGAGGCAGGACCCATGGCAAACGTGCAAAGCGGGAAAATGATCGTCGGTCTCGATATCGGCACCTCCAAAGTGGTGGCGCTGGTGGGCGAGGTCGGTGAAGACGGCACGATCGAAATAGTCGGTATTGGCACGCATCCGTCCCGTGGCCTGAAGAAGGGCGTGGTGGTGAACATCGAGTCCACCGTGCAATCGATCCAGCGCGCTATCGAAGAAGCGCAGCTGATGGCCGGTTGCCGGATTCACTCGGCGTTCGTTGGCGTTGCGGGCAATCACATCCGCAGCCTGAACTCCCACGGCATTGTTGCGATCCGCGACCGTGAAGTCAGCACGGCCGACCTTGAGCGCGTTCTCGACGCTGCCCAGGCGGTTGCGATTCCGGCTGACCAGCGCGTATTGCACACCTTGGCGCAAGACTACGTGATCGATAACCAAGAGGGCGTTCGCGAGCCTCTGGGCATGTCGGGCGTGCGTCTGGAAGCCAAAGTGCACGTGGTCACCTGTGCGGTCAATGCGGCTCAGAACATTGAAAAGTGCGTACGCCGCTGTGGCCTCGAAGTCGATGACATCATCCTCGAGCAACTGGCGTCGGCGTACTCGGTCCTGACCGACGACGAAAAAGAACTGGGCGTGTGCCTGGTCGACATCGGTGGCGGCACCACCGACATCGCGATCTTCACCGAAGGTGCGATTCGTCACACGGCCGTGATCCCGATTGCCGGAGATCAAGTGACCAACGACATCGCGATGGCGTTGCGCACACCGACCCAATACGCCGAAGAAATCAAAATCCGTTACGCCTGCGCACTGGCCAAACTGGCTGGCGCGGGTGAAACCATCAAAGTACCGAGCGTGGGCGATCGTCCTCCGCGCGAGCTGTCCCGCCAGGCCTTGGCCGAAGTGGTCGAGCCGCGTTACGACGAGCTGTTCACCCTGATCCAGGCGGAGCTGCGTCGCAGCGGCTACGAAGACCTGATCCCGGCCGGCATCGTGCTGACTGGCGGTACTTCGAAAATGGAAGGCGCAGTCGAGCTGGCAGAGGAAATCTTCCACATGCCGGTTCGTCTGGGCGTGCCGCATAGCTTCAAAGGCTTGACCGACGTTGTGCGCAATCCGATTTACTCCACCGCTGTGGGCTTGTTGCTGTACGGGCTGCAAAAGCAGTCAGACGGTATTTCCATATCGGGTATCAGCAACCGCGACAACTACAGCAGTGATGAACAAAAAGCCCCTGTGTTCGAGCGCCTCAAACGTTGGGTTCAGGGCAATTTTTAAAGCTTGAGCAGTAAAAGATTCAAAAGCAGTAGAAGTAGGCGAAAAACTAGAGAACTGAAAGGAGAGGGACCATGTTCGAACTCGTAGACAACATCCCGCAAAGCCCGGTAATTAAAGTTATCGGTGTTGGTGGTGGCGGTGGCAATGCTGTTAACCACATGGTTAAGAGCAACATCGAAGGCGTGGAATTCATCTGCGCCAACACTGACGCGCAAGCGCTGAAAAGCATTGGCGCGCGTACCATCCTGCAATTGGGCACTGGCGTGACCAAAGGCCTGGGTGCCGGCGCAAACCCTGAGGTCGGTCGTCAGGCCGCTCTGGAAGACCGCGAGCGCATCGCAGAAGTGCTGCAGGGCACCAACATGGTGTTCATCACCACGGGCATGGGCGGAGGTACCGGTACCGGTGCTGCGCCGATCATTGCCGAAGTGGCCAAGGAAATGGGCATCCTCACCGTTGCGGTGGTGACGCGTCCGTTCCCGTTCGAAGGTCGCAAGCGCATGCAGATCGCTGACGAAGGTATTCGTCTGCTGTCCGAAAGCGTCGATTCGTTGATCACGATTCCGAACGAAAAACTGCTGACTATCCTCGGTAAAGACGCCAGCCTGCTGTCGGCTTTCGCCAAGGCCGATGACGTACTGGCCGGTGCCGTTCGCGGTATCTCCGACATCATCAAGCGTCCGGGCATGATCAACGTCGACTTTGCTGACGTACGCACCGTGATGAGCGAAATGGGCATGGCGATGATGGGCACTGGCTGCGCCAGCGGTCCGAACCGTGCACGTGAAGCGACTGAAGCGGCGATTCGCAACCCGTTGCTCGAAGATGTGAACCTGGAAGGCGCTCGCGGCATCCTGGTCAACATCACCGCCGGTCCTGACCTGTCTCTGGGTGAGTACTCCGACGTGGGTAGCATCATCGAAGCCTTCGCGTCGGAACACGCCATGGTCAAGGTCGGTACTGTTATCGATCCGGACATGCGCGACGAACTGCACGTGACCGTGGTTGCTACCGGTCTGGGCGCGAAAATCGAGAAGCCGGTCAAAGTGATCGACAACACCGTTCAGGCGTCGTACGCGGCTCAATCGGCCCAGTCGGCTCCATCGCGTCAAGAAACCCGTGTAGAGCGTCAAGAGCTGCCAGCGGTTAACTACCGTGATCTGGATCGCCCGACCGTGATGCGTAATCAGGCTCAGCATGGTGCAACTGCGGCTGCCAAACTGAATCCGCAAGATGATCTGGACTACCTGGACATCCCGGCATTCCTGCGTCGTCAGGCTGATTAATGAAATCAATCAGGGGGATTAAGGTGATTGGTGTTCAGCAAAGGCTCGGTCTGCTATTATCGCCAGCCTTTGTTGATACCAGTTCGCAATTTGCGCTGAAGCGGCCAATGCCATGATTAAACAACGCACCCTGAAAAATATTATCCGTGCCACAGGTGTCGGCCTGCACTCCGGTGAGAAGGTCTATCTGACCCTCAAGCCTGCGCCTGTGGACACCGGCATCGTGTTTTGTCGTGCAGACCTTGACCCTGTTGTGCAGATTCCTGCTCGCGCGGAAAACGTCGGCGAGACAACGATGTCGACCACGTTGGTCAACGGCGATGTAAAAGTAGACACGGTAGAGCACTTGCTCTCGGCCATGGCTGGCCTGGGGATCGATAACGCCTACGTCGAACTCTCCGCGTCTGAAGTCCCGATTATGGACGGTAGCGCCGGACCTTTCGTGTTTCTGATTCAATCTGCCGGCCTGGAAGAACAGGACGCGCCGAAGAAGTTCATCCGTATCCTGCGTGAAGTGACAGTGGAAGATGGCGACAAGCGCGCCACTTTCGTCCCTTTCGAAGGCTTCAAGGTGAGCTTCGAGATCGATTTCGATCACCCGGTTTTCCGTAACCGCACCCAAAGTGCAACCGTGGATTTCTCAAGCACTTCGTTTGTAAAAGAAGTCAGCCGCGCGCGTACCTTTGGCTTCATGAGTGACATCGAGTACCTGCGCAAGCACAACCTCGCACTCGGCGGCAGCGTGGAAAACGCGATCGTAGTCGATTCGGATGGTGTACTGAACGAAGACGGTCTTCGCTACGAAGACGAATTCGTGAAGCACAAAATCCTCGACGCCATTGGCGATCTCTACCTGTTGGGCAATAGCCTGATTGGTGAGTTCAAGGGCTTCAAGTCTGGCCATGCACTGAACAACCAGCTGCTTCGCAAGCTGATTGAGCAGAAAGATGCGTGGGAAGTCGTGACCTTTGAAGACGCCAGCACTGCACCGATCTCGTACATGCGTCCAGTTGCGGCAGTTTAAGTAAAACTTCTTTCTCTAGTTTTTGAAGGCCACCCTCGGGTGGTCTTTTTTTTTGTGCTCGGAATTTCGGCTCGTGCGGGATCTGGATCAGCTGGCAGGCTTGGGCTTCAGTGCATTCAACCCCGTTTCATTGATGTTCACCACCCGGTTTCGCCCGGCTTTCTTGGCCTGATACAGCGCTTTATCGGCGGCGCTGAGCAGCGTGTCCTGATGCTCCCCCGGTTTTGCATAACGGGTGCAGGTGCCCACGCTGACAGTCAGTGTTCGATGCCCCGGCATCACCGGCGGCATGCGCTCAACCGCCTGGCGAATCTTCTCGGATAGCTGCCGTGTGCCAGCCGCGTCAGTCTCAGTCAGCACCAGTGCGAACTCTTCACCCCCGTAGCGAGCGGTCAGGTCTGCCGGTCGGCGTACGTGCGCCTTAATGACCTGTGCCACTTGGCGTATCGCCTCATCACCCGCTTGATGCCCGTAGCTGTCATTGAACGTTTTGAAGTGATCTATATCGATCATGATCAGCGAAACCGGGTGGCCCGTGCGTTGTGCTCTGCGCCATTCCAGATCAAGGGTCCGGTCCAGGGTGCGACGGTTGGCCAGCCCGGTCATGGGGTCAGTCGATGCCAGTGCAGCGAGTTCGCGTTCTGCATAATGGCGTAGATGCAGTTCGCGAAGCAGCAGCCAGGTCAGCCATAGCAAACCGAGGCACAACAGCAGCGTTGCGCTGCCGATCAGCATGGCGGTGTGCTGCCAGTTGTTGAAAATGCTCGACGCCGAAACGGCCACCACCACGATGATGGGCAGGTCGCGAACCTGGGCAAAGTTGAACAGGCGTTTATGGTGGTAAATCCCCGACATGGCCATAAAACTGCCATAGCGCTCGTTTAAAAACCGAATAAAGTTTGGCGCTTGGCTGAGGTCCTGGCCGATCGCGATTTTGGTGATTGGCGGGTATTGCGTCAGGAGTGTGCCGTCTGTGCTGAGGAGGCTGATATTGCCCGTCGGCCCAATGTCGAGGCCCCGAAACAGGCTTTGAAAATAGGCCAGCTTTATTTGTCCGGCCGCTACCCCTGCAAATGCACCGTCCGGCGCCGAAATTCTACGGCTGAGAATAATGACCCAATCCTGAGTGTCCGGGTTGGCAAGGTAAGGGTGACTGATGTACAGGTCCGTGCTGTTCTGGCTCAAATGGGCCTCGAACCACGGCTGTTGGCTGGCGTTGTCTGGAGCGCGCACGTCTGGTTTAGAACGGGTAATCAGCTTGCCTTGAGCGTCCAGCACAAAGAAACCGGCATTTGACGGAGTCTCATTGGTCCTGTCAAAGAGCAATGACTGCTGGGTGTTCGCCGGGAGTGTGGACAAGGCCTTGGTTTGCAGCAGTTCAACCAGGCTGCTAAGTGCCGAATCATAGATCGAGAACGTGTTGCGAATATCGCGATTGATCAATTGCACGATGTTCAGTGCTGAGCGTTTGGCCTCTTCTTCGGTATTACGGTACTCGCGGACCAGCAAAAAGCCGACGATGCTGAGAATGACAAGCACCGAGCATGCGGTCGCCCAGATCAACATGCCTCGGGTAATGATGGGTGTTCGCAAAGAATATTTAATGGCATTTCCCTCGCGGCTGTAAATCGCATACGCCCTAAGGTACAGCCCTATAGGCATAAGGCCAGCTAAAAAGCTGGCCTTATGGTCACGATTTAAAACACATCGAGAGGATAGTCAATAATCACGCGGTACTCATCGACGTCATGGTCGACTGTTTGATAAACCGCATTGCCCCGGTTGGTTGCCCAGCGCAGGGTCAGACCCAGGTTTTTGGCCTTGCCTTCCTGAACCACATACTTGAGCCCCAGATCACGCTCCCAGTGATGGGCGTTTTTGCCGTCCGGGTTGTACCAGTTGCTGTAGCCGATGCTGTTGGGGTCGGCTTTGGTCAGGTCCAGTTCGCCGCGTGAGTACGAGGCGGTGCTGCTCAGGCCGGGAATACCGAGGCCGGCGAAGTCATATTCGTATTGCAGTTTCCAGGAGCGCTCGTTCGGGCCGTTGAAATCCGAATACTGCTGCGAGTTGTCGAGGTAAACGCTGTCGCCCTGGTTGATGTAGTCAAACGGCGTATTGCCGTTGACCCGCTGATACACCGCCGTCACTTTGTGCCCGTCAATCCCCACCGCCATGTGCAGGCTGAAGGTGTTGTTGTCGATGTCACCCAGAAGCGCCTTGCCGCTGTCCTGCGTGTGATAGAAATGCAGGCCGGGGTTCAGGGTCACGCTGTCGCTCAGGGTGTGGGTGTAATCCAGATCGTAGTAGTACTGGTTCCAGACATCCTTGAGTTGGGCAGCGTACAGGTTGCTGGTGATCTCGGGAAGACCACTGAACGACGCGCCTGCCCACGTCAGGTGTTTGCTGGTCTGATCGCCCAAATCGCCGTAGGTGGTGGTCAGGCGCTTCATGCCGCTCTGGTTGTAAGGCTTGTCAAAACTGACCTGGCCGCCTTCGAACATCCAGCCAGCGAAGCTGTGATTGGTCAGGCTGATGCCCTGGAAGGTCTGCGGCAGCATGCGGGTTTCACCGCCTGCAATCACCGGGTTGGTTAGAAAAATGTCACCGGCTTTGAGTTCGGTATCAAACGCACGCATTTTAAACGCGGCACCGCCAGACGAAAAATCGGTGGGCGCTTTGCCGTTGCCACTGCCGACCGGCAGGATGCTGCTGCCATCTGTGCCGCCACCGCCGTCCAGCTTCAGGCCCAGCATGCCATACGCATCCAGGCCAAAACCGACCACGCCGGGCGTGAAACCTGACGAGAACTTGGCGATGAAGCCTTGGCCCCACTCTTTGCTGTCATCCAGATGCGAGCTGTGGATGTCGTGGTTCATGTAGTAGTTGCGCAAGTGCAGGTTCAGGCTTGAACCGTCGATAAAACCGTCTTTGGAAGTGTCGTCGTCAGCGTGTGCAAAAGCCGGGATCGTTGCAGTTAATGCGATGAATAAAGGACTGATTTTGAGTGAGTGCTTCACCATTGGAAGGCTCCTTGATAGTGGCGGCAGTTTTTATTTTCTTTAAGTCTTCAGTTCTTATTTGAAGGCACCAGCACGGTGGCAATGCCTTTTTTTAAAACAAAAAAAAGCCGCTAGCATAGCGGCTTTTGAAACAATCAGTCACATATGAAGCCTGAGACTGACTGGGTCGGGAAGTTTTTGCACGTGAAATCAGCTGTCTTTTGATTCATTAGACACGCTGGCTTTAACCTGCGTTTGCTGGTGTTTGGCATCATTTTGATGGCTGGCTGCGAGTTCCGTTTGGTGCTGTTCAAAGGTGGCTGCGCGGGCTGCATTTTGAGCGACGAACGCAGGCGACTCTTCCGCCATGGCCAAGGGCGACAACAACAAAGACGACAAAACGAAAACGCTAGCCATACCCATACTGGTGGACATTTCAAAGACCTTCTTGCTGAGCAAGTGCTGTGTGAAGGCGCTAATTTATAGCGCTTGCCGCACCCGAAACAGAGCCGATTCGTACAAGGACTGTTGCGTTTTGAGTAACAAAGCGGGGGGGTAAACCTGTAGGTGCGTCAGACTGGCAAATACAACCCAAACGTATTGCGCCCGTCAGCACTGCGCACAAACACATCCCCGCCATGCATCTGCGCAATGGCTTTGACAATGGCCAGCCCTAGGCCGTGATTGGCGCCGCTGTTGTGCCGGGCGGCATCTACCCGGTAGAAGCGCTCAAACAAGCGCGGCAAATGTTCTGCACTGATCGGCTGCCCGGGGTTGCTGATGCTGATGCTGGCCCGTTTCCCGGTGTGCTCGATCAACACCTCAATCTGCTGCCCGGCCTCGGTGTGCTGCACGGCATTGCTCAGCAAGTTGATCAACGCCCGGCGCAAATGGGCCGTTTCGATGTTGACCTCGGCATCGCCGCTCACCTGCACCGCGACCTGCGCGTCTTCAAGAATGAACTCCAGGTAGTCCAGCGTGGTTGCCACTTCGTCCGCCAGTGAGGCGCGGGTGAGTTTGCTGGCCTTGCTGCCCTGATCGGCGCTGGCCAGAAACAGCATGTCGTTGATGATGCTGCGCAGCCGCTCCAGCTCTTCGAGGTTGGATTGCAGCACTTCAAAATAATGCTCGGCCGAACGCCCGCGGGTCAGCGCCACCTGGGTCTGGCCGATCAGGTTGGTCAGCGGTGAACGCAGTTCGTGGGCCACGTCGGCATTGAACGATTCAAGGCGTGTATAGGCCTGCTCAACGCGGTCCAGCGTTGAATTGAAGGCGCTGACCAGTTGCTCAAGTTCAGGCGCCAGCGGCGACAACTTGAGCCGCCCGGACAAGCGCGGCGGCGCCAGTTTTTGTGCTTCATGCGACAGTTTGATCAACGGCTTGAGGCCGATATGCGCCACCCAATAACCCAATACGGAGGCCAGCAGCACGCCAATGATCGCCAGGCTGATCAGGGCAACCAGCAAATGGTGTTGAGTCTGGCGAAAGGTTTCGGTGTTGATGGCGATTAAAAAACGCAGCGCCGGGCGTTGTTCCTTGGCCGGGATTTGATTGATCAGCACCTTGTAGGGGGCCGACTCACCGGGCAAATACAGGTCACGAACGCCTGTCGGACGTTGGGCAAACGCGCGTATTTGCGCGTCGGGCGTGCCGTACTCGTAGTGTGGATCACCGCTCACGGCCCAAAATCGGATGCGCTTGTCTTCCTCGCTGAGCAAGGTGAGCTTTGCCGTGATCTTGGCCCAGTGATCCGGGTTGCCAAAGCGGTTGATCGACGACTCCAGCACGCTGAATCGCGCATCCAGTTCGGCCTCGGGCAACAGGCCGATGCCCTTGTCGACCTGCTGATACAGCGCCCCGCCGATCAATACAAACACCAGCAAGGCCACCAGCGTGAACATCGCACTCAGACGCAGGGCGATGGAGTTCAAGCCGTTGGGCCGCTTAAACACTGCGCCGTTCCAGCACGTACCCCATGCCACGAATGGTGTGCAGCAACTTGTGCTCGAAAGGCCCGTCGAGCTTGGCGCGCAGGCGCTTGATGGCGACTTCGACCACGTTGGCGTCGCTGTCGAAATTGATGTCCCAAACCATCTCGGCAATCGAGGTCTTCGAGAGAATCTCGCCCTGACGCCGCGCCAGCACGCTGAGCAATGCGAACTCTTTGGCAGTCAGGTCCAGGCGACTTCCGGCACGACTGGCTTTGCGGCTGATTAAATCTATCCACAGGTCATCGACGGTCACTTGCACCGGCTCATGACCGCCACTGCGACGGGTCAAGGCTTGCAGGCGGGCGACCAGTTCCAGAAACGAAAACGGTTTGCCCAGATAATCGTCGGCGCCTTCGCGCAAGCCTCGAATCCGGTCTTCAACCCGCTCGCGGGCGGTCAGCATGATCACCGGCGTTTGCTTGCGTGCGCGCAAGGCCCGCAGCACACCAAAGCCATCCAGGCCGGGCAGCATCACGTCGAGCACAATGACGGCGTAATCGCTTTCGAGCGCCAGGTGCAAACCTTCGACGCCTTCGCGGGCCACATCCACCGTATACCCTTGCTCCGTCAGCCCGCGGTGCAGGTAGTCGGCGGTTTTTTCTTCATCTTCAATAATTAGAACGCGCATAACCCGCCTCAGTGATCCGCCGCCAGTGAACGGGCAGGTTGGGATCGATGGAACAATCGTTCGAGCCACAAGTATATGACGGGCGTGGTAAACAGCGTCAGCGCCTGGCTCACCAGCAAGCCGCCGACCACGGCAATCCCCAGTGGCTGGCGCAGTTCGGCGCCGGTGCCGTAGCCGAGCATCAGCGGCAGAGCGCCGAGCAAGGCGGCGAGGGTGGTCATGATGATCGGCCGGAAACGCGTAAGGCAGGCTTCATAAATCGCCTCTTCGGGGCTCAGGCCGCGGGTGCGCTGGGCGTCGAGCGCGAAGTCGATCATCAGAATGCCATTTTTCTTGACGATCCCTATCAGCAGCACCAGCCCGATCAGGGCCATGATCGAGAAGTCCTGGCCACATATCCACAGCATCAACAGCGCCCCCAGACCCGCCGAAGGCAAGGTCGAGATGATCGTCAGCGGGTGCACAAAGCTTTCGTACAGCACCCCCAGAATGATGTACACCGCCACCAGCGCCGCCAGAATCAGCCACGGCTGGCTGGCCAGCGAGCTTTGGAAGGCTTGTGCGGCACCCTGGAAGTTGCCGCTGATGGTGCTCGGCATGCCGATTTCATTCTTCGCCTGATTGAGCATCAGCACCGCATCGCCCAAGGCCACGCCGGGGGCCAGGTTGAATGACAGGTTGGCGGCCGGAAACATCCCGTCATGGCTGATCGACAACGGGCCGCTGGTGGGGGCATCGACCTTGGCCACGGCTGACAGCGGCACCATCTCGCCCGTCAACGGAGAGCGCAGGTAGAAGTAGTTCAGGCTTTCGGCCTTGCCGCGCTGCTGGGTGTCGACCTCGAGAATCACGTTGTACTGGTTGATTTCGGTCTGGAACTCATTGATCTGGCGCTGACCGAAGGCGTCGTACAGCGCTTCGTCGACGTCAGTGGCGGTCAGGCCAAAGCGTGCCGCAGCTTTGCGATCGATGTTGATGTGGGTGATGCTGCCGCCCAGTTGCAAGTCGTTGGACAGGTCGCGGAAGGCCGGGTTGGCGCGCAGTTTTTCAGTCAGGCGCTGGGTCCAGGTCGTGAGCGTCGGCCCGTCGTTACTCTTGAGCACGTACTGATACTGGCTGCGGCTTGGCCCGGAGCTCAAGTTGATGTCTTGCCCCGCGCGCAGGTACAGCACGATGCCCGGCACCTTGGCCAGTTGCGGGCGGATCCGGTCGATAAATTCGCTGGCCGACACATCACGATCCCCCCGGTCCTTGAGGGCAATCCAGAAGCGTCCGTTGGCGATGGTCTGGTTGCTGCCGGTGACGCCCACCGAGTGCGAAAAGGCCTGCACGGCCGGGTCATCGCTGACGATTTTGGCCAGCGCCAAGTGTTTTTGCGTCATGTCCGCGAATGAAATATCAGAGGCCGCCTCGGTGGTGCCCAGCACAAAGCCGGTGTCTTGCACCGGGAAGAACCCCTTGGGGATCAGCACATAGCCGGCAATGGCCATGGCCAGCGTTACGCCGAAGATCCCCAGCATCAGGCGTTGGTGGGCCAAGGCACGCTTCAAGCCTTTTTCGTACAGCGCCAGCAAGCGCTCGCCAAAGCCGGGTTTGGCGTCGGCGTGATGCACGGGCGAGCGCATGAACAGCGCGGCCAGGGTGGGCGCGAGGGTCAGCGACACCAACACCGAAATCACGATGGTCGAGGTCGCCGTCAGGGCGAACTCTTTAAACAGCCGTCCGACCACGCCGCCCATAAACAGCAGCGGGATAAAGGCCGCCACCAGCGAGAAGCTGATCGAGACCACGGTAAAGCCAATCTCGCTGGAGCCCTTGATCGCCGCATCGCGCATGCTTTCGCCGGCTTCGAGATGGCGATGGATGTTCTCCACCACCACAATCGCATCGTCGACCACAAACCCCACGGCCACCACAATCGCCACCAGCGTCAGGTTATTCAGACTGAACCCGAGCACGTACATCAGGGCGAAACTGGCGATTAGCGACACGCCGAGTACCGACGACACAATCAAGGTGGCCGACCATTGGCGCAAGAACAGCGCCATCACTGCGACCACCAGCAGCACCGCGATCAGCAGGGTGATTTCCACTTCATGCAAGGAGGCGCGAATGGTTTTGGTCCGATCGCTCAGCACCGTGACCTCAACCGAGGCTGGAAGCATGGCTTGCAAGCCGGGCAGGGCGGCTTGAATCCGGTCCACGGTGTCTACGATGTTGGCCCCCGGCTGGCGTGAAATCACCAGGTTGAGCCCCGGCTGGTGCCCGGACCAGGCTTGCACGTAGTCGTTCTCGGAACCGTTGATCACCCGCGCCACATCGCGTAGCTGCACCGGCGCGCCGTCCTTGTACGAGACGATCAACTGCCCGTACTCCTCGGCATTGAACAACTGGTCGTTGGTCGACAGCGTGGAAATGCTCGACGGCCCGTACAGCGCGCCCTTGGCTAGGTTGAGGCTGGTTTGTTGCAGGGCCAGGCGAATGTCGGCCAGGGTCAAACCGATGGCGGCCAGCTTGTCGGCTGAGGCTTGTACCCGAATTGCCGGACGTTGCTGGCCGGTGATGTTGATCAGGCCCACGCCGTCGATCTGGCTGATTTGCCGGGCGAGCAAGGTTTCGACGTAATCACTGAGTTCGGTGCCGGGCATCTGCAACGAACTGATGCTCAGAATCAGCACCGGGCTGTCAGCCGGGTTGACCTTCTTCCAGGTCGGCAGCGTCGGCATGTCCTTGGGCAGTTTGCCGGACGCGGTGTTGATCGCGGCCTGCACTTCTTGCGCGGCGGTATCGATGCTTTTATCGAGGGTAAATTGCAGGGTCAGCGTGGTCGAACCCAGCGCACTGCTGGACGTCATCTGCGTCATGCCGGGAATGGCGCTGAACTGCACCTCCAGCGGCGTTGCGACCGACGACGCCATGGTGTCCGGGCTGGCGCCGGGCAGTTGCGCCGAGACCTGAATGGTCGGGAACTCGGCCTCGGGCAGCGGGGCGACCGGCAAGCGCGGAAAGGCAATCAGCCCCAGCAACACCAGGGCAAACGTCAGCAGGATCGTGGCAACCGGATGGTCAACGCACCAGGCTGAAAGTGAACGGCTACGGGTCATGGTTGCACCGGTTTGACGCTGTCCGCGTTAGCCAGATCTGGCTCGCTCAAGGTTTCAATCCGTGAGCCGGGTTTAAGCCGCGATTGACCATCGCTGACCAACGTATCGCCCACATTCACGCCACTGACGATACTCAGCTCGGTGTCCTGATAGACCACCTGCACGGGCACCGTTTCGACCGTATCCCCTTTGACTCGGTACACGAAATGATTGTCCAGCCCGCGCTGCACCACTTGCGGCGGTACGACCAGCGCGCGTTGATCGAGCCCGGTCTGAATTTCGACATTCACCAGTTGCCCCGGCCACAGCGTGTGTGTGGGGTTGTCGAACTGGGCTTTGACCTTGATCGTGCCGGTGGTGGCGGACACCTGGTTATCAATCAGGCTCAAGCGGCCTTCGCCCAGCGGCGTGGCGCTGTGATCGGCGTCACCCAAAAAGGCTTTGACCCGCGCCGGGTCTTTGGCGTCGAGCAATTCGTGCAGGGTTGGCAACCATTGCTGAGGCAGTGAAAACTCAACGGCAATCGGGTCGAGCTGGGTCACGGAAAACAGCCCTTGGGTATCGCTGACCCGCAGGAAATTACCCGGATCGACCGCGCGAATCCCCACGCGGCCCGTCACCGGGGAGTGAATCTGCGTGTATGACAACTGCACCTGGGCGGCGTCAATGGCCGCCTGATTGCCCTGCGCGGTCGCTTTTAGTTGATTAACCAGCGCTTGCTGTTGATCGAGTGTTTGCTTGGAGACACCGTTGTCGACGCTGAGCAACTGGTAACGCTTGAGATCGATCAGTGCGACTTGCAACTGCGCCTGACTTTGCCCCAGTTGCGCTTTGGCCTGATCGAGGCTGGCTTTGATCGAGCGATCATCCAGAGTCGCCAGCAGATCACCGGCCTTGACGGTCTGACCTTCCTTGACCAGCAACTGAGTGAGGATGCCGTCGATCTGCGGGCGAATCATCACACTGTGCAGCGACAACACGGCGCCGATCCCGCTGACATAGCGCGGCACATCGTGTTGCACCACTTGAATGACGCGTACCGGGACCGCCGTGCCCGCGACAGGTTTATTCGCGGCGGGGCGTTTGAACTGCCATATAGCGGCGCCTATCAGGACTACAACCAACGTGCCCACTACTATTTTTTTAGCTTGAATGCGCATGCCGTAAAGACGCCGTGTGCGTGGAAAAGGGATGTGAGGGTTATAGCGTTTCAACCCGGTCAGCAAGGTGACAGCAAACTGACATTACGGACAGGCGGGTAAAAATAGTGTCAACGGCGTCAAGAAAACTGGGCCTGCGTCGATAGCCTTTAGAGGAAAGGCTGAAGCGTTTCCGTTGAGCGGGGTGGGCACTATGAAGAGCTGGGCGCTGGGTTTTGCGGCTTTCACGATTTCTCTGTTCTCTAATGAGGTGAACGCGCAATCGATGACGAGTGGCGGCGTGATTCACTTTCGCGGTGCAATTACTGAGCCGTCTTACGAAATAATGCCGGCCAATGCCGTGAATTTCGGGCAGGCAACAAAACTGATCGCCGTGGCCCCCGGCGTGGTCATTGCCGTGAACATGGCCTTGCCGGGTTCCCGTGGCAGCGAGCCGCTGATTGACACCTCCTTTGAAGCGCTGAAAACCAGTGCCGACCCGTCTGGCGGCAAAAGAGGCGTATTGACTATTTCCTACCGGTGAGTGCTCCGCGGGGTAGATCGGGCAGGTATACTGCGCCGTCTTGCGCCAACTGGCCTGATCCTGACCCGTAATCCGGAGCTTTCATGACTACTCCTACACAACCGACTGCTCCCGATGCCGTGAGCGCTGAACAGGCTGAACACGAAGCCGCTGTGAACACCCCGCAAAAGCCGGTGATTCCAGCGTTCAGCTTCCCGTTCAAGCCTTCTGAGTTTGCCAAAGCCAAGGCCAACACCGAAGGGCAGACCCATTACAAAAAGGGCGAAGGCCACGGCCACCGCAAAACCCCAGGCGCAGCCCCTGCTGGCACGCGTCGCTCGATGGGTAAACGCTGATTTAATGCCTCGAAAAGTGGCGCAATGCCACTATTGTTTGTTTGGGCTGAATTAATCTCATTTGATATGCGCTAGATCAGTGTTTGGTTAATGGGGAGGCTTAGAGTCGACGGCCCTGCCGACTCTTCCTCCTCATAACCCGAGCGCGCTGTCATGAAAATCAATCTACCGATTACCGGCCGAGCCGTTGATTTCGCACCCGACGCCAATATTCTTTCCACCACTGACCTGAACAGTGCCATCACCTACGCCAACCCCGACTTCATCAAGGTCAGCGGCTATTCGTTGAGCGAACTGCTGGGCAACCCGCATAACCTGCTGCGTCACCCCGACATGCCGTCAGCGGCGTTCAGCCATATGTGGCAAACGCTCAAGGCCGGGCATTCGTGGATGGGGATGGTGAAAAACCGCTGCAAAAATGGCGACCACTATTGGGTCAGCGCCTACGTCACACCGGTGATGAAAAACGGTGAAATTGTCGAGTATCAATCGGTACGCACCCGTCCAACGCCTGAGCGGGTGGACAAGGCCGAGGCGGCCTACGCGCAACTGCGTTCAGGGCGCGCGTCGTTGTGGCAGCGTTTGGCGGGCGCGGGGTTGGTGTGCAAGCTGGCGCTGTTTGTGAGTGCCGTATTTGCTGCTGCGACAGCCGTTGGCACAGCCTTGCTGCCGCACATCGACTGGCCGGCCGGGGTGATGATCTGGTTATTGGGCAGCCTGTTGAGTTCGGCTGCGATTGCCTGGCTGCTGCGCCCGCTGAATGCCTTGACGCGCCGCGCGCAAGACGTGGGGCACAACCCATTGAGCCAGCATATTTACACCGGGCGGCGTGACGAGATCGGTCAGATCGAATTCGCCCTGCACATGCTCCAGGCTCAGACCGGCGCGGTGGTCGGGCGCATCGGCGATGCTTCACAGCGTTTGGCCGGGCATGCCAGTGAGCTGGTGCAACACTTGGAGAGCAGCCACGCCAGCACCTTGCACCAGCAACTCGAAACCGATCAGGTGGCCACGGCCATCCATGAAATGAGCACCAGCGTGGCGCAAGTGGCGAGCAATGCCCAGCAAGCTTCGCAAGCGGCCGACCGGGTCGAAAATGAAACCCGCGAGGGCCATGAACTGGTGATGCTCAGTCGCAGTTCGGTGCAGCATCTGGCCACCGAATTGGCGCGGGCAACTGATGTGATTCATCACCTGGAAGGGCACAGCAGCGATATTTCATCGGTGCTGGAAGTGATCCGCAGCATTGCCGAGCAAACCAACCTGCTGGCCCTGAATGCCGCCATCGAGGCGGCTCGGGCGGGCGATCAAGGGCGTGGCTTTGCCGTGGTTGCCGATGAAGTGCGGGGGCTGGCGCAACGCACTCAGCAGTCCACCAACGAAATTCAACAGATGATCCACACCCTGCAAGACGGCGCGCGGGCCGCGGTGCAGGTGATGCAGCAAAGCAGCCAGCATGCTGAAAACAGCGTCAGCCAAACGCAGCTGGCGAGCAGCGCGCTGGGTGAAATCAGCCAGCAAGTGAAAAAAATCACCGAAATGAGCCTGCAAATCGCCTCAGCGGTGGAAGAGCAAAGCGTGGTCAGTGAAGACATCAATCGCAACATCGCCAGTATTCGCAGTGCCGGGGATGTCACCGTGCGTGCCGGGCAGCAAAGTCATCGCAATTCTGGCGATGTGGCTGACCTGGCGGCGAGCTTGCGCTCGCTGGCGCAAGAGTTCTGGCAGACCCGTCACTGACGGTTTACAGGGCTTCGCGGCGGATCAACTGCATGCCGTGTCGCTGGTAAAAACGACGGGCAGGGTGATTGTGTTCCATGACCTTCAGGTCGACGCAGAACTCGCCGCGTTGCTTGAACACGCTGAACACATGGCTGAGCAATGCACCGCCCAAGCCGCGACCTTGCAGACGCGGATGCACCACCAAGTCTTTGAGGTAAGCGCTGGTCCAGGCCTGAGCCACGCCCACCACTTCATCGTCGAGCAGGCTGACAAAGCACAATTGCGGGTCATATTCGGCGTCATGCAGCAGGGCGTGTTGCCAGTCTGGCAGCGATTCAACACTGCCGTGCCCGGTGGCATAACCCTGTTCGAGCAAGGCGTGCACGCGGGGCAACAGTTGCTCGTTCAGTGGCGTGAGCCGCAGGCCTTTTGGCCACGGCACAGGGGCCAAGGGTTCACGCAGGTCTTTGCGCAACAGCAGGCAATATTCCTCGCTCATCGGGTTCAGTAACCTTGCTCGGTCACGGTGCGTGCGGCGAGGATCAGGCATTGCGTCAACTCAGGCGACGAGAACTTGGTCAAGACCGCATCGGCCCCGGCCAGACGGGCTTTCTCGCTGTTCATCGCACTGTTGAGCGAGGTGTGCAGCAGCACATACAAATGCGCAAAGTCCGGGGTTTCGCGCACAGTGCGGGTGAAGGCGTAGCCATCCATCTCTGACATTTCGATGTCTGAGACCAGCACATTGATCTGTTCCGGCGTGCCGTGCAGCTCCAGCAGACGCTCGATGGCCTCCTTGGCGCTGCGGGCGGTGTGGCAATGCAGGCCGAGATTGCGCAAGGTCAGCACCGATTGCTGCAACGCCACTTGGCTGTCATCGACCACCAGAATCCGGGCGTTGGTCAGCAGCTTGGCGTCTTCGCGACTGAGGGTTTCAGTGGGCTGTTCAATGCGGGCGGGGGTGATGCCGTGAATCACTTTTTCGATGTCCAGCACCTGCACCAATGCGCCATCGACTTGAGTCACGCCGGTAATGTACGAACGCTTGCCAGAGCCGTAGGGCGGTGGACGAATATCGGTACTCAGGCAATGCACGATCTTGCTCACGGCCTGCACGTGCAGGCCCTGCTTGGAACGGCTGACATCGGTCACGATCAGGCAGCCGCCGTCGGGGTCCAGCAAAGGTTGTTCACCAATGGCGCGACTCAGATCGATGACCGACAGCGACGCCCCGCGCAACACAGCAATGCCTTTCACGTGCGGGTGCGACTCGGGCATTTTGGTCAAAGGCGGGCAAGGAATGATCTCACTGACCTTCAGCAGATTGATTGCCATCAGCTTGCCGCTGCGCAACGTAAACAGCAGCAAAGACATCGAGTCGGCGCGGGCGTGGGTGGATGACATAAATACCTTCTGTGATAAGAGCAGCTTTACAAGGTTATCGACCCGGGCGCTAAATTCTATAGGAGATCCCCGTCGCCAAGGCACCCCCACAAGAGCCGACCTCCAGAGCCTTGCAAAACCCTGTAGCCGCTGCCGAAGCATGAGGCTGCGATGGGTTGCGAAGCGACCCTCAGACGGCGGTCCTGCGGCCCGTATAAGGGATTATTTCAATCCCAGGCGTTTGGCCATCCGCCCCAGATTGGCCCGGTCTAGCCCCAGCTCTCGCGCGGCACTGGCCCAGTTATGCTGATGGCGTTCCAGGCAGGCACTGATCAGTTGGCGCTGGTAGTTTTCGGTGGCCAAACGCAAGTCGCCCACAGCAAGCGGCAGCACTTCAGGTTCAATCACCGCTGCATCGGGGGCGCTGCCCGGCAAATCCAGATCGGCTGCGGTCAAGGTCAGGATCCGTGGCCGGGTTTTGCAGTTGCCTAATGCCTTGAGGGCGCTGCGGCCGATCAGGTGTTCCAGTTCACGCACATTGCCCGGCCATTCGTAATGCGTCAGCGCGGCCTGTGCGTCCGGGCTCAGGCGCAAACTGCCCAGGCCCATGCGCGAGCGGTTTTGCTCCAGAAAGAAACCGCTCAACAACAGCACATCGCGCCCGCGTTCGCGCAGGGCAGGCACTTTGAGCGGGTATACGCTCAATCGATGGTAAAAGTCCGCGCGGTAGCGACCACTGCGCACTTCTTCGGCCAGGTCGCGGTTGGTCGCGGCGATCAGGCGCACATCCACCTGGTGTTCCTGATCCGAGCCCAGGCGCTGCAACTGCCCGCTTTGCAGCACCCGCAGCAACTTGGCCTGTACCGTCAGTGACAGTTCGCCCACTTCATCCAGAAACAGCGTGCCGCCGTTGGCCAGTTCGAATTTGCCACGGCGGTCACTGGTTGCGCCGGTAAAGGCACCCCGTACGTGGCCGAACAATTCGCTTTCAACCAGGGTGTCGGGCAAGGCGGCGCAGTTCAGGCTGATCATCGGTTTGTCCGCACGGGGCGATGCCGCGTGAATGGCTTGCGCCACCAACTCCTTGCCGACCCCGGTTTCGCCAGTGATCAATACCGTCAGGTCGCTGCTGCCCACCAGGGCGATTTCTTCGAGCAAACGTTTATGGGCTTTGCTCTGGCCGATCAGCTCTTTATTCGGCGCGTGATGGGCCTGGCGGTAGAGCTCGGCTTTTTGCTGTTCGTCGGCCACCCGCAGGGCTAAGCGCTCAATACGTTGAGCCACGTTGACCGTGGCCGCCGCGAGGCTGGCAAAGGCTTGCAGGGCATCCAGTTCAATAGGTTCAAAGCGTTTTGGGTCCAGCGCATCGAGGGTCAGCAGGCCCCAAGGGCGCTCATCGACAAACAGCGGGCAGCCCATGCAGTCGTGAATTTCCAGGTGTTCGGCCAGGCCGTCGACCAGTCCGTCATACGGGTCTGGGAGTTCGCAGTTGTTGGGAAAGCGCGTCGGCCCGGTGCTGCTCAGCAGCACTTCAAAACGTGGGTGCTCGCTGACTTTAAAGCGCCGCCCCAACGTGTCGAGGCTCAAACCGTCCACGGCCAGCGGCACCAGCCATTCGCCGTCAAGGCGCAGCAGCGCGGCAGCATCGCAGGGGAGTACGGCACGCATGGCTTCAAGCAAGCGTCGGTAGCGCTCGCTCTCGGGCAGTTCGCGGGACAAGTCCGCGACCAAGGGCAGCAGGGCGGTAAGCAGCAGTTTTGCAGTCATTTTGACCTCATGTAGTCGAAGTGACTATAAATCAGCTTTAGTCATAATGACTATATTGTTTTTAAATTACTGTTTTTAAAGGGTTTTAAAGTTGGCACGGAAACTGACTGCTAATAGGTAATTAGCTTTTATCTCTATGCTCAGGAGTCAACCTTATGCTTACCGCTCAGGATCGTGCCATCGTTAAATCCACCGTGCCGTTGCTTGAGAGCGGTGGCGAGGCGTTGATGACGCACTTCTACACGATGATGCTCACTGAATACCCACAGGTCAGGCCGTTGTTTAACCAGGCCAACCAGGCAAGTGGCGACCAGCCACGGGCATTGGCCAATGGCGTGTTGATGTATGCGCGGCACATTGACCAACTGGACCAGTTGGGCGACCTGGTGGCACGCATTATCAACAAACATGTTGCGCTGCAAATCCTGCCTGAGCATTACCCGATTGTCGGCAGCTGTCTGCTGCGTGCCATTGAGGAAGTGCTGGGCAGTGACATCGCGACCCCGCAAGTGCTGGCGGCCTGGGGCGCGGCCTACAACCAGTTGGCGGATATTTTGATCGGTGCTGAAGGTGCCATCTATGACGAAAAAGCTGCAGCACCCGGCGGCTGGCGCGGTGGACGAGCCTTTAAACTGGCCGCCAAGCTGGAAGAAAGCGCCGAAATCACCTCGTTCTACTTCCGTCCGGTCGATCAGCAGCCGATCCTTGAGTTCGAACCCGGCCAATACATAGGCATCAAACTCAACATTGATGGCCAAGAAGTGCGCCGCAACTACTCGTTGTCGGCATTGGCCCAGGTCGGCCGCTATCGCATCAGCGTTAAGCGCGAGGCGGGTGGGCAGGTCTCGAACTACCTGCATGACCGCCTGCACGTGGGCGACATTGTTGAACTGTTCCCGCCAGCAGGTGAGTTCACCCTCACTGCCAGTGAAAAACCGCTGGTGCTGATCAGTGGCGGCGTGGGTATTACTCCAACCTTATCGATGCTGGAAGCAGCACTGGCCACGCAACGCCCGATTCGGTTTATCCACTGCGCGCGCAATGCTCACGTGCATGCATTCCGTGGCTGGATCGATGAACTGGCCGCGCAGCACCCACAACTGCAACGGTTCTACTGCTACCAGGAAGCCGACGCGCTGGCGGACCATGTCGGCCTGCTGACCGAAGAATTACTGGGCGAATGGCTGGGGCAAGAGCGTGATGTGGACGCGTACTTCCTGGGGCCTAAAGGCTTTATGGGCGCCGTCAAACGCCACTTGAAAGCACTGGGCGTACCCGAGCAGCAAAGCCGCTACGAATTCTTCGGCCCGGCCGCAGCTCTGGAATAACCCGCAAGTCCCCCTGTAGGAGCGAGCTTGTCTCGCGATCTTTTGATCGTTTAAAAGATCGCGAGACAAGCTCGCTCCTACGTCGTTACAGCCGTCGGCCAGTGCATCACGAACTCTGCCGATCAATATCGCGTCGAAGCACGACGGCGGTGGTGATGTCTTCAACGGTTTCGTGGCTGGCGACGGCATCTCTGACTCGGTTCAGGTCATCAATCGTGCGTGACTCGATCTCTATGACCAGATCAAGCTGGCCACTCACTGACGAGACACGTCGCACCTGCGAGTTTTGCGCAAGCAGGTCCAGCAGGCTGATTGCCGGTGTGCGTTTGAGGTTGACGAGCAGTATGGCGCGAATCACGTGGGCATCAATTTCGCCAATGTCAGCCCGGTAGCCGCGGATCACGCCATTGCGTTCAAGGTTGATCACGCGCTCGCTGGTCGCGCTTCTTGAAAGCCCGATTCGCGCCGCCAGGGCCTTAAGGGCAATGCGAGCTTCTTTAGACAGAATCTCGAGTATTTCGCGATCTTTCGTGTCTAGGTCGCGCATCAGAACCCCCTTATTTTGCTTCCGGATTTGTGCCGGTCGATTCCGGCAATATGCAGGCTAAAGCCGACCGCATACCTACTGCTGACCAAGACTTCGCGTGCCAAGCTAACTGAAAAAAATGGCTTGGAAAACAATTACTATGACGAACCTTTCCCACCCAGCACCCCAGTTCTCGACGGGGGATGCCGAAAAGCTCAGTGCGCAGCTTTTCAACGTTATCGGTACAGCCTCGCCGCTGGACGGCGAGCGAGACCGCAACTACCGGCTGAACACTGGAACCGATGCGGGGTGGATTCTGAAGGTCGTCAATTCGACTGAGCCGCGTGTTGAAAGCGAGTTTCAGACGGCCATTCTCAGTCACCTGGCCAGCCATAATCCCGAGCTTGCCGTGCCTTTTCTCAAGAAAAGCCTGGCCGGTGAATTTCTGGCCTGCACGGTGGCGCCTTCGGGCGAAACCCATGCGGTGCGTCTGGTGAGCTGGTTGCACGGCACGCCACTGGCCGAGGTCGAGCGTACGTTCGAGTTGCTGCGCAGTCTGGGGCAATCATTCGGTGAGATAGACCGCGCACTGCAGGGCTTCATGCACCCAGGAGCGGTACGTGACATGGACTGGGATTTGCGCCACGCCGCACGTTCGAGGTCACGTCTGCATTTCGTCAAAGACCCTGCCAGAAGGGCCATTCTGGAGCGTTTCATTGATCGTTTTGAAGCAACCGTCGAACCAAAACTGGCGCGCCTGCGTGCCCAGGTTATTCACAACGACGGCAATGACTGGAACATCCTCGTCGACGCCAGCAATCATCAGAAGGTTTCAGGCGTCATCGATTTTGGCGATGCGATCCACACCGTTCTGATCGCTGAAGTGGCCATCACCTGCGCCTATTCCATCCTCGACATGCAAGACCCCATAGGGGCTGCCGCCGCGCTGACGGCCGGTTTCCACGAGAAGTATCCGTTGCAGCCGCAAGAGCTGGATGTGCTCTTCAATCTCATTGCGATGCGCCTGGTCACCAGCGTCACCTTGTCGGCTTCGCGGCACGACCAGACCCAAGACAATCCCTACCTTGCCATCAGCGAAGCGCCAGCCTGGCGTCTGCTGGAAAGGATGGACCGCATGAACCCCCGGCTGGCGACGGCGATCCTGCGCAAAGCCTGCGGTTTTGACGCCATCGAAGGCGCGGGTGCCATTCGCCGCTGGGTGAGCGAAAACAGCAAAACCTTCGCCGACATCGTGCATCCATCGGCGGCGACCATGAACAAGGTGATTGCACCTTTCGGGGATGCTTCGCACGTCATGACCATCGCTTCCGCCGCGCAGCGCCCGGCCGAGGCGACCCAGTGGTGGGATGATTTTTCGGCGCAACACAACGTGCCGCTGGGGATCGGGCCATGGGGTGAAGAAAGAACCATCTACACCGACACAGCGTTTGAATCGCGATTCATCGAAGGCCAGCGTCGCGTCTTGCACATCGGTGTTGATTTGATCATGCCGGCTGGCACGCCGCTCTATACACCGGTTGCCGGTGTCGTGCAGAGCGTCGAGGTCGAGCGCGAACCGCTGGGTTATGGCGGGTTGATCATGCTCAAACATTCGCCTGAAGGATGCCCGCCGTTTTTGACGCTGTGGGGGCATATGGCCCATGAAGCCCTGGCGCGATTGAAGCCCGGTGATCGCCTAGAGGCGGGCTCATTGGTCGGACACATGGGCGCTGACACGGAAAATGGCGGATGGATCCCGCATGTGCATTTCCAGATGTCCACGGACACCGAGTTAAAAGCGAGCGAGTTCATCGGCGTCGGTGAGCAGGCTTATCTAGACGTGTGGGCCGACCTGTTTCCCGACACCTCGGCGCTGGCCGGGATTCCACCCGAAACCTACCGCCAGGACGGGCGCACCAAGGCTGAGATTGTGGTCAAGCGTAAAGAATTGCTGCTTCCAAACCTGTCGATCTCGTATTCAGATCCGATCAAGTTCGTTCGCGGCGACGGGGTGTGGTTGATCGACAACTTTGGTCGAGCGTATCTGGATTGCTTCAATAACGTGTGCCACCTCGGTCACTCCCACCCTGATGTGGTGCAAGCGCTTTCGCGGCAAGCTTCTCGCCTGAACACCAACACGCGTTACCTGCACGACAACATCGTCGAGTACGCCGAGCGGCTCACTGCGACGCTGCCCAAAGGTTTGGCAGTCGCCTCTTTTGGCTGCTCAGGCAGTGAGGCCAACAGCCTCATGCTGCGCATGGCGCGCAATCACACCGGGCGCAACGATGCCATCGTGCTGGATTGGGCCTACCACGGCACCACACAGGAACTGATTGACCTCAGCCCTTACAAGTACAAGCGCAAAGCTGGCAAAGGCCGTGCAGATCATGTGTTTGAGGCCACTGTCCCGGATGCGTACCGGGGTGTGGATCAGTGGGCATTTGAAGAGCTTGGCAAGCGTTTTGCCGAAAGTGTGGCGGACCAGATTGACCTCATGCGCAAGCAGGGTCGGGCTCCGGCGTTCTTTTTGGCAGAATCCATTCCGAGTGTCGCCGGGCAACTGTTCTTCCCGGAAAACTACCTCAAAGAAGTCTACGCAATGGTGCGTGCCGAGGGCGGGCTGTGCCTGGCGGACGAAGTTCAGGTTGGCTTTGGCCGTGTGGGCAGTCACTGGTGGGCCTTTGAAACCCAGGGCGTTGTGCCCGATGCGGTGTCGATGGGCAAACCCATTGGAAACGGGCATCCGATGTCGGCGGTGGTGACCACGCGTGAGATTGCAGACAGCTTCAACAATGGCATGGAGTACTTCAATACCTTTGCCGGGAGCCCGGTGTCCTGTGCTGTTGGGCTCAGCGTGCTTGATGTGATTGAGCGCGACGACTTGAAGCTCAACGCACTGACGATCGGTAACTACTTGCTGGACGGCTTTCGCAGGCTGCAACAGCGATACGAAGCCATCGGTGATGTGCGCGGGCTGGGGCTTTTCCTGGGAATAGAGTTGGTCACTGATCGCAAAACCAAGGCGCCAGCCACGGCGCTGGCCAAGAAAGTCGCGGATGGCGCCAGGGAACGAGGCATTTTGATCGGCACTGAAGGCCCCCATGACAACGTTCTGAAAATGCGCCCTTCGATGATCTTCAGCCAGGCCAATGCTGATTTCCTGCTTGAGGTGCTGGACGAAAGCTTTAAGGCTGCACTTCAGTAAGCGTTAAAGGTCAGCCTGCCCGGCATAGTGTCGGCCAACTCCGGCAATGTGTCAGGCAGGCTGGCACCTTGCTGGGTGCTTTCCAAAAGTGTCTATGCAAAGCTCTTCGTGAAGGCCGGGTGAATAGCCCTTCTAAAAAAATAATAATTCTTCCAAGGTGCCATTCGATGCTCACTAAAAAGCTCAAGGGTTTGATTATCGCTTCCACTGTTGCAGCCTCGGCGCTGCTCTCAACCTTCGCCGTTCAAGCGGATGATTTGAAATCGATCCAGGACGCTAAAGAAATCCGCATCGCAATGAGCGGCCAATATGCGCCCTTCAGCTTTGCCAACGAGCAAAACCAGGTGGTCGGATTCGACGCGTCCATCAGCCAAGCATTGGCTGAGCGGCTGGGGGTGAAAGTGAAAATCATCACCACGCCATTCGACGGGATCATTGCAGGCCTTCGCGCGAATAAATACGACGCGATTATCGCTTCCACCACCATCACCCCGGAACGCCTAAAAGCCGTGGATTTCGTTGGGCCTTATTACCGCGCGGGTCGCACCATCGTGGTCAAGGAAGACTCACCGATCAAAAGCTTTGATGACCTTAAAAATGTGTCGGTTGGCGTGACGCTTGGTGATGCTCACGATAAATGGGCCCGCGCGCGCGGCAATTTAAAGGTGAAAAGCTATAAAGGTCTGCCCGAAATGCTGGTCGATCTGGATGCGGGTCGCCTCGGCGCGTTGGTGATGGACAGTGTTCCGGTGCTGGTCGCCGTCAAGAAAACCGGGCAAAAGGTCCGCATCATTACGCCACCCGAGAGCGAAGGAGGCGTTGAGGATATGGGTATCGCACTGCGCAAGAACAACCCTGAACTCAAGGTCGCGTTGCAACAAGCATTGGCAGGCATACTCGCTGATGGCACCTACGAAAAGATCTCGATGGAGTGGATTGGCAGCGACATCCGCTAACTCATATTCAGCCTGATCCGACGAAGCGTCGGGTCAGTCAATCTGACTTTTCTGGGTGTTCCCATGGATCTGACTCTCATACAGCGCACCTTTCCGTTTTTTCTGGAAGCGGCCTGGATAACGGTGCAAGTCTCAGTCCTTGCACTGTTACTGGGTTTGCTGGTCGCCATCGTGCTGGTGGCTGCACGGTTGTCGACGGTTTTCATCTTTCGATGCCTGGCGCGGCTCTATATCAGTGTTTTTCGCGGCACGCCTTGTCTGGTGCAGTTGTTCATCATTTATTTTGGCGGACCACAAATCGGGCTTGAGTTGGAACCGTTCACGGCGGGCGTCATTGGCCTGGGTCTGAATATTGCCGCTTACATGGCTGAATCCATTCGTGGTGCTATCGCCAACGTTGATCCCGGCCAGGTAGAAGCTGCACGTTCAATTGGTTTCGGCAGAGGGCAAACCTTATGGCTTATTACCCTGCCGCAAACGGCAAAGTTAATGATAAGACCGCTGGGTGTTAATGCTGTCGCACTGATCAAAGGGTCTGCTTTAGTGTCGACGATCTCTGTGGTTGAACTGTCCTATACCGCGCAACGCTTTATCAGCTCTACGTACAAGCCTTTCGAAATCTTTATCGTGTCTGCGCTTCTTTATATTGTGATGGTCTATTCGGTCAGGTTCGTTGTTGACTATCTCGATAACCGCTTCGCAGCTAGGTGAGAGTATTTATATGCAAAGCCTGGACCTTAGTATCGTTGCGCCTTATTCCGAGTTGCTGGCGACGGGACTTGGCTGGACAGTGGTCATGTTCATCAGCTCCAGCCTATTGAGTTTGATTGCGGGGATAGCCTTTGCACTGATCGTGCTCTATGCCCCTAAACTTCTGGCGTTGCCCGTGCGCTTTATGACGTGGTTGTTGATGGGCACG
Organism: Pseudomonas sp. CCC3.1; assembly: GCF_034347405.1. Lineage (NCBI taxonomy): Bacteria > Pseudomonadati > Pseudomonadota > Gammaproteobacteria > Pseudomonadales > Pseudomonadaceae > Pseudomonas > Pseudomonas sp. CCC3.1. Next base: position 484,991 of record NZ_CP133778.1, read on the forward strand.
CCACTGCTGCTTCAGTTGTATGTGATTTATTACGGACTGGTACAAGTTGGCATTGATATTCCAGCGCCGGTGGCCGGCATTATTGGGCTTAGTTTGCACTTTGCTGTTTACAACGCCGACGTTATTCGTGCTGGCGTGTTATCCGTAGACCCTGGGCAGATCGAAGGTGCCCGGTCTATCGGCCTCAGCCGTGGACAGACGCAGCGCTACATCGTTGTGCCGCAAGCACTTCGCAAGACCATTGCGCCGCTCGGGAACAACCTGATAGTGCTGTTAAAAGACACGTCTCTGGTCTCTATCATCGGCATTGCCGAGTTGGTCTATAGCGCACAGCTTGCAGTGAGTGAAACGTACAGCCCGTTTGAGTTTTATCTGGCTGTTGCGGTTATTTATTATGCAGCCAACCTTGTTCTCGAAGCCGGCCTGCACCTTCTCGAAAAAAAGGTAGAGATGTCACGATGATCAAAAAAGAATTCATGATTGAGGTCAAAGGCGCCCGCAAGGCCTATGGCGCACTTGAAGTACTCAAAGGCATCGATCTTTCTGTCTCTCGCGGACAGATCATCGCAATCATCGGCCCAAGTGGATCAGGAAAAAGCACGCTGCTGCGCTCAATCAATCACCTGGAAGTGCTAAACGACGGCGAAATATGGTTAGAGGGCGAGCAAGTCAATCGGCCTTTGAAAGGGCGTGCATTTGAACAGCACATTAATGCCGTGCGTCAGCAGATGGGGATGGTGTTTCAGCACTTCAATTTATTCCCGCACTTGACCGTCTATGAAAACATCGCCCTTGGCCCGGTAAAACTTAAAGGCCTTACGAAAAAGGCTTCGCGTGAGTTGGCCATGGATTACTTGGAGAAAGTGGGCTTGGCCAACAAGTTTGATGAATACCCGTCTCGCCTGTCCGGTGGGCAAAAACAGCGGGTTGCGATTGCCAGGGCCTTGGCGATGCAGCCCAAGGTGATGCTGTTCGACGAAGCCACATCGGCCCTGGACCCGGAGTTGGTTGAAGAGGTCAATCTGGTCATGAAACAGCTCGCGGCCGAGCACATGACCATGCTGATCGTCACCCACGAGATGCGCTTTGCAGGCGAAGTGGCCGACCGGATTGTCTTCATGGACGGCGGCGTAGTCGTCGAGGAGGGCGCCCCGCAAGACATCCTGCAAAACCCTAGCCACGAACGAACCCGATCATTCTTGAAAAACCACCTGCACGCGTAGCAGGTGCCGAGCTTTGCGAGGTAACGGCTACTGGGGCCACCACGAGGCCCTCGTTAATTCTGTATTAATCCCTTTGCGACATTTTCCCTACACAGTCTCCTACATCCAGATCCAAGACCTGGGTGTAAACTGCGCGCCTTGTGACAGCGGCTAAACTCCATACATAACGTGGCAAAGGGAAGCGGGATGACAGATGAAATGATACGACTGAGCCGTGAGAAGCGCTTTTTGGTCTTGCTCGGGCTTATCTGTCTGGCTTTGATTGGCGGCGCGTTGTACATGCAAATCGTGCTCGGCGAAGCGCCGTGCCCGCTGTGCATCCTGCAACGCTACGCATTGTTGTTGATTGCGATCTTTGCCTTTATAGGCGCCGCAATGCCGACACGGCGCAGTCTCACGGTGTGTGAGGTGCTGGTGGTGCTGAGCGCCATTGGCGGTGTAGTCGCCGCCGGGCGCCATGTCTTTATCTTGGCGAACCCGGAAGTGAGCTGCGGCCTTGATGTACTGCAGCCGATTGTTGATGGTTTGCCGCTGGCGACGGTTTTCCCGCTGGGCTTTCAGGTCGACGGCTTCTGCTCCACCCCTTATCCACCGGTATTCGGCCTGTCGTTGGCGCAGTGGGCGCTGGTGGCCTTTGTGCTGACCAGCGTGCTGGTGCCGTTGGGCATCTACCGCAATCGGAAAAAACACAGCTGAGTTGTTAAATTTGGCTTGAGCCGCCCCGCACTTTTCCTGAGAATGCGGGGCGTTTTTTTGGCCTCGCAAAAATGTCAACAGGATGTGAATCCGCGCACTAAAGTTAGAGGGTGCTTGTGCGACATATTGTCACGCACAAAGTGTCGCAGAGGGCGTTTCCTGTAGGACACAAGCGCACAAACCGTTTTAGTCGGGTTTTATCGGCTAAGACTTTTTTTTGCGGATCAGGCGCTTGAAATTGCCCTTTGCCGGCTCAATGCAAATCGGCTGTAAGCCTCTTTGTTTGGGCGTTTGCAGGGTTTTGCGCCCCATATTGGTGCGCTAAAAAGGGCCGTATCAGGTGCGGGGGAGAGGCGTGCTACAGGCTGTTTGAGGAGCATGTCTGCCCGCGATACGTAACAATAGTGAGGGATTGTTACTGGAACCGAGAAGAATTATTTCTGGATGAGACATGGTGTGTAGAGAGCTTCCTAACTACAATCGCCTGCACTGAACGTCCAGCCTGCTCGTCCCTGAGCCCAAGCGGGTAGTCGGCGGTCGCCTGGGCAGTTCATGACAGGTGTCCCGTGCGGCTTCCAGGTACTGGCAACCCTTCTAAGTTCTGCACCAAATGGAATTGGTCTGAGACAAGGCCATTGACCACGTATCGAATAAGAAATCACTGCTAGCCCGGGATTTGCGAATTCACCTGATGGTGACGAGCAGGCATTTATTCAAGCCCGGAAAAGAGCCAACCCTTGGTAGGGCGAAGTGTTGGCGAAAAAAACCAACTGCATTGTGCAAGCTGTTTTAGAGGTCGTGAGATGACTAAAAAAAGGTACCCCAGACTCCTTGGCTTATTGCCACTTTTCGGCACGTTGCTGCTGGGAGGCTGCAATTGGACATTGCTCGATCCGGTGGGGCAGGTAGGGATCGAAGAGCGGAATCTGATCATCACTGCAACATTGCTGATGCTTCTGGTCGTGGTCCCGGTCATCTTGATGACCCTGATCTTCGCGTGGAAATATCGTGCGTCGAACAAAGACGCCACCTACGCACCGAAATGGTCGCACTCCACCAAGATCGAAGTTGTGATCTGGACTGTGCCAATTCTCATCATCATCGCCCTGGGCGTGATTACCTATAAGTCGACTCACGCGCTGGACCCATATCGTCCGCTCGAGTCTGACGTTAAGCCGATTACCATTGAAGTGGTTTCTCTGGACTGGAAGTGGGTGTTCATCTACCCGGAACAGGGCATCGCCACAGTCAACAAGATTGTGTTCCCGGCTAACACCCCGATCAATTTCCGCATTACCTCTGACGCTGTGATGAACTCGTTCTTCATCCCGGGTCTGGGCGGCCAGATCTACGCCATGGCCGGCATGACGACCAAGCTGCATTTGATTGCCAACAAAAACGCCGAAATGGATGGCATCTCTGCCAACTACAGCGGCGCGGGTTTCACTGGCATGAAATTCAAAGCGATCGCCACTTCTCAGGCTGACTTTGACGCCTGGGTAAGTGAAGTCAAAGCGTCACCTAAACAGCTTGATAACGCTGAATACGCGGCCTTGACCAAACCTAGCCAGAACAACCCTGTTGAACTCTATTCTTCGGTCACACCGAACCTGTTCCAGACCATCATCGACAAGTATGAAGGTATGAACCCAGGCAAGCCTGTGAAGCACGAGAAGAAAGAAGTGTCCGGGACCGAAGGTTTGGACAACACCTCGAATTCAGCTGCCGGGGCAGAGGAGTAAACGATGTTAGGTAAATTAAGTCTGGACGCCATACCGTTCCACGAGCCGATAGTGATGGTTACCGTCGCTATGATTCTGCTCGGCGGGTTGGCGCTCGTCGCTGGTATTACGTATTTCAAAAAGTGGACCTACCTGTGGACCGAATGGCTAACGTCAGTCGACCACAAGAAGATTGGCGTGATGTACATCATCGTCGCCATGATCATGTTGCTGCGCGGCTTTGCCGACGCCGTCATGATGCGTACCCAGTTGGCCATGGCCACCGAGGGTTCGCCGGGCTACTTGCCTCCTGAACACTATGACCAGATCTTCACCGCTCACGGTGTGATCATGATCATCTTCATGGCGATGCCATTCTTCACCGGCCTGATGAACCTTGCAGTGCCGCTGCAGATCGGCGCACGTGACGTTGCCTATCCATTCCTGAACTCCCTGAGCTTCTGGCTGCTGGTGTCCGGTGTGGTACTGGTTAACCTGTCGCTGGGCGTCGGCGAGTTCGCCAAGACCGGTTGGGTTGCGTATCCGCCGCTGTCGGGCTTGCAGTACAGTCCGGGCGTGGGTGTCGACTACTACATCTGGGCGCTACAGCTATCGGGGTTAGGTACGACGTTAACCGGGGTTAACTTCCTGGCGACCGTGCTGAAAATGCGTGCTCCAGGCATGAAACTGATGGACATGCCGATCTTCACCTGGACCTGCACCTGGGCAAACGTTCTGATCGTGGCTTCGTTCCCGATCCTGACCGCTACCCTGGCGCTGCTGACACTTGACCGTTACATGGATTTCCACATTTTCACCAATGAACTTGGTGGCAATCCAATGATGTACGTGAACTTGTTCTGGGCGTGGGGTCACCCTGAGGTTTATATCCTCATCCTGCCAGCGTTCGGGATCTTCTCTGAAGTCATCTCGACCTTCACCGGCAAGCGTCTGTTCGGTCACCACTCGATGGTCTACGCCTCTGGCGCGATCTCGGTGCTGGGCTTCATGGTTTGGTTGCACCACTTCTTCACCATGGGTTCGGGTGCAAGCGTCAACGCCTTCTTCGGTCTGGCGACGATGCTGATTTCCATCCCGACGGGTGTGAAGCTATTTAACTGGCTATTCACCATCTACCGTGGCCGTCTGCGTTTCACCAGCCAGGTTCTCTGGACCCTGGGCTTCATGGTGACCTTCGCCATCGGTGGTATGACCGGCGTACTGCTGGCCATCCCGGGTGCTGACTTCGTCCTGCACAACAGCCTGTTTGTAATTGCTCACTTCCACAACGTGATCATCGGCGGCGCCGTATTCGGCTACATCGCTGGTTTCAGCTTCTACTTCCCTAAAGCGTTCGGCTTCAAGCTGCACGAAGGTTGGGGCAAGGCAGCATTCTGGTTCTGGATCGTCGGCTTCTTCGTTGCTTTCATGCCGCTCTATGCACTGGGCTTCATGGGCATGACGCGTCGTCTGAACGCCACTACCAACCCTGAGTGGGTGCCTTACCTGTACGTTGCTGCGGTCGGTGCTGCACTGATTGCCGTTGGTATTGCTTGCCAGTTGATCCAGCTGTACGTGTCGGTACGTGACCGTAACAAACCAGAGAACGCCTGCGAGTTTGGCGACCCATGGAATGGCCACACCCTGGAATGGTCGACTTCGTCGCCACCTCCGTTCTACAACTTCGCTGTTGTGCCAACCGTAAACGGCATTGACCCGTTCACCGAGGCCAAAGAGGACGGTACTGCGTACAAGGTTCCGGCCAAGTACTCGCCGATCCACATGCCTAACAACACCGCTACCGGTTTGGTAATGGGCATGCTGCTGACCGTATTCGGTTTCGCAATGATCTGGCACATCTGGTGGTTGGCGATCATCAGCCTGGTTGGCACCGTAGGGTATTTCGTCCTGCACGCTGCCCGTGATGACCAAGGCTACATGGTGCCGGTGGAAACCATCGAACGCATCGAAGCCGAGCAGCACAAGCGTCTGTTGGCCGCCAAAGCAATACCGGCTGACCGTGTTGAAACCAAGTTGGGACAGGCATAAACCATGTCGAATATAGCGACCAATGCTGGACACGCTCATGGCCACGACCATGAGCACGATGAGCACCACCACGACGCGGGCGAGACAACCGTATTTGGTTTCTGGCTCTACCTGATGACCGACTGCATCATCTTTGCATCGCTCTTCGCGGTATACGCAGTACTGGTAGGTAACGTAGCCGGTGGCCCGTCGGGCCACGACATCTTCGAACTGCCGTACGTGCTGGGTGAAACCGCACTGCTGTTGTTCAGTTCGATCACGTATGGCTTTGCCATGCTGGCGTTCTACAAAGGTAACAAGCGCCAGGTTCTGACCTGGCTGGGCATTACCTTCCTGCTGGGTGCCGGCTTCATCGGCATGGAAATCAACGAGTTCCACCTGTTGATCTCCGAGGGCTACGGCCCGCACCGCAGCGGCTTCCTGTCAGCGTTCTTCACTCTGGTCGGCACCCACGGTCTGCACGTGACCTGTGGTCTGATCTGGATGGCGATCATGATGTATCAGGTGCAGAAAAAAGGCCTGACCTCGACCAACAAAACGCGTCTGAGCTGCCTGAGCTTGTTCTGGCACTTCCTGGACGTGGTGTGGATCTGCGTATTCACCGTTGTTTATCTGATGGGGACTCTGTAAATGGCTAACGCACATTCTGACGGCGCGAACCACGGCAGCGTGAAGTCCTACGCAACTGGCTTCATTTTGTCGGTGATCCTGACCGCAATTCCGTTTTGGCTGGTGATGAACCCAATCCTGGCTAAATCGACCACCCTGGCGATCGTGCTGTTGACCGCAGTGATCCAGGTTGTTGTTCACCTGGTGTACTTCCTGCACATGGACCGTTCGCCAGAACAACGCAACAGTGTTGCAGCGCTGGTGTTCTCGGCGCTGGTGATTGTCCTGCTGGTGGGCTTGTCCCTGTGGATTATGTTCAGCATCCACGCTGAAATGATGGCGAAGTGAGGTAAACCCGATGTCCTTTAAGCACTTTATCCAAATCACCAAACCGGGGATCATTTTCGGTAACGTGCTTTCTGTGGCAGGCGGGTTCTTCCTGGCCTCGAAGGGGCATTTTGATCTTGCCCTCTTCCTGGCCGCGGTGATCGGCACCTCCTTGGTGGTTGCGTCTGGTTGCGTGTTTAACAACTGCATCGACCGTGACATCGACATCAAGATGGACCGCACCAAAAATCGCGTACTGGTTCAAGGCCTCATCTCCCTCAAAGTGGCGTTGATTTACGCCACCTTGCTGGGGGTTGCAGGGCTTGTGCTGCTGTATCGCGTGGCCAACCCGCTGGCGGCATTTTTCGCCGCGATTGGCTTCGTGATCTACGTGGGTTTGTACAGCCTGTACTTCAAGCGCAAGTCGGTTCACGGCACGCTTATCGGCAGCCTGTCTGGTGCAATGCCGCCCGTCATTGGTTACGTTGCAGTGAGCAATCACTTCGACATGGCCGCACTGACTTTGCTGGTGATGTTCAGCCTGTGGCAGATGCCGCATTCCTACGCCATCGCGATCTTCCGCTTCAACGATTACCTGGCTGCATCGATTCCGGTGTTGCCAGTGAAGCGCGGGATCAAGGTAGCCAAGAAGCACATCCTGCTCTACATCCTCGCGTTCCTGATCGCGACCCTGATGCTCACCCTCGGCGGTTACGCCGGCATGAGCTATATGGCCGTGGCAGCTGCGATGGGCATGTACTGGCTGTACATGGCGTGGACTGGCTACAAAGCGGTCGACGACAAGGTGTGGGCACGCAAGCTGTTCGTGTTCTCCATCTTCACCATCACCGCCCTGAGCGTCATGATGTCCCTGGACTTCAAAGTGCCGAGTGAGTTGTTACTGACCTACGCGCACTGATAAAGCCAGACTGAAAAAAACCGCCCTTTGATAAAAAGGGCGGTTTTTTTCGTTTTACAGGGCATTAAGCCCAAGAATGTTCGTTTCCAACTTGGATAATGTATTTAGTTGCAAACGGGAAGTAGTGGTTGGTGCAGTCAATCGCGTGTTTGTGATGCACGAGGTCATAGATACCTTGTGTCTGGAATGTGCTGTACTTGGGCATCAACTGAAACACCGTTCTATACACGTCGGGTACTTTTTCGATCAACACATCATTCATCAGGGTGGGGCCGGTGAGTTGAAAGTATTTCTTATGATAGGTTTTGAAATCGGCCTGGTTTTTGATCAATGCTTCACCCGTCAGGGTCTTATCCAGCACGGGCTTGGGCTGTAAGTAAAAAGCCTTGTTGTCTAGAAAACGCTTATGCATTTCGGCAGAGATGGCGGTTAACAGGTTATTGTTCGGATGTGATGCGAAGTGGCTGGTGTTATAGCCTTCAAAATCCACCATTTTTTCCGTGACGATGCCACCTAACAAAAGGTCATGCGGCGCTGCTTTAATACCGTCTGCAACGAGTGGGATGATCAATACATCATCCAGGTCCAGATATAGGCCGCCGTAATGGTTGATCAATGGAAAGCGCATCACGTCGCTGGCCGCAGACCAGGTTTTATGTTCGGCCTCTACAATGCTTGTGTATTGCTCGGCGTTCGAACTGTTTTTGAACACTTCGTAAAAAGCTTCCTCTTTGATGTTCGAGAGTTGCAATTTGGGTGCGTGTATCGCACAGGTCAATTTTATGCTTTCGAACAGAGCGGGACTGACATCAAGGTGCAAGGTCGAGGTGAACTCAGAAGACAGCCTCAAGTTTTGAGCAATGATATTAATCAAATGGTTACCCGGTGCCTGGGTGCCGATCCAGAGGTAGTGAATTTGATTCGCAATGGCCACTGGGTTTTCAGGCAGTTGAGGTAATTGAGGCAGGGTAAAGGGCACAAGCTTTTTGGGCGGCGGCAGTGACGACTTAACGGCGTTTAAGGTTTCAATACTGCCTTTCTGCCATCTTCCCTCAGTATTGCGCCAAACCGGATCGCCGAAGGTCATATCAACTTCTGCGCGTGTCCCGCGTATTGGCCGCAGGATACGTTCACGCCAATGACCAAGGTGGGCGTCAAACGTCACTGGAACCATGTAGTTGTCCAGCTCAATTGTATATTCGGGCTTGTGCCCAAGTGGATTGAGATTAGTCACTTCATCCATGGGGACATTCAAGCTGCGTTGAAAGAATGTGACGGTCGAGGATGTTTCCATGCCTCCTGCCAGTCCGCCACGGGCAAGTTCCCATAGGTTTTCAGCCGCGTTGAAGTGAACCTCCGGGCCTATGACAGTGCCCTTATATAGCTTCAATGAGTCACTGTCAGACGTGCGAGTTACTGCAAATATATTCCCCTGCATTTTTATGTAGTTTAATCCCGCCACTTGGTAAGTGTTATCGACCTGCAGTGCACTGGACAAGTCAACATCGTCGATATGAAATTGATGCTGTTGGGCAATGTTCAGCTTTCGTAAACCCCAGGAAAAATCTGGGTTGAATGGAACCAGAGGTGGACTGACGAGGGGGCTGTTAAGTATTTTTTGCTGAATCAAAGGGGCCGTCAAAAATGAGGGATAAGCGGCCTCGGGGTTCAGTGTGGTTTTAAGTTCTACCAATGCAATCACGTTATTCAGCGACTTACCGGCTTGCAGTTTGCGCTGAATGAATGCCACCCCTTTGAGCCCGCCTCGGAACAAAAGCCCCGCCAGTGCCAAGGGGTTGGCGGCAGAAATCAATCCTTTGCCCAGCGTCGTGGCAAAGGCTCTGCTCGCATAAAGCGCTTTCATGGACGTCAGTGCAAACCTGGATACGCCGAACGAGGTACTGCGCACCACAATCTTGCCCAGTGAGATTGAAGCTCTAAACCCGCTATAAGCTGCTTTACCGAAGGGCACAACAAACGACAGTACTTCCAGGGCGCCAAATATCACGGTCCATGCGCTCACGTTCTTGCTCTCGATGTCTCGATACAGGGAGTAGAACGGAATAATGACTCTGAAAATGGCTTCGGTTCGGCCGACCAACTCATCTTTGTACAACTCGTAAGGCGTGGTGTCCTTAAATGCGGGGCGAAGGCTCGCTAGGCTCTGGCTGAAGATTGAGTCGATCAGCTTCTCGCACAGTTGGTGCACACGCACCTCCTCGCTGATCCCGGCCGGGTTATTCCAGGTAAAGCTCAACTTCAGTGCTGGCGTGACTTTCAGAGCACCGGGCGTGCCTGTCAGGTAGGCTTCTTGGTCAAGTTCAGGTACGCCAGTGACGTACTGCTTTGCATCGGTCGGTGCCCAGTCATCAGAGTCAAACAGGACCCGTGCGTTGCCCGCGGCCCTTATCTTCCTGATGGTCCCGGAAGGGCAAAACACTTCATAAAAGTCGGTGGTTTGCGGGGCTGTTGAAAAGGCCAGCACGCCATAGAAACCTGGTACTTCTGTGCCCTCAACCGTGAACGATACCCTCAGGAAATAATCGGCATTGAGCAGGTCGCGACGCAGCTCGGGGGTTAAGTCATTGATCGCTTGTTTGAGCAACACCATCAGAGCTGCGTTGTATTTTTGTTGAAATGCATCGAACTGTTCATTGAACGCTTTCAACAGCGTGCAACCTCCCAATCCCTTGGATTCGAAGCCCAGCACGCTGTCGGTGAAGGCGCGGTCCTGCCCGCAGGTCATGTACCGCTCCAGCAAAGACATGCTCATGTGTCGGCCGCGAGTTTTGAAACCGGGGACGAAGTATTCATGAACTTCAGCTTCAGTAAACGGCCTTTTCTTGTGCACATTGATGAGCGGGAGTTGCTCTGACAATTGCTGAAGTGCCATTTTTTTGCGATCCGGCGGGAGCTGCACCAGAGTCGTCATGGCCGAGGCCTGTTGCTCTTCAAGGTCGTTGACGTATTCGAGGGCGATCATCACGTCTACAGGTTCCACCTCTGCCGTGTCGGTGATGGGGATTTTCCTGCGGCACATCGCAAACTGCAGAACTGGCTCTCGACGCAGCACGGCTATGGCCAGTTGTTCATCGTGGCTCAGCGATTGAGTGAGGGTCGTGTTCAAGAGCTCGATCAGGCGCTTATACCCCAGCGCGACTGCGGCGCCGGTGTGGGCTGATTCGGCCAGAGCTACGGCGTGGCGAAAGTTGATTGCGTCGAGGGTATCGCCATAGCGCAGATCCTGTGGCTCGTCATACACCATCAACTGCGGGCAGTAGCGTCCTGCAATCAACTCGAAAGCCAGAAGCATGGCGGGTTCGGTCGTGCAATGGAGCGTGCTGCGCAGATGCTCCATGACTTGGCGCCGGACCTCTCTGATCGGCTGGCCGCCCATTGCAGGCGTATTCAAGTTAAGCCCGCAGACATAGCCTTCGCTGTGGTTCTCGGGTGGGTAGAGGTAGTCGGTGATACAGGCCAGCGCCAGCGCTCTGGTCATGCTTGGCGTTGCGTCCTTGCGCTCTTGCTCTGTCCATGAGGACGTGCCGACAATGGCCCGTTCCAATTGATGAAAAATAGGTGAATCGACCACTACACTCATAACCGTGGTGAGTGTCGCGCCGCGAGGCAGTCCTGAGTCGGGAACCCTTGGGTCAGGGAAAAACGTGAAGAACTCCAGATACGCCGCTAGCGCATTGATATCGGGCGTGCGCTCGCCTGCTGAAATAAAACTATTGATGTCCAGCGTTGAGGAGGGCACTGGCGTGTTGGCCGATGCCCTAAAGCTTGAGTCCATCGGTCCAGTGCCAGAGTCTTCTGCAGCAGCACTGCCCAGCAACAGAAAACACGACGTCAGGTAGTGATAATCGGCGGGGAAAAACGTGCTTTTTCGAACCGCTTGCTGCGCCGCAATGGTGACCTGGTGATTGATGCTATCAACCTCGGGTATTGCTCGCGTATGGCTGACATATTTATGGATCAGCGTCAGACCAATCTCGGTAGTGATCGGCACACTTTCTGGAATTGGATCAAGTCCCTCATCCAGCACCTTCCTCAGCAGCGTTTGATTGTGCGGCGTAGCCAGCAGGTCGCTGGCGAAGGCTCTGAATTGAGCATCGGTGATCAGTGTTTGCAGTGCGTCTGAGGGCTTCAGTTCGTTGACGATGTTGGGCACTGGCAGCGAGTGGTGAAGGGGCAACGCCATGCCCGGATTTTGCTGGAGAAAAAAAGCCTGAGCTATCGCTTCGGGGGGGATGCGTTTAATGACCCGCTCAGCGCGGGCATTTAAAAAAGCGCCAGTGGTGGGCTCCCATGTACGCCGTGTTGCGAGGTCGAACACGATGCTCAGGTGTGCCGCTTGTGCTTTGCTTTCAATTGCACGGGCCAGATTAAAAACGGTGTTGATGTCCTGGTAGCTTTGTTCGAGCTGAAAAGTGATCAACGTTTCAACGATGTTTTTCCTCAGGGGCTCCACCTTCACGGTTTTGCGCACGTGGTGGCTGAAAAACGCCGTTTCAGCCTTATGTTCAAAGGCCACATGCTCAACCCAGGCAGGGAGTGTCTGGCGGTTGTTCAATCGCTGGTTCAGCGCGGATCTTGCTTGCTGAATGCTGGTGAACGCTTCAAAGCCGTTTTGCGGGGTGAATATATAGGTGGTCAACGCCGGTGCTGCGGGTGTACTCCTGAGCTTGAAGGCCGCGGTAAATGAACAGCGCCGCGGTGTTAATGATTCGGCGTTGCGTATGGCCAGGCGCGCAGTCCGCAGTGCATTTGGCGCTTGAGGAGTGTCTTGAGGAGTGTCTTGAAAAATGAGGGAGCGGATGACCTGGTGATCGTCATGGTCAAGGCTGCCATCGGCGCACAAAAGCTGCAGTTGTGTTTCCAGAAACAACCTCAAGTGGGCCGTGTAGCTCTGTTCTCTGGTCAGGGCCTCTGTGCGGGTATCTGTGGTGCTGCTCCAGTAGCGTTTCAAGAACTCGATGTAGGTGGTGTTGAGATTTTTGATGCGTTCATAGAAGGCCCTGTACTGAGGCGCCGTGATCGACAGGTACTCTTCCTGGGGTGAGTTTTGTTGCGTCAAAAAGCGAATCTCAAGGGGCAGATGCCCCGGCTCTGTTGGGGCTGAGGTCGCTAACGATTGCTGGATCAGGCCTGCCAGGCTTTGTTCAAACAGGTTGCTGCCTGTTCTGTCGACAAACCACAGTGAGTCGAAGTTGGCGAGCAGCAGCGTATCCGGCAGGTCGGTAAAAATGACCTTGAGCTCCGCGTGCATGCAGACCATCAGGCTTGGCTGCCTGGCCAACAGCATCTCAATGCTGTTGTTGGTCATCAGTCTGTTGGTCAGTACTTGTTGCAGGTTATTCAGGTGCTGGTGGTCGAGCAGATTGGCGATGAAATGGGTGGTGCATTCGCTCATCACCCGGTTCAGCGGAAAACTCGATAGCGTTGCAATAATGCTCTCTCTGAACCTGGCGCGTGATGTTCGATGCGGCTGGAGCAGGGGATAACTCAGCGACGTAAACTCGAGGCTCCAGATCAGATTGGCCAGCTTGGAAACAAGGTCCCGTACGTGCCGATGATCTGTTTTATCAAGATCAGTGCCAATGGCCTGCGCAGTTGTACGGCGTGCACTGAGTTGTGTGCAAAACGCCTTCAGGAACAGCGGATGTGCGCACTGTTCCTTCGTAAGATCAATGGCGGAACACTCTCTGAGCATTCCGGCAATGATTTTCATCGCCAGGTTAAAGGCGGCTGAGTCACTGCGGTCGGTCGTGCGATAGCCGAGGTTATTAGCAATGTCATAGATACCAATGCTCGCTAATTTTTGGCTGCTGTGGGTGTTCATGGGATGTCACTTACTGGTGGGGAGTAACACCAAGGTAAATCGAGGGTTCGGGGGCGGGTGGTATATAGATCAACCGGTTTGGCTCTGTACGAAATGTATCTACGCTCGGTTATGCGGCGTTGAAAACAGGCTCGCCTAACCTTCGCTCGAAAACATTTCGTACAGACCCTGAAAACTAAATCGCCACTTCTTCCCTGGCAATCGGCAAGACCGGCAACACGCTCGCCACGCCGGATGCAATCCCGTAAGGGCGCAACACACTGATCAACAACCCGCTGGCCAGCACATAACCTGCCGCACAGATCACCAGCGACCAACGCAGTGCTTCGACACCCAGCGCCGGGGTCAGGTGATCACTTAACACCCCCACGGCCAGTGGCCCGAAACCCGCACCGATGGCCATGATCCCGAAGTTGTACAGCGCAATCATCGTCGCCCGCCGTTCAGGCGCCACCAGCTGCGCGATGGCGGTGTAACTCGGCGCCATCCACCACATGCCAAACACCGACATGCCGAACATGAACACGGTCGCCTGCGGCACTTGCAGCGCGCCCAGTGCCCACGGATGACCGGCCGGGTACAACGCAAAAGCCACCGACATCGGAAACGCGATCAGCGCGCCGACAATCGGCACGCCCAGTTGCCAGCGACTGTCACGCTGGGCCAGGTGCGAGCTTAACCAGCCGCTGGAGAGCGAGCCGATAATGGCTCCCGGCCCTGCGGCCAGCCCCATGATGATCCCCGCGTCTTTGAGGGTCAGCCCATGACTGCGGACCAAAAATGCCGTGCTCCAGATGCTGAACGCGTAACTGGCAAACGCCAGCAGCGCCCCGGCCACGGCAATGCCGACAAAGGTTTTTGACTGCCAGGCCAAACGCATCACTTGCATCACGCTTTCGTGGGGCGCGGCGATGCGCGTCTCGCGGGCTTTTTCCCAGAGGCCGGGCAAGGGTTCTGCGGCCGTAAAACGCAGCAGCAGCGCCGCCGCAATACCCGGTATGGCCATCCAGATAAACGCTTCACGCCAGCCATGGTAGTACGCGATGTACGCCCCCAGGCTCATGCCCAGCAACGCACCAATGGGCGCACCCAGCATAAAGACGCTGATGGCTTTGGCTCGCTGATGCGGTGGGTACAGGTCGGCGATCATCGACATGGACGCCGCCCCGCTGCCCGACTCACCCACGGCCACGCCGATGCGCGCCAGCGCCAGGGTCCAGAAGTTGCTGGCGAAGCCGCAGAGCATGGCCATCACGCTCCAGAACGCGCAGCACCAGCCAATCAGGTTGCGTCGATGACCACGGTCGGCAAAACGCCCCAGCGGGATCGCAAACAGGCAATAGACCAGCGCAAACGCCAGCCCGGTGAGTAAACCGATCTGCGTGTCGGAGACGTGAAACTCAGCCTTGATCGGCTCAATCACCACGCCCATCACCTGGCGGTCGATCAAGCTGACCGCCGAAATCAGGAACAACACAAACAAGGTGTAATGACGGCGAAATCCGGAGATTTGGGTGTTCATCATTTCAATCCTATCCAGCACAGTTCAGAGGAGCAGGGGCTCACGGGGTGAATGCGTTACAGCGGTGCCCGCCGATCAGCCCATGGGCAGGCCTGTTCGAGCTGCCCGGCGAGTTGAAACAGCAGGTCTTCGCGGCACAATGCAGCGCTGAACATCATGCCGATGGGCAGCCCTTCGCGGCTGGTGCCCAGCGGCACCGACATGGAAGGCTGGCCGCTGACATTAGCCAGCACTGTGTAGCCAATGCTGCCGATCACGCCCTGGATATAGTCCTCGTAGTCGTTGTCCAGACTGGCCCGCGACAGCAGCGGGGTGACGCTCGACGTGACTGGGCTCAGCAGCACGTCGAAGTCATCGAAAACCTGCTCCATACGGCTGCCAATCAGCTCAAAGCCGCGTCGGGCACGGTACAGGTTTTCGGCGCTGGCGGAAGTGGCATTGTTGAGCACATAGCGGCTGACCCGGTGCAGTTCGTCTTCCTCAAAGGCGCGGCCAAGGGCGGCTTCGCGATCACGTACTGCGGCCAGTAAAGCGGCAGCGCCCACTGCGCCGTGAGCGCTGTAGACCTGCTGCGGGTCAATCGGCAGGCTCAAAGGCGCTACGTGGTGACCCAGCTGCAACAGCACATCAACAGTGGTGTTCAAAACCGTGCGTATATCCGCCTCCATCTCCAGGCCGGTCATGGCTTGCTCGATGACCCCGATGCGCAGCGCCTTGGGTGCGCGCTGCACGGCGTCACTGAAGCTGCCGATCTGCGGCGCCAGCCAATAGGTGCTGCCTTTTTCGTGGCCGTGGCTGATGTCCAGCAACAGCGCCGAATCGCGCACGCTGCGCGACACGACATGCCCGCAACTGGCGCCGAACCAGCCTTCAAAGGTGTTGGGGCCTTGCGGGTTGCGATAGCGCGTGGGCTTGAGGCCGAACACGCCGCAATACGAGGCCGGGATGCGGATCGAACCCCCGCCGTCAGTGGCATGGGCCACGGGCACAATGCCTGCGGCCACTGCCGCAGCGGCGCCGCCGGATGAGCCGCCCGCGCTGTGGGCCAGGTTCCACGGGTTGCAGGTTTTACCCCACAAGGAGGACTCGGTGGTGGTGGTCAGGCCGAACTCGGGGCTCGCGGTTTTGCCGAAAATCACCATGCCTGCCGCTTGATAGCGCTGCACGATGGTGCTGTCGAAGCGCGAAGGCGGGGTGTCGGCCAGCAGGCGTGAGCCGTTGGTGGTCACGGTGTCTTTCAGGTAGGTGTTCAAATCCTTGAGCAGCATCGGCACGCTGGCCAGAGCGCCCAAACGGTCGGTGCCCGCCTCGCGCTGGGCCTTGAGTACGGCCTGGGCATGCGCGTCATGGCGCATGACCACGGCGTTGATCTGCGGGTTCACGGCATCGCAGCGCGCCTGCGCCGCCTGAAGCAGCGCAGGGCCCGATATTTCGCCGCTTTTGATGGCCGCGACCATGGCCGTGGCATCCAGCGCCAGATAGTCACGGGGGCTGAGTTGATTCAATGTGTTGCTCATGTTCGATGGCCTCGCGAAAGCACTTCGACCTGAATGTTCAAAAGGCAAAGTGACGGTTTTCAGGGATATAACCCGTGTCTTAAAACAGGAAGTTCAGCGATTCCTGCAGCAACAAGGCATCGGAGTGAAGGGGCGTAAATACCGGGTTTTTGGTGTACGTCAGGCCGCTGATCAGGTACACGCCAGGGATCAGGCGCGCGGCGTATGAGGCGGTGACGGCCAGCGTGTAAGGCGCCGCTTCCAGCCCATAGCGGGTGGTGGCTTTGCGCAAGTCTTCGCTGTAATAGCTCTTGGTAAGGCCCACGGCGGCCATGTCGGCCGGGCGGCTGGCGAACGGACCGACGTTGAAGGCGCTGACCTGGAACGCCTTGTTGATGGCGTTAACCGAGTCCGGCGAGTAATCGACTTTGCTGTCCAGGTACCAGCCGCGTGCATCACCGTAGGGCTTGGTGACTTGCACCGTTTCAGCCAAGTACACGCCGTAGTTGTTATCTGACTTTTCACCGCTGAGAAACTCGGTGTAATGGCTGGTGTTGTACATCGCCCCGGCGCGCAGCCACATGGCGTTGGTGGTGGCCGACGGGGCTTGTTTGTAGCCTGCCTCGTTGATCAGCATCGCGCGGGCGTCGGGCACTTTCAGGCGCAGGCCGCTGGGGTTGAGGTCGACGTCTTTCTGAATGCCCTCGGGGCTGACACTGCGGGTGAGGGCGGTGCTGTTGTAGAAGTGCAGCGACGGGTCGCGAACAATCACGTTGAACGTGGGCGTCGGTTCGGTGGCCGACATGCCGACCTGAAACGGCACCACGCTGCTCGGACCCAGGGCCGCCGTGGACGCGCTGCCGCCCAGTGCCATGCCGTAGAACAGGCGCACGCCGGGAATAAAGCCGTACTCCAGTTCCAACTGGTGATTGAAAAAGGACTGGTTGATGGCGAACACCGACACGGTTTTGACCCGTGGATTGGCTGGGGTGTAGGTGGCATCGACCCAGTTGCCAGCCAGCGTCAGCTGGGCGTCGTTGGCAAAACCAATGCGGGTCAGATCGTAAGTCAGGTACAGGTTGAGCAAGGTGTTGTAGCTGGGATTTTGCCCGTTATACACCTGCTTTTTCGCATTGTTGCCCAACACGTCATAGGTGTAGCCGTTGTAAGAGGTGGCGGTAAACCCGATGCCGTGCTCGGCCAGTTCTTTGCGCAGCCCCCACAGGTCGGGCGCGATCCGTGCGCAGATCGGGACGTTCTTGAACGACAACTCGGCCCGGGTCAGCAGCTTTTCGTACTGAGCGCATTCGGGGGCGGCGGGCGCATCAGCGGCCAGCACAGGGTTGGCAAACGCCACGGCGGCAAGGCTGACAACTAACGGATACTTTGCGTCAAACATAGTGAGAGCTTCCCATCCTTTTAGGTGTTGTTTTCAGGACGACGCCAAGGTACTTGGTGGTCAGCATTAGTACTGCATATCCATGACCAGCGGATGGGGCCAACGGGGACTATCGATAGGACCAGGTTGAGGAATCTGTAGTCGCTGCCGATGCACGAGGCTGCGATGCGTGTCGCAGGACCGCCCTATGGGTCTGCTGCGCAGACCATCGCAGCCTCGTGCCTCGGCAGCGACTACGGATTTGGGTGTCCCAGAGGCGCTGTTGTGGGGCAAATCGCTCAGGAGCGCACAATGACAGGTCGTTTGGCGTGCGCATTGATCACCCGCCCCAGCTCGCGTATGCCCGGGGCAATCATTTCCTGGGCAATGGAGCCAAAGCCCAGGCGAATGCCGGGGCGGGTCATGGTGTTTGGCTCGGAGCAAAACGCATTGCCCGGATCAAACAACACGCCTTTGGCCTCGCCTGCGTAATACAGGCTGAGCAGGTCGTGCTGCCCCGCCAGTTTCAGCCACAAGGTGGCGCCGCCGCTGGGCATCGCGAACTCGGCGTCGGGCAGTGCTTCACGCAGGCCCGCGGCCATCGCCATCGCCCGGACCTGAAGTTTTTCCCGTGCTTGTTGCAACAGGCGGTCGTAGTGGCCTTGCTGGATAAACAGTGCGGCGGTGATCTGATTGTTGCCGGGGATCTGGCGGATCATCAGGCGCTGTAACTGGCGCAATTGCTCGATCACCGGCGCCGGAGCGACGATGTAGCCAATCCCCAAACCCGGGGACAGCAATTTGGACAAGCTGCTGAGGTAAATCACCCGTTGCGCCGTGTCGATGGCTTTCAGGGCGGGCAGGGCGCGCCCGTCATATTCGGTTTCGGGGTCATCGTCGTCTTCGAAGATCACCTGGTCATGCAGGTGTGCATGCTCAAGCAAGGCCAGCCGCCGACCTTGGCTCATGGTCACGCCCGTCGGGCATTGATAGGCGGGGGTGCAATACAGGTAGTCGCATTGGGCGAGCTGGGGGCTGATCTTCAGCCCGTGTTCGTCGATGGGCAGCGAGACCATCTGCGCGCCATCGTGAGCAAAGGCGTTGCGTGGGTCGCGAAAGCCCGGCTCTTCAACCCCCACCACGCTGCCGGGGCGGGCAAACAAGCGGGCCAGCAAATAAAAGCTCTGCTGGCGACCCAGCGTCAGCAGCACTTGATCATGGGTGGCCGCGATCCCGCGACGGGGCAGCACGCGGCGAATCAGTTGGTCGATCAGTTGGCTGGCACCGACGTTTTCACCTTCTTGCCACCAGCGGTCCACGGCCTTCCATTCCAGGGCCTGACGGCTGCATTGGCGCCATTGCGTGAGCGGAAATTGTTTGGGGTCGAATTGGCCGTAAATGAAGGGATAGCGCACTTCACGCCAGGTCGGCGGGCGGTCGGCCCAGGCCACGGTCGACTGCGGGCGGTGCATGCGTGTGGACCAGTCGGGGGACTGCACGGCGGGTTCGGGCCATGGCTGGGCCTGTTGCGTGGGCGAGATGGCCCCGCACACAAAGAACCCATCACGGGGGCGTGAGTCGACATAACCTTCGGCCACCAATCGCTCGTAAACCAGCACGGCGGTGTTGCGCGAAACCCCGGTCAGCATCGCCAGGTCGCGGCTTGACGGCAGACGCGTGCCCGCAGGCAAGCGCCCCTCCAGCATGGCCGTGACGAAGGCGGTGCACAGTTGCACTTGCAGCGGTTCATCGTGCTTGCGCACGGTGGGCAGTAGTTGACGCCACATCAAATCATGCTGGCTTGCGCGCATGGCGGTCCTTGAAACGAAAGTCTAAAGCTCGGTCGCGGAGCGCCACCCTAACCCAAGACTCTTTTGCAGCGCTATGTAGTCCTTGATGAGCTGGCCGTCACTGTGAATGCGGTCTTGTTCGGCGCTATAGCGGGTGCGCTCGGCATCCAGCCAGTCGAGCACGCTGCTGGTGCCTGCGCGGTAGCGTTGTTCGGTCAACTGCGAGGCGCGCACCGCGCTGGTTTCGACGCGGGCCAGGGTTTCGCGGCGCTGGCGTTCATTGCCATAACGGGCCAGGGCCACATCGGCATCGCGCAAGGCGTTCAGCACGCTGCTGCGGTAGTTGGCCAAGGCTTCATCACGCCCGGCTTCGGCCTGTTTGACCTGTGCTTGCACCCGGCCAAAATCCAGCCAGTTCCATTGCAGATACGGCACGCCAATCGCGCTGAGGTTGTCTTTGCGCAGCAAGTGGCCCGGCTCGCTGGCGCTGAAACTCAGCGAACCAAACAGGCTGACCTTAGGGAAAGCGGCGGCCTTGCGCTCGCCGATTTGAGCGGTGCTCGACGCCAGGCGGCGCTCGGCCGCGCGGATGTCCGGGCGCTGTTGCAGCAGGCGTGCGGGGTCGCCGACGTTAACCTGCGCGGGCAGCACGGGCAGGTCGCTTGCCTGGCCCAGGCGGGCATTCAGTGCGCCGGGTGGCAGGCCGCTCAGCAGGGACAGTTCGTCGAGGGACTCGATCACCTCCATCTCCAGTGCAATGGAAGCTGCCTGAATGGTATCGACCTGGGTGGCGATGCGTTCCTTGTCCAGTTGCGACGCGGTGCCTTGGGCCAGGCGCTGCTCGGTGAAGTCCAGCAACTGACGCTCCAGCTGTTCGGATTGGCGGGCAATGCGCAGCCGTTGTTGTTGGTCGCGCAGGCCGATGTAGGCCTGACCGATTTCGGCTGCCAATTGCACATGGGCGTCGGCCAGATCGGCACCGACCGCATCGGCTTCGGCGCTGGCGGCTTCGACGGCTCGACGCGCGCCGCCAAAAATATCCAGTTCCCAACTGGCATCGAAGCCGCTCAGGTACAGATGAGTCGCGGCCGTATCCCGATTGCCCGAGCCGGTAAACAACCCGGCGGCCATGGCGGTACTGGTGGGCATCAGGTCGCTGCGCTTCTCGGATAACCCGGCGCGCGCTTGCCGCAAGCGGGCTTGGGCGGCTTGCAGATCGGGGCTGTTGTGCAAGGCATTGTCGATCAGTTGATCGAGGGTCGAGTCGTTGAGCGCTCGCCACCAATCAGCAACCAACGGCGCGTGTGCCTGAGTGCCGGGCACCAGTCGTTCAAAAGGCGTGCCCTGCACCGAACTGTCGGGCGCGGCGTGGTAATCCGGGCCCAAAGTGCAGCCCACCAGCAGCAACGGACACAACAGGCTCAAGGGTTTGAAAGCAATCATGGTCAGTGTCCTGTGCTCAAGGGCGTACCGGCTGGCGGCCTTTTCAGAAAGAGGGCGAGGGGCAGGCACAGCAGCAACGCGATGCCGAGCACGAAAAAGGTTTCGCTGTAGGTCATGACTTGCGCCTGGCGCTGGATCTCGCTGGCCAGTTGCCCCAAGGCCTGAAGCTGGGCGTAGGCGAGGTCGCCATGCTCAGCGAAGAAGCCTTGGGTGGCGGTTGCGAGATGGTTCTGTGCTTCGACCGATTGCACGCTGACGGCGTCACGCAAGGTGTCGTCATGGAAGCTGTTGCGCCGTTCGATAAACGTGCCCAGTAGCGCCAGGCCGACCGAGCCGCCGAGGTTGCGCGCCATGTTGTAAATGCCTGCGGCTTCCCCGGCTTCGCTGGGCGGCACGGAGCTCATGGACGCCTGATTGAGCGGCATCATGGCCAAGATTTGCCCGAACCCCAGCATCAGTTGAGTACGGGTGAAGTTGTCGCCCACGCTGTCGGCGGTCAGACCCATGGCCAACAAACAACTGCCGGCGAGAAACCCCAGACCGAGCATGACCATCAGGCGTGGGTCTACGCGGCCGATCAGGCGCGGCAGAATCGGCATCATCAAAAACGCCGGCAAGCCCGACATCAGCATCACCGCGCCGGACTGCTGGGCGTTGAAACCGGCGATGTTGCTTAGAAACTGCGGCAGTACAAAGGCCACGCAATACAGGCCGCAGCCGACCACAAAAACAATGGCAATCACGCTGGCAAAGCGCGGGTTGAGCAACAGCCTGAGGCGCACAATCGGGGTTTTTGACAGCGTCTGCGCCACCAGCAGCAAGGCAATCCCCGCCACCGCCAGCAGGCTCAGGCCGATGATGTGCGCCGACTCGAACCAGCGCTCGCGGTTGCCTTCTTCGAGCACCACGGTCAGCGCACTCAGGCCAACGGCGAGGCCAATAATCCCCAGCCAATCGGCTTGGATAAATGCCTGCCAGTTGATCCGGCTTCTCTCCAGCCCCGAGAGCATGACCAGCAGCAATGCGCACACCGGGATATTCAAGAAGAAGCACCAGCGCCAACTGAAATTCTCGGTCAAGGTCCCGCCCAGCACCGGGCCCAGCAGCGGCCCTAGCAACACGATCAGACCAAACATCGTCATGCCGATGGGCATTTGATGGCGTGGCAAACGGGTGGCCACCAGCACTTGTGCCGTGGGGATCATGGCCCCCCCGGCAAAGCCTTGGCCGAGGCGGCCGATGACCATTTGCGGCAAGGTTTCCGAAATCCCGCACAGGATTGAAAACAGGCTGAAAAAAATCGCGGTGGCGATCAGGAAGCGCCGCAGCCCGAACACCCGAGTCAGCCACGCGGTGAGGGGAATCATCACAATTTCGGCCATCAGGTAGCCGGTGGAAATCCACGTGCCTTCGGTGCCCGATGCGCCGATCTGGCCTTGAATCTGCGGCAAAGCGGAGTTGGTGATCGAAATGTCCAGGGTGGCCATTAACGCGCCCAGCGCACCGGCAAACACCACGATCCAGTCGCTGGTGCTGGCATTGGCCTGGGGCGGGTTCAGCGCTGCGGGGGCAGCGGCGGCACTAGCCACGTGGCTGCGCTACGGCAAGGGCGGGCAGCAGCGTGCGAGTGTCGACATCGACAGTGGCCGAGAGGCCGGGCAACAACTCGATAGCCGCATCCGGGGCGGCTTGCAGGTGAATGCGGACCGGCACCCGCTGCACGATTTTGGTGAAGTTGCCGGTGGCATTGTTTGACGGCAGCAGCGCGAATTGCGAGCCGGTACCCGGCGACAGGCTTTCAACCGTGCCCTGCAAAACAACCTCGGGCCAGGCATCGATATGCACGTTCACAGCTTGCCCAGGGTGCATGCGCTCGATCTGGGTTTCCTTGAAATTGGCAGTGAGGTACACGTCGTTCAGCGGCACGACACTCATCAGCCGCGTACCGGGTTGCAGGTATTGCCCCACACGTACCGAACGACTGCCGACGCGTCCGGCCAAGGTGCTGTAGACCGTTGTGTCCTGCTCATCGAGCCGAGTTTGCCGGGTGTTGGCCTGAGCGCTGGCCAACTGCGCGCGGGCTTGCTCGATGGTGGCGCGCTGGGTTTGCAATTGGCGCTGGGCAACCGTCAGCGCGGCCGCTTGTGCCGCCCGCTGGGCACTGGCCTGACGCAAGGCGTTACGCAGTTCAGCCATGCGCTCTTGGGTTTCTGCGCCCGTCTGGGCCAGCGGCGCATAGCGCTTGACCTGCGCAGCGGCGTATTGCTCGTTGGCGCTTTCGCCGTCCAGTTGCGCCTGCACTTGAGTAATCGACGCCGCGTGCTGGGCCAGTTCGGCCTCGCCCCGGGCAATGTCGGCCTGCGCTGCACTGATTGCCGCTTCGGCTTTTTCGCGAGCCGCCTGATACGGCCGCACATCGAGCCGCACCAAGGGCTGGCCGACGCTCACTGTCTGGTTGTCACTGACGTAGACCTCAGCCACGGTGCCCGCCACTTTGGACGACACACTCAGGCTGTCGGCCTGCAAATAGGCATCGTTGGTGCTTTCAATAAAACGGCCTACGCTCCACCAGTGCACGCCCCATGCGGCAGCGCCGATCAGTGCGCCCAGCACCAGTACGCTCAAGACCTTCGTTTTTACCGGCTTGCGTGTGTGTCGAACCTGAGTCGATGGATCGAGCGGCTGATGTGCTGTCATGGTGGTCTCAATTGTTAGCGGTTGTAACAATTATTACGATCGGTAAAATTATGTCAACCGATATAAATTGAGGCACACTCGCGCCTTCATCGAAATAAGGAGAAACCCATGACCACCACCACGCATCGGCGGCGTCCTGCCAGTGAAGGCGGCTACACCTGTGGGGATGAAACCAGCGCACGGATTATCGAAGCGGCCCTGACCCTGTTTGGCGAACGCGGCTTTGAAGGCGCGTCGACCCGCGACATTGCCGAGTTGGCTGGCGTTAACGCGCCAGCGCTCAATTACTACTTCAAGAACAAAGAAGGGGTGTACCTGGCCTGCACCGAGTACATGGCTGAACGCACCTGGGACTACCTGGCGCCGACCATCGAGGCGGCTCAGGCGTTGCTCGATACCCGGCCAGACTCCGAGCAGTTGATCGAGTCTTTCTGCGCGGTGCAGGGCAAAATCGGCGAGTTCATGCTGGTGTCGAATCGCACCCACAACTGGCGCAAGTTCTACGCCCGCGAGCAGGCGGGGCTAGGCCCGACGTCGGGGGAGGAGTTGATCAACCAGCGCATTGGCCAGAGCATTATTAGTGTGACCAGCGGCATCATCTCGCAGCTCTTGGGCCCGACAGCCAGTGACGAAGAGTGCATCTTGCGCGCGGTGAGCCTGACCGGCCAGTTGCTGCCGTTTCACCTGAACCGCTCCAAATCCATGAAAGCACTGGGTTGGGACGCCATCACGCCTGAGCGGTACGCCTTGCTGATCGGCATTGTGCGTGAACAGACCGTCGCAGTGCTGCGCAGCCTGACCAAATAACCCAAACCCTTTGTTGGAGCGAGCTTGCCTCGCGATCTTTTGATCTTTTAAAAGATCGCGAGGCAAGCTCGCTCTTACACGGGATTGGATTCAGCCGCGGCCCTTCCAGGGCACCAGTTTGCGTTCCAGCCAGCGCATGCCAAGGTCGAACAGCAGCGCCAGTGCACCAATCACCAAAATGCCCATGATCACCACGTCGGTGGCCATGAACTTGGACGCGGTGAGCACCATGAACCCAAGCCCGGCGGTGGCCGCGACCATTTCAGCGGCCACCAGCGTTGTCCAGCCAAAACCAATCGCAATGCGCATGCCGGTCAGAATTTCCGGCAGGGCGGCGGGCATGATCACGTGCTTGAGGACCTGGCCGCGGCTGGCGCCCATCGAATAGGCAGCGTGGATTTGTTCGATGGCCACCGACTTGACCCCGGCCCGGGCGCTCAAGGCCAGCGGTGCAAACATCGCCAGATAGATCAGCAGCACTTTTGAGCCTTCACCGATGCCCATCCAGATCACCACCAACGGCAAATAGGCCAAGGGTGGCAACGGGCGATAAAACTCCACCAGCGGGTCAAACACGCCTCGAGCGACTCGGTTAACGCCCATCAAAATACCCACCGGAATCGCCGTCACCACCGCCAGTGCAAAGGCGCCGAACACCCGCAGCGCACTCCAGCCGATGTGCGTCCACAGGCTGGCGTCAGCAAAACCATCGCGGCTGACGTCAATGATTTGCGCCCACACGGCTTGGGGCGAGGGCAGGAACAGCGGCTTGATCCAGCCGCTGTTGGTGGCCATAAACCACAGGGCAAACACCACCACGATGGTGCCCAGGCTCAGGGCGGTGCTCGAACCATTGCCCGGCGCGCCATATTGCTCGCCCGGTTTGGCGGGCGCGGCGCGCCGAAATTCGTTGAGGGTGCGCAGTATGGCGTTGCGTTGCTTCTCGTCTAACAGGCTCATTACGCGGCTTCCTCATCGCCGTGGATGATGCTCAGGATCTGCTCACGCAGGGCGATAAAGTCGGGGCTGGATTTAACCGCCCGCGCATCCCGGCACTTGAGAAAACGCTGTCCGAAGTCCACCGAAAACTCATGGGTGATGCGCCCCGGACGCGGCGACATGATGATCAACCGAGTGGCCATGAACAGCGCTTCTTCGACGTCATGGGTGATGAAAAACATCATCTTTTGCGTGCGCTTCCAGATGTCCAGAATCAGCTCCTGCAAGCGTTCGCGGGTCAGCGCATCGAGTGCGCCCAGCGGCTCGTCGAGCAGCAGCATTTTCGGGTCGTTGGTCAGTGCGCGGGCGATGCCGACCCGCTGCTGCATGCCGCCCGAGAGTTGATAGGTGGCGTGATTGCGAAACTCGGCCAAGCCGGTCAACTGCAAAAAATGCAGGGCTCGTTCTTCACGTTCAGCCTTGGGAATGCCGCGCAGCTTGAGGCCGAAGGCCACGTTGTCGATCACGTTGAGCCACGGCAACAGCGCGTGCTTTTGAAACACCACCCCGCGCTCGGCGCCTGGGCCGGTGACTTGATCACGCAGCTCGGCGCCGCTGATCTGCGCCGGGACCTGGCCGTGGTAATCGCCCAAGGTAATCACCCCGCTGCTGGGCTGAATAAACCCGGCCATCAGATTGAGCAACGTGGTTTTTCCGCAGCCCGAAGCCCCGAGCGCGACCACAAAATCACCGGCGGCAATGTCCAGATTGACCCCGGACAAGGCCCGCACCGGCTGCCCTTTTTGCTGCCCTGGATAGAGCACCGACACATCATGAATTTTGAGGCTGAGGCTCATGGGGTGTTCCTCTTTCAAGCGAATTGATTCTCTGTAGTCGCTGCCGAAGGCTGCGATGGGCTGCGCAGCAGTCCTGCTTTTGAAGCCCCTGCGGCAGCGGCTACAAAGCGGGCTATTTTGTGTTCTGCACAAACGTCGGGTTGATCGCCACGCTGTAGTCGGGCAGCAGCGCGGGGATTTTTTTCTGCGCTTTCAAAAATTCTGCGGTGGCGCTCAAGGCTTTGGCTGCGCCGCCGCCCAGCCAGGTGGCGCTGGCCTGTTCCTGGGCCAGCGGGAACTGGTACAGCGCCAGCACCGCAGGCACTTCTTCAGGCTTGGCCCCGGACTGCTTGGCCACGTTGATCACTTGCGCTGAATCGGCGGTCCAGGTTTTCGGCGCGTTGACGTAGTCCGCCGTGCTGCTCTGCAACACATTGGTAAACGCTTGCATGCCGGGGCCGTTTTGTTCGGCGAATTTTTTATCGACGACCAACCCGTCAAACGTGGCCTTGCCCCAGTTGGTCAATTGACCAGAGGTCAGCAGCACATGGCCGCTTTGCTTGAGGCGGCCCAACGCCGGGTCCCAGATAAAGGCCGCGTCGATGTCACCGCGCTCCCACGCCGCCGGGATGTCCGAGGGTTGCAGGTTGATCACCTTGACCTTGCCGCTCAGGCCGAACTGCTCCAGGGCAAACAGCGCGTGAAAGTGCGTGGTCGAGACAAACGGCACGGCGAGGGTTTTACCGGCCAGGTCTTGCGGTGCGACGATGCCGCTGCCGTTGCGCACCACCAGCGCTTCAGCGTCGGCGATGTTGTCGAGAATCCAGAACAACTGCGCGTCGACCCCGCGACTGACCGCGGCGGCAATCGGGCTGCTGCCTGCCACGCCGATCTGCACATCGCCCGAGGCCATGGCCATCATCACGTCGCCGCCGCTGTCAAAGTTGCGCCACTTGATGTCCCAGCCGGTGGCCTTTTCAAACTCCTTTTGGACGATGGCGTTTTTCCAGGGGGCAAACATGCTCTGCACGCCGATGGTCACGGTTTGTGCGTGCGCCGCAGCGCCAGCGCTCAAGGTCAGTACGGTGAGCGGCAACAAGACAGCACGACGAATCCAGGTATTCAGGGGCTTGAGCATGGTGAGGCTCCAGGAAGGGGAAGACGTTGTTTGAGTCAGCCCGATCTTAGGCGGCGGCCCAAAGCTTGCTTTAGATCCAGTTGCCGCAATCTGTGGTGCCAGAGGTCGCCGCAGGCCTTGTGTGACAAGGGCTGTAGCGAAACAGGTGCGTCATAAGGGTGCGCCGCAAAAGGAGCTTGAACCATGTTGGAGCGTTATTTCCGTCCCTTTGAAGCGGGCCGTGGTTTACAGGAGCAACTGCGCGAGAGCCTGCTCAGCGCAATTCTGGATGGCGCCATGCCGCCCAGCGAGCCCATGCCGTCGTCGCGCAAGCTGTGTGAATTGCTCAAGGTGTCGCGTAACACGGTGGTGCTGGTCTACGAGCAGTTGGTGCAGGATGGCTACTTGATTCCATCGGACCGACGCGGCTACTTCATCAACGAGAAATACCTGCGCCAGCAACTCAACGTCAGCCTCAAACCGGCCACCGAAAAAATCTTCGAGCGCCCCGACCATGCGCCGGACTGGGAAGCGCGACTGCAAAGCCACTCGTCGCAGCTGCGGGCCATCGTCAAACCGCGCAACTGGCGCGAATACCGCTACCCGTTTATCTACGGTCAGGTCGAAGCTGACGAACAGACCGCTGCGCGCTGGCGAGACTGCGCGCGCATCGCCAGCACCGGCGCCCACATGCGCAGCTGGGTTGACGACCAAGTGATGCTCGACGATCCGCTGCTGATTGAGCAGATCATCCAGCGCGTGCTGCCCAAACGCGGGATCAGCGTGTCGGCGCAAGAAGTGCTGGTGACGATCGGCACGCAAAACTCGCTGTACATGCTGGCGCAATTGCTTGGCCGTCCAGGCTTGGTCATGGGGCTGGAAGAGCCCGGCTATGTCGATGCGCGCAACATCTTCAGCCAGAGCGGTTGTGCCCTTAAACCGCTGCGCATCGACCGCCAAGGGCTGGTGGTGAATGAACAGCTCGACGCGTGCGAAATGTTGTTTTGCACCCCCAGCCATCAATCACCGACAGGCGTGACCATGCCGCTGTATCGACGTCTGGAACTGATGGCCAGCGCCCGCGAGCGAGACTTTTTGATCATCGAAGATGACTACGAAAACGAGCAAAATTTTCTGGGCAGTAACCACCCGGCCCTCAAGAGTTTTGATGACAGCGGGCGGGTGATCTATCTGGGCAGCCTGACCAAAAGCCTGTTGCCGGGCGTGCGGTTGGGGTTTATTGCCGCCGATGCCGAGTTGATTCATGAATTGCGGGCGATGCGGCGCTACATCTACCGGCACCCGCCGTCGAACAACCAGCGCACCCTGGCGCTGTTTTTATCGATGGGGCATTACGACGCGCATGCGCGCAGATTGCGTGACCGGTTGGCGCGCAAGTGGCGAGTGATCAGCCGGGCGATGGCCGAGCACTTGCCAGAGGTTCATGCCAGCGGCATGGCGGGCGGTTCATCGCTGTGGGTCAACTGCCCGGCGGGGGTGGATGCGTGGGTGCTGCAACGGCTGGTGGCCAAGCGTGGGGTATTGATTGAGCCGGGCGATATTCATTACGTGAGCGAGCCACGGCCACTCAACTGCTTTCGACTGGGGTTTGGGGCGATTGCCGAAGACTTGATAGAGCCTGGGATAGCCGCGCTGGGTGCGGCTTGGCGGGAGATGCAACAGCGACCTCTTTTGTAACGCGGGCTGAAACCTGTAGGAGCGAGCTTGCCTCGCGATCTTTTGATCCTGGAAAAGATCGCGAGGCAAGCTCGCTCCTACAGGGCTGCGTTCGATTTAATGGCCGCTGTCTTGATGGTTAACTACAAAACATCACGCCCCAAGGTGTCTTTTAGAATGCCGAGCATCGCATCCAGATCCGCCCGTCCAGTGACCAGTGCTGGGGCAAAGATGATCGCGTCGCCCGTGGTTTTTACATGCAGGCCCGCGTCATACAACGCCCGTTGCACCCGTGCGCCTTTTGCTCCCGGTGCGTCTCCCGGTGTCAGTTGAATACCGCTGAGCAACCCGTAGCCCCGCAAGTCACTGACGTGCGGCAAACCTTTCAAAGCACCCAACGATTCCAGAAAGTACGGCGCCAGTTGTGCGCCTTTGTTGAACAGGTCCTCATCGCGGTAAATATCCAGCGAAGCCAACGCGGCCGCGCAGGCGACCGGATGCCCAGAGTAGGTGTAGCCGTGGAAAAATTCCGGGCCGCCCCCTTTGCTGGCGTTGATGACGGTGTCGTAAACCGATTCGTCGACCGCCACCGCGCCCATCGGGATCGCACCATTGGTCAAGGCTTTGGCCATGGTGATGAGGTCGGGCTTGACCTCAAAGCTCTGTGCGGCAAACGCCTGTCCGGTGCGGCCAAAGCCAGTGATGACTTCATCGAAGACCAACAGAATTCCATGTTTGTCGCAGAGCTCGCGCAAGCGTTTGAGGTAACCAACAGGTGGCACGTACACGCCAATTGATCCGGCAATCGGCTCGACAAAACACGCAGCAATGCTGTCGCCGCCGTGCATGGCGATGATCCGTTCCAGGTCGCTGGCCAGGTCGGCGCCGTGCTGCGGCTCACCCAACTGGTAGCGCTGATCTTCTTGCCAGGTGTGGCGCATATGGCTGACGTGGGGCAGGCCGCCTGCGGCAAACGCCTGACGATTGCGCATCATCCCGGACAGCGCGACGCCGCCGAAGTTAACCCCGTGATACGCCCACTCGCGGGACACAAATCGGGTGCGCTGGGCTTCGCCACGTGCGCGGTGGTAGGCCAGGGCAATCTTCATGGCGCTGTCCACCGACTCGGAACCGGAGTTGGTAAAGAACAGTTTGTTCAGGCCCTGTGGCAGCAACTCGCTCAGGCGCTCGGCCAGTTCAAAGGACAGCGGCGAGGCACGTTGAAAATGCGGGGTGAAGTCCAGGGTCAGCAGTTGCTTGCACACCGCTTCGGCAATTTCGGTACGGCCATGGCCAGCGGCGCTGCAAAACAGCCCGGAGCTGCCATCGAGCAACTCGCGACCTTCGGCATTCCAGTAGCGCACGCCCTCGGCGCGGACAAACAACTGCGGTGCGCGCTGGAACTCGCGGTTGTCAGTGAAAGGCATCCATTGGTGGTTCAGATTCGTCGCCATGCGGGTCACTCCTGAGTGAAAGGTCTGGGCGGTCCAGTTGCTCGCAGACTAGTCACGCCAAGGCGTGCGGCTTAGATCCAGTCAGGGGTTTTGATGGGTCCAGTCTTGGCACCATCGAAAGCTCCGGCTGGATCTAAGTCCACGCCTCGCGGCTGACTACAGTGGCGCCATTGAGCCCCCCGGAGCGGTGTATGAACCCTGAAGTCTGTTGGGCCTTGAGCGCGGCGTGTGTGCTGGTGGCGGCGATTGTGCGCGGCTTGACCGGCTTCGGTTTTGCCGCGATTGCAGTGGTGGGGCTGGCGATGCTCGGTTCATTGCAGCGCGCGGTGCCGCTGGTGCTGTTTCTGGAAGTGGCCTCCAGCGTGATGCTGTTGCGCAGCGCCTGGCGCGAAGCGGATTACCGCTTGCTCAAGCGCTTGTTGCTGGCCGCCGCCTGTGGCGTGCCCTGCGGGATTTGGCTGTTGACCGGGCTCGACAGCGGCGGGCTCACGGTCGGCGTGTATGTGCTGGTGGGGTTGCTGGCGATTCTGGGGTTGGCGCGAATTCGCTTGCCCATGGGCGATGGCCGCGCGGGCGCCTGGTTGATTGGCGGCAGCAGCGGCGCGTTGATTGCCGCGTTCTCGATTGGCGGCCCGTTGGTGGTGGCTTGGCTCAGCCATTGCGGGCTGCGGGCACACGCGTTGCGGGCAACCTTGATCATGTTTTTTTTCGCCGTCGATATGGCGGCACTGCTCGGCTTGGCCGCCGCGTCGGCGATCCCCGCGGACACCGCCTGGCAAGCCCTGCTGATGTTGCCCGCCTTGCTGCTCGGGTTGTGGCTGGGCCAGCAATTGTTCCTGCGGGTTCAGGCCGAACAGGCCGCACGTTTCACTCAATGGCTATTGCTGGTGCTGGCAGGCGTAGGCCTGCTGGGCCGGGTGTGGTCCTGACTTTCTCAAAGGAGCTTTTTTATGACCTCGACTGTGTTTATCACCGGCGCCACCTCGGGTTTCGGCGAAGCCTGCGCCCGGCGCTTTGCTGCTGCCGGTTGGTCGCTGGTGCTCACCGGGCGTCGACAAGAGCGCTTGCAGGCGCTGGCTGACGAACTCTCGACGCACACCGAGGTGTTGCCGCTGGTGCTTGATGTTCGTGATCGCGCTGCCATGCAACACGCCATCGAGCAATTGCCGCCCAGCTTCAGCACCTTGCGCGGGCTGATCAACAACGCCGGGCTGGCGCTGGGCACCACGCCAGCGCCGCAGTGCTCGCTCGATGACTGGGACACCATGGTCGACACCAACATCAAAGGCCTGCTGTACAGCACGCGCTTATTGCTGCCGCGTTTGATCGCCCATGGTGCTGGGGCCGGGATCGTGAATGTGGGATCGATTGCGGGTAACTGGCCGTACCCCGGCAGTCACGTGTACGGGGCGAGCAAAGCGTTTGTCCGCCAGTTTTCGCTCAACCTGCGCTGTGATCTGCAAGGCACGGGCGTGCGGGTCACCAACCTTGAGCCGGGGCTGTGCGAAAGCGAGTTTTCACTGGTGCGCTTTGCCGGGGACCAAGCCAAGTACGACGCGGTGTACGCGGGTGCCCAGGCCATCCAGCCCGCGGACATTGCCGAGACGATTTTCTGGATCCTCAACCAGCCCAAGCACATCAACATCAATAGCCTTGAGTTGATGCCCGTGAGCCAGTCGTGGAGCAATTTTGCGATTGAGCGAGCCTCGTAGCAGTTGCCGAGCCTGCGAGGCTACGTCCGATTGCGCAGCGATCGCAAAACCTGATAGCCGGATAGGGCTGAATGATCGCGATAGTCGATTTACGACGACTGCGTCGCCGGACGTAGCCTCGCAGGCTCGGCAACTGCTACGGATTTTTAGGGGATCGGCCTCGTATATTTCTGCGTATGTGTATCGAAATTCGGTTGCTGACGGTCAAGGTCAAAGCAATTGGATATTAAAAAACTTCAGCAGAATGAAGTGGCTGGCTATGACTAAGAACACCAGCGCTATATAGGTTTTGAATCTGAAAGAGGGCAGGGTGCCCATAAAGAATTTGTAGAAGATATAAACCGCTGCAACGGCCCCTGCGGCAAATCCGAGGGCTCTGAATACCAGGCCATGATTTAAGCTCCAGACCGCCCCATAGCCTAAAAACACGATGAAGAGCACATACACCAACATGGCAATGCCATCTGCTTTTGTGAGTGTGTTTATGCCTTCGCGTTCGTTGCTGGCGACATGGTTTTCAATGGCCCTGACAGCGTCCGCCTCGGTGAAATGCTCACCGCCCAGTCCGTCGTGCCAGCGCTCGCCCTGTTTATAAATGCGCTGTGGGGCAGCTTCTACCTTATTAACCTTGGCCATTGTTCTAATTCCTTGTGAGTGTCACCTGCCCATTCCTTGTGTCGCGCAATGGGCGTGGCGCGGCGCAAAAGTTTGCCTGCTGTTTAGCGTTTGCTCAAGCGATCTGCCATGAGCCTGCCTGGAACAAAAGCCGGGGCGCCTGAGCGCCTCCGGCTAACAGCGAGGGCTCAGAACAACCATTGGGCGCCGAGGGAGTAGCCGGTCTGGCTGCCTTCGTCGTTGCCCATGCGACCGTTGATCTCGGCGTACAGCCCCAGTTGCGGGGTGATGGCGAGTTGGCTGCCGACTTGAGCGCGGCCATAGCTCTTGTCGACGCGGCCCAAGCGAGCGCCGCGTGCCTGGCCGTCGGCCTGGCTGGTCAGCAGGATGTCGTCCAGACGTCCGTCGCCCATTTCCTTGACCCAGGCAATGTCGCCATAGGGTTGCAGGCTCATGTCGGCAGGCAGGTCGAAGACGCCACGGGCGCGCCAGCCGAGGCTGGCTTGCAGTGAGTCAAAGCTCTGCTCTTGATAGGTGAGGGCGGTGCGCAGGTCCTGTTTCTCGTGGAACGTGTCGATGCGGTAGTGGCTGTAGTCGAGACCGGCGAAGGGGCCGCTTTTGAGTGGGCCGAAGTCGAAGTCATAACCGCCGATCACCCGGGCGCCGAGGCTGAGGGCGTCGGTTTGGCCGGTCAGTTTCTGGCTCAGCAACACAGGGCCGCCGTTGGCTTGAATCACCAGGTTGCGCTTGCTGTCGAAGCTGCTGTGGCCCGCGTTCAGGTCGCCTGCCAGCCAGAGTGGGCCGCCGTCATTGAGCAAGGCGTAGATCGCAGCCTGCCAGCTTTCGCTATCCAGTTTGCCGCCACGCTCCAGTTTGTCGCGACCGTTGAGGTAGCTGAGGCTGGCGCCGATGCTCAGGCTTGAGGTCAGTTGGTAGTCGCCCAGCGCATGCAGGCCAAGACGGCGTCCTTCGTTGAACGGGCCGCTGTCAGCGGTGTATTCGCCATCGATGCCGATTTCGCCATCGAAGCTGCCCACGTCACGGCTGGCCGATTGCAGGGTCAGCCAGCGGCGATCCAGCAGGTTGACTTGCGCCTGATGCTGGCGTTGCAGGTTGTCTTGCTGGGCCCGCGCAACAGCGCCGCCAGAGGCGGTAGAGGCCATCAAGTCGGCGTTGGTCAGCTCCAGTACCAAGCGGCTGAGCAGTCGCGAGTAGTCGCGCAGGCGCTGGTCGATACGCTCTTGGCCGAAGGCGTTGGTGAGTACGGTTTCGTTGTCTTTTTTCGGGTCATGCCAGGTCGCACCGCCCGGGATGGCCGGGTTGTCGGTCTGGGTGTAACCGTCCATGTCGCCGAGTTCCCAGTTGGTGGCTTCGACGTAGAGGATGGGGATTTTCAGCGCTTCGAACGCTTCACCATCACTGCAGCAGCCGGTGCCGGCCGGGTAAGCGGGATCGAGCCCAGGGTTGGTGAACAGGTTGATGTTGAGCTCTTTGGCGAGCGTGAACGCATGCTCGCGCAACGAGTTCAGGCCTGGGTCGCTGACGCTGTTCTGGCCGGAGTGGGCGTACATCATGTCGCCGGTGATCAGGCTGTCGAGGTTGATCATGGCCAGCATGTTTTCGCGCTGGCTGACGTTCAGGCTTTTGACGAAGGCTTTGGAGCCTTGCAAGCCTTCCTCTTCAGCGCCAAAGCCGATGATTTGCAGCCCGTACTCCAACGGCACGCCGTTGAGGTTGCGAGCGATTTCGGTGAGTACGCTGGCGCCGGAGCCGTTGTCATCCAGACCTTGCAGGGTCGGGCGGCCAAAGTAGGTATCGAAGTGGGCGCCGACCACCACGTATTGCGGTTGGGTGCCCGCGGCATAGGCGATTACGTTTTGCGAGCTGCGGCTGTTACCCGTGCCCCAGGAAAAATCCTGGCGGCTGATGCTGTAGGCATCGCCCATCTGGCTTTGCATCAAGTCAGCGGCACCGGCGAAATTGGCCGTGCCGCGGTAGCGGCCCGGATAGTCGTTTATCAGCTTATCGAGGGTAGTAGCAGCATGTTCGCCGTAGTTGTAAGCATGGCTTGACGTTGACAGCAGGGCGCCAGCCACACTGATAGCGAGTGCGAGGGGTTTAATCACAATGTCATCCTTGGAGTTATAGGTATTAGGCAAGTCATCCATTTGCAGGATGTGCGCCCTCTATGGGGTGTGCGTGGCACATTGACGCACTGTATTAAGCGTTTGTCGCTCCTGTATAAACTAGCGCGCTTTTAGCGCCCTCAACGCCGTTTTTGCGACGATGCAGTGGCTCAAAATCGGGCAGGTCCGAGGGAATATGCTGCGAAAAGTAGCACTGTGCTATCAGTCGTTAAGCCAGCAGCTCATCAAGGCTCTGCAAAGTCACTGAGGTCGGCCCCCTGTAGGAGCGAGCTTGTCTCGCGAGCTTTTAGAAGATCAAAAGATCGCGAGACAAGCTCGCTCCTACAGTCGGCCGTGTGCAGTTGTTTAGTGCAGTATCTGGCTCAAGAACACCTGGGTCCGTTCATTCTGCGGGTTATCGAAGAAGTCATTCGGTGCTGCCTGTTCCACGATCTCGCCTCTGTCCATGAAGATCACACGGTCGGCCACTGTGCGTGCAAAGCCCATTTCGTGTGTCACGCAGAGCATGGTCATGCCGTCCTCGGCCAGGCCGATCATGGTGTCCAGCACCTCTTTGACCATTTCCGGGTCCAGTGCTGAAGTCGGCTCATCGAACAGCATGATGGTGGGCTTCATGCACAAGGCACGGGCGATGGCCACACGCTGTTGCTGGCCTCCGGACAATTGTCCGGGGAACTTGTGGGCTTGCTCCGGAATACGCACGCGCTCCAGATAATGCATGGCGATTTCTTCGGCCTGGCGCTTGGGCATCTTGCGAACCCACATTGGCGCCAACGTGCAGTTTTGCAGGATGGTCAGGTGCGGGAAGAGGTTGAAGTGCTGAAACACCATGCCCACTTCACGGCGGATCGCTTCGATCTGCTTGAGGTCGTTGGTCAACTCCACGCCATCAACCACGATGCGACCCTGTTGGTGCTCTTCGAGGCGATTAAGGCAGCGGATGGTGGTGGATTTGCCGGAACCCGACGGGCCGCACAGCACGATGCGCTCGCCCTGCTTGACGTTCAGGTTGATGTCTTTCAATACGTGGAACTGGGCGTACCACTTGTTGACGTCCTGCATCTGGATAATGCCTTCAGGGCTAGCAGGCTTTTTGATTGCTTCACTCATGCCGAACTCCTACTAACGCTTATGACCGGTGTCGAGCTTGCGTTCCAAATGCATGGAATAGCGCGACATGCCAAAACAGAAAATCCAGAACACCAGGGCGGCGAACACATAGCCTTCAGTGGCCATGCCCAGCCATTTCGGATCGGCGGCGGCTTGCTTGACGCTGTTGAGCAGGTCAAACAAACCGATGATGATCACCAGGCTCGTGTCCTTGAACAGCGCAATAAAGGTATTAACGATGCCCGGAATCACCAGCTTCAAGGCTTGCGGCAAGATCACCAGGCCCATGCTGCGCCAGTAACCCAGGCCCATTGCCGCCGCTGCTTCGTACTGGCCCTTGGGGATTGCCTGTAAACCACCGCGCACCACTTCGGCCACGTAGGCAGACTGAAACAGGATTACGCCGATCAAGGCCCGCAGCAATTTGTCGAAGTTCATGCCTTCGGGCAGAAACAGCGGCAGCATCACCGATGACATGAACAGCACCGTAATCAATGGCACGCCGCGCCAGAACTCGATGAAGGTCACGCAGACCACCCGAATCGCTGGCAGGTTAGAACGGCGCCCCAACGCGAGCACGATGCCTAAGGGCAAAGCGCCTGCAATGCCTACGGTGGCGATCACCAGTGTCAGCATCAGCCCGCCCCATTGGCTGGTCGCCACGCTGGTCAGGCCCCAGTAGCCGCCATGCAGCAGGGTGAAGGCCACAACCGGGTAAACCACCAGAAAGCCCAGCCCGTAAATGGCCTTGTGCGTAAAGCGCGAGATAAACAACGGCGCAGTGCCGATGATGGCCAACCACACGGTCAGGTCGACGCGCCAGCGCAGGTCACCCGGGTAGTAGCCGTACATGAATTGTCCGAAGCGCTGTTGGATGAACACCCAGCAGGCGCCCGACTGGGTACAGTCGGCGCGGGTGCTGCCCACCCAGTTGGCGTCAAGGATCGCCCACTGCACCAGCGGCGGCACTGTCAGGTACAGCAGGTAGAACGCCAGCAGGGTCAGCAGCGTGTTGAACCCACCCGAGAACAGGTTGGCGCGCATCCACGCTATCGGCCCGAACACCTTGTTTGGGGGCGGCAAGTCGGGTTTGAAACAATGAGCACTCATGGCCGTCTCCTTAGCGTTCGGTCAGCGCGATGCGCTTGTTGTAAGCGTTCATCAGCAGAGAAATGCTGATGCTGATGGCCAGGTAGACGCTCATGGTGATAGCAATGACTTCAATGGCCTGACCGGTCTGGTTGAGCACCGTGCCGGCAAACAACGAGACCATTTCCGGATAACCGATCCCAGCCGCCAATGACGAGTTTTTTGCCAGGTTGAGGTATTGGCTGGTCAGCGGCGGAATGATCACTCGCAGGGCTTGCGGGATGATGACCTTGCGCAGCGTCGGCCCGGGTCTCAGGCCCAGGGAGCGTGCAGCTTCAGTCTGACCGTGGCTGACGGACGTGATGCCCGAACGCACGATCTCGGCGATAAACGCTGCGGTGTACACGGTCAGGGCCAAGGTAAGCGCCAGCAGTTCAGGAATCAGTACCCAGCCACCGACAAAATTGAAACCTTGCAGCGTGGGCGTTTCCCAGTGCAGCGGCGTGCCGAAGACCAAAGCGCACAACGCTGGATGAATCGCCCCGGATTATCTAGACACCCTGCAAGCTCATTGCGTAACGCTTTTCAAACTCTACCGGCGACAGCTGATTGTTGAAACCATGACGGCGTTTTGCGTTGTAGAACATCTCGATGTAATCGAACACATCACTACGAGCATCTTCCCGTGTGGTGTAGATTTTCCGCTTGATCCGTTCCCGTTTCAGAAGCTGAAAAAAGCTCTCGGCCACGGCATTGTCATGACAGTTGCCTCGGCGACTCATGCTGGCAACCAAATTGTTCGCTTTCAAAAAACTGCGCCAATCTGAACTGCTGTACTGGCTGCCCTGGTCGCTGTGAACCATCACCTCCTGCTTCGGTTTTCGCCTCCAAACCGCCATCAATAATGCATCAATGGCCAAATCACTGGTCATCTGCGACTTCATTGACCAGCCAACGATCTGACGAGAAAACAGATCCAGCACCACTGCCAAATACAGCCAGCCTTCATACGTGCGAATGTAGGTGATGTCGGTGACCCAAACCTTGTTGGGTTCTACGACATCGAACTGGCGCCTCAGCAAATTGGGTGCGGCGACAGCTGGTTTACCGCCGTACTTTCCAGGGCGACGTCGATACCCTGTCTGAGAGCGCAGCCCTTCAAGACGCATCAGCCTCGCCACACGATGGCGACCACAGTCTTCACCGACCTCGCGCAGATCGTCATGGATTTTGCGATAGCCATAAACGCCGCCGCTCTCCAGCCAGGAATGCTTGATCAAACCCAGCAGTCGCTGGTCGTCTTTGGCGCGTACCGATTGCGGCTCAGACAGCCAGGCGTAATAACCGCTGGGATGGACTTTCAGCGTCAGGCAAAGCCGTCGAATCGAATAGTCGCCCGCATGCTGCTTGATAAAGGCGTACTTCAACCGCACTCCTTGGCAAAGTACGCGGCGGCCTTTTTTAATATGTCTCGCTCTTCAGTGACGCGCTTGAGTTCCGCCCGCAGACGACGCAGCTCAGCGTGCTGATCGTAATCCTGCTGCCGTTCTTCTTGAGGTTTGCTGTAGCGCTTTATCCAGGCATATAGGCTATGCGTCGACACGCCGAGACGGGCCGCTACATCAGCGACAGGCAGCCGCTTTTCGGTCACTTGATTGACCGCTTGGATTTTGAATTCTTCGGGATAACGTGGGTTGCTCATGGCACCTCCTAATTGGCCTCAGTTTAAGGCAAAGAGGTGTCTACGAAACCCGGGGCGACTCAGGAATCAGGATGAGCAGCGCCACACCGGCCCAAAATTTATGGAACGCTACACCGGAGGCTTCAAAACGTTGGTTGGCCCAACGCACCATCAACCCAGTAGCGACGAGGGCAAGCACCACACTAATTGCAAAGGGCCAAAAGCCGTCAGCCGCCAGCGCTGCGGGCAGGTTCAGCCCACGGCTACTGACAAAGAAGGTGTCATTGAAACTATGGCTATTGCGCGGCCCAGGCATGCTCAGGAACACGGCGAAGTACCAGAACAGGATTTGCAGCAGCGGCGGAATATTGCGGAACACCTCCACATACACCGTCGCCAATTTGTTGATCATCCAATTGGGGGACAAACGCGCCACGCCGATGATGAAGCCGAGGAGGGTTGCCAGGACCACGCCAATCACCGTGACCAGCAAGGTGTTAAGCAACCCGATGACGAAGACCCGGGCATAGCTGTCCGATTCGGTGTAATTGATTAAATGTTGAGCGATACCGAAACCGGCACTGCGCTCAAGAAACTCGAAGCCCGAGGTAATCCCTCGGTGTTGCAGGTTGGTCTGGGTGTTATTGAACAGGTACCAGCCCAGTGAAACGACCGCCACAATCGTGATGATCTGAAATAGCCACTCACGCACTTTGGGATCGCTGAAGCGCAGCTTCTGCTTGGGCGCGACGATTAGGTTTTGCATGGAATGCCCCGAAAAAAAGCAACAGAACATCACCCGGCGGTTAACCGCCGGGCGACAACACGCTCAACGATCAGCGCACAGGCGGTGCGTATTGAATGCCGCCGTTGTTCCATAGAGCGTTTAGCCCACGGTCGATTTGCAGAGGGCTGCCCATTCCCAGGTTTCTCTCAAAGATTTCGCCGTAGTTACCGACTTGCTTGACGATCTGTACGACCCAGTCCTTGCGCAGGTTCAGGTCTTTGCCGTATTCACCGTCGGCACCCAGTAGGCGGGCTACGTCCGGGTTTTTGCTGGTCTTGGCTTGGTCTTCAACGTTCTTCGAGGTAATGCCCGCTTCTTCAGCGTTGAGCATGGCGTAGCCAACCCAGCGCACGATGGCCAGCCAGTCGTCGTCGCCGTTTCGCACAATAGGACCCAACGGCTCTTTGGAAATGGTTTCTGGCAGTACGACGTAATCCGCAGGGTCGGCCAGTTTGCTGCGCTGTGCGTAGAGTTGCGACTTGTCGGAACTCAGTGCGTCACAACGACCGGATTCCAGCGACTTGGCGCTTTCATCGGAGGTGTCGAAGGTGATCGGCTTGTACTTCAGATTGTTGGCGCGAAAGTAGTCGGAAACGTTCAGCTCGGTGGTGGTACCGGCGAGGATGCAGAGGGTTGCACCGTCCAGTTCCTTGGCACTTTTTATGCCTGTTTTTTTGTTAACCAAGAAGCCAACACCGTCGTAGTAGGCGATAAAACCCGGGAATTTCATGCCCATTCCTGCATCGCGGGAGCTGGTCATGGTGGTGTTGCGCGACAAGATGTCGATTTCGCCCGATTGCAGGGCCGTGAAACGCTCCTTGGCATTCAACTGGCTGAATTTGACCTTGGTGGCGTCACCAAAAACGGCGGCTGCAACCGCGCGGCACACGTCAGCATCTATCCCCAGGATCTTGCCGTGGGCATCCGGAACGGAGAAGCCTGGTAAACCATCGGAGACACCGCATTGAATAAAACCTTTCTTCTGGATGGCGTCCAGCGTGGCGCCCGCTATGGCCGCGCTGCTAAGACCCATCATGGAAGTGGCGGTGAGTGCAAACCAAGCAAGTTTCGATTTGTTCATTCCAATACCTCATGTTGTTTTCATTGTTGTTGTTATCAAAAACTTGAGTGTTTTCGCGTTCAGTCATAGGTGTTAGCGGACTAAATTCCTGTCTAATTAAGCGTGCTGCAATAAAGTCGATGGTT
The DNA here is from genome assembly GCF_034347405.1 of Pseudomonas sp. CCC3.1. Taxonomy (NCBI): domain Bacteria; kingdom Pseudomonadati; phylum Pseudomonadota; class Gammaproteobacteria; order Pseudomonadales; family Pseudomonadaceae; genus Pseudomonas; species Pseudomonas sp. CCC3.1. Next base: position 525,883 of record NZ_CP133778.1, read on the forward strand.
GGTTAAAAAGCCCATAGCTAAGAACGTGGGTTGATAGCCGTGGTAACACTCGAAGACTACAAGTCATTAATAATTTTTTTATTTACGTACAGCCCTGAAAGAGCAGATGCTCTTGCCAGAAGAAGTTCCTGGACCAAGGAGGCCCAGACTAATCCCTGTGTTGTGCCACCGGCATAAGTTGCTCCGGCGGCAACGCGATTGAATGCGCACCAATGCACAATCGACAGTCCATCTTGAGTGCCGGGCCGGGCGCATTCAATGATCTGTAAGTTGTCACTTTCGATTGCCTTGGCGTAAGAGTTTGGAAAGTGCCGAGCAACAGCGGCCAAGCACGCCGCGAGTATGTGTTGTTTATCAGCTGGGGCTGAATCGGGCGGCACTTGCCCGGCGGAGACAAGAATGAAGTCTGCGTCCAGGCGGCAGTTCATGACGCCGATTGGCAGCTCGTAGTGCAGCTTGACCCCGCGCAGGTTGGCACCTTCGTTGCCGACAGCGATCAATTTGAAAAACCAGCCTGTAATCGGCACGACGTCTGGTTGTTCAACCCCCATGGCCGTGACGACGAAGTGCTCTCTGCTCAGTTCGGTAATTTGCCCCCGACTCAGATGCTGAGGCAGAAACCGAACCCCGGCGCGCTGCAAAAGCGTCACCAGTTCGGCCATCACCTCGACAAACTCCAGATCGTAGCCCGATACCTCAATAGCCCGACTTATCCCGGAGATTCCATACCTTGCCTGGAATTGCTGCGGGCTGATCTCCAGGAAATCGCCTCCCGGCTTGCCACTCGGCCAAGGTGTATTTTCAATCGCGTATTGCTCGCGAATGGCAGCGTCTACGCCCTCGGCACCTTCCCTATAGGCCCGTACAATGTGCGCCTTGGCGAAAGGTCGCAGCGATGGATTATCGGCCAGGAGTTTTTCAAACAGCTCGATGCCTGCGCGATTGCATTCAATGGCCAAGTGCTGATTGGCGGGGAGCAGGTGGTCGTTATGCAGCGGTTTTGCCACCGTTTCCGTTGCAGAGAGGTGGCGCATGTTGACGTTCTTGTGACTGGCGCCATCGTTCTCCTGAGCCCCACCGTAGACCGTGACCTGATAATTCGCCAAGCGGCACATCACCGCCTGGAGTAGACCATTGATACCTCTGCCAATGATCGACACGCTGGGCGCACCGGCTTGCACGGGCTTGGAGGGGATCATCAATGAGTGCGTACATTTACGCCTGACCAGACCCCGCAAGGCCGCAAGGCTCAGTTGCACGCAGACGGCATAGTCAAGGTCGCGATGACAGGCTTGCGTGGTTGCCGCCTGTGTCGTTAGCGTCGCGGGCTTGCACCAGCTTGAGGTGCTACAGCCGAGTGCTTGGGTGCGCACACGAAATGCATCCAGGGTCGTGGGGCCGTAGTCCACGATCAATTGGATGCCTTCAGCTTCTGCCAGGGTCTGCAAAGCAGCATCGCTGAAGACCTCCGGTTTGGCGACACAAACCACGCGGGCCTGGGGGTGCAGGCTCTGAATGAGGGCGCGATCAATGCAGTGTCTGGATTCGTCATTCAGTGACAAACAGATCGCGACTGCATGGGCCCCTTGCAGTGCTTCAAGCCAGTCAACGACAAATGAGACTCGGTTGATAGGTGCTGGCGCATGGCCGTGGCGCACTAATACCGTGATCCGAATATCCGGATCTTGCTCAAGTAACACGTTAACCAACGCCTTGCCGACATTGCCGTATCCCAGCACGCAAATCTCACGTGCTATGCAGCCATCGGCGAGAGTCAGCCAGTGCGCGATATAGGCCGAGACATGTGGCGCGTTGACCCCCGGCGTATTGACCACCTGAATATGGTTGGGGGCGCACAGATCCAGCCGCACTTTATCCAGACTCGCCCCTCTGCGAATCAGAAAAAGGTCTCCAAATGGGTGGGAAGTGCGCCATTGGTCAATCACCTCGGCATCAATGGTTTGATCTCCGACAACGATGGTTGATGGACGCAGAAGTGCGATCTGTATAAGCAGCGTTTGCTTGTTTAATGTTGGGGGCAGAAATACGACATTGCTGGGTGCATCAGTTTTCCAGCCGTTGGACACCGGTGCGATATGCAAGATATTTTCGGTAATGGCAATAAGTGATGCAGCAACTGGCGGAACGCAAGAGGGTCTCATAGCGTTATCTCCAACACTTCTGACCTGTTAACACCCCACGCAGAGGCATTTAATAAAGTTTGGCTTTACACAAGCAAATTTTGGATTTTTCTGAGGGGTTCTTCTGAAAGTAGTGACCAACTCTCAAGAAGTTTCGAATGGAGTATGACTAACGTCAAAAGCATACTTGGCAGGTAGCAGTATCTTGAACTTATTCATGTGTAAGTCCTTTGTTATTTTAGATGCGTCATTTAATTACTTCGGCAAAACTAGCAGCAACTAGCATTAAGGTCTGTAGGACGCTTCCCAAATTTCATGAATAGTTTGTTTTTGGCAGCTGCATTGCCAAAGCCCCTGTCGCGCAGCTTTCAGGTATTTCCTGCCAAGTAAGCCTTCGGGTGTCGCCGGTCTGGTTTTTACCAGTGGCCGTTTTTTGTCGCCTGCGACACCCGCATAGCCTCTAAGGGTGCCAGCCCAATTGGCTGGAGATTTGTTGCGAGGCTTCCATCAGTTGTTTGACGTAGTCCTGTTTCAGCTCTTCGCGAAAGCGAAAGCACGGAAAGGACACGCTCATGCCGCCGATCACGTGGCCGAAGCGGTCTCGGATGGGCGCTGCCAGGCAGCGCATGTTGTCTTCGAATTCTTCATGGTCTTCGCCATAGCCTTGCTCGCGAACGATGGCCAGTTCTTGCAGGTACTCCTCGATGCTGACGAGGGTGTTGGCGGTTCGGCGCTCGAAACTTTCTTCGCGCAAATGCGCGAGCAATTCATCTTCGTCCAGCCACGCCATCAGCACTTTGCCGATGCCGGTGCAGTACAGCGGCGCGCGGCGACCGATGCGCGAATACATGCGCAGGTTGTACTTGGAGTCGATCTTGTGCACGTAGACGATGCTGCCTTCGTCGAGGATGCCCAAGTGCACGGTCTCGCCGGTCAGCTCATTGATGCGGCGCATGCCCGGTTCGGCTTCGCGCACGATGTCCAGATGGGGCAGGGCTTGTGCGCCCAGTTCGAACAGCCGAACGCTGAGCCGATAGCGGTCTTCGGCGTCCTGGACCACATAACCACGGGCTTTGAGTGACTGTAAAAAGCGGTAAACCGTGCTTTTCGACATATCGAGCTTTTGCGCGATTTCTGAAACGCCACTTTCTTCAGGGTGCTCTGCCAGGGCTTCAAGCACAGCCATGGTCCGCCCAACGGCCGAGACCAAATCATTGTTTTGGGTGGTGCTGTTGTCCATGGAGGCTCCAACGCCATTAAAAAAACCAAGGATATACCCAAGCGAATCGAAACGCTGTTCCATTTTCCTTGACGGTATAGGAATTTTCATTAAACTCGGCGGCAACAAACAAAATGAAACGCCGTTTCGAAAACAATAATAGCGGTGCGCACGGCCACGATTTTCGTGTCTGCGCTCACGCAAGGCACAAGGCGCGCAGTAATGACGGTAACGCTTGGGCATTGCCCACAAGCCGAACGATCCCGCCCCCTCAAGGTGGCGCTGATCGGCGAGTGCATGATTGAAATGCGCGGTGAGCTGGGCGCAGGCTTCAGCCAGACGTTTGGCGGGGACACGCTCAATGCAGCGGTCTATCTGGCCCGTGTCAGTACGGGCAGCGCAATTGTTGCGGATTACATCACAGCGGTCGGCGCAGACGCGTTCAGCGTTGCCATGCGCCAGTTGTGGCGCGACGAAGGCGTCGGTGATCAGCATGTACGCGTGATCCCGGATGCGCTGCCGGGTTTGTACTTTATCCAGACCGATGACCAGGGCGAGCGCCGCTTTGCCTATTGGCGTGGCGAAGCCGCTGCACGGCGGGTTTTCGATGGGCCGCAAGCCGATGAATTGCTGCGTGCGCTGGCCGATTACGACTATGTCTATTTAAGCGGTATCAGCCTGGCGATCCTCACGCCCGGTGGCCGCGAACGCCTGATGCACGCCTTGAGCAAGGCTCGAAAGGGCGGCACGCGCATCGTCTTTGACAACAATTACCGCCCTCATTTATGGCCCGATGTGCACGCCGCGCGTCAGGCCTACAGCGACATGCTGCGCCTGACGGATCTGGCGCTGATCACCTGGGAAGACGACGCCACGCTGTTCGGTTATGCCGACCATCACGCGCTGTTCCGCGCTTATGCAGCATTCGGCGTTGGCGAAGTGGCGCTCAAGCGTGGCGCGGCCTCGTGTTTGATTCAGTGCGCTGCCGGGCATTTTGAAGTGCCTGCCGAACAGGTGTCGCGCATCGTCGACACCACGGCGGCGGGTGACTCGTTCAGCGCCGCCTATCTTGCCTGTCGCTTGCAAGGTGGCGAGCCGCAACTGGCGGCGCGCTGGGGTCATCGGCTGGCTGCACAAGTGGTCCAGTACCCCGGCGCACTGATCCCGAGAGCGGCGATGCCAACGCTGAGCCTGCCTGTTTTTTCTTCTGTCGCTGAGGCCTGATCGCATGAAAATCGTTGAAGCGCGCGTGATTGTCACCTGCCCGGGTCGCAACCTGATCACCCTGAAAATTGTCACCGACTCCGGCCTCTATGGCATCGGCGATGCCACCTTGAATGGCCGTGAAATGGCCGTGGTGGCTTACCTCGAAGAGCACGTGCTGCCCGCGTTGATCGGTCGTGATGCCCAGCGCATCGAAGACATTTGGCAATACCTGTATCGCGGGGCCTATTGGCGCCGTGGCCCGGTGACCATGACTGCGATTGCTGCTGTCGACGTCGCCTTGTGGGACATCAAAGCCAAGGCCGCCAACATGCCGCTGTACCAGTTGCTCGGTGGCAAGAGCCGCGAGCGGGTGATGGTGTACGGGCACGCCACGGGCAAAGACATTGAAGGCTGTCTGGACGAAGTCGCCCGTCATGTGGAACTGGGTTACAAAGCCGTGCGCGTGCAATGCGGGATTCCCGGCATTGCCACCACCTATGGCGTGGCCAAGCGCAGCGGCGAGCGCTATGAACCGGCTGACAGCGATCTGCCTGCCGAGCATGTGTGGGACACCGCCAAGTACCTCAACCATGTGCCTAAATTGTTCGCTGCCGTGCGCGAGCGCTTTGGGGATGATTTGCACATTCTGCATGACGTCCACCACCGCCTTACGCCGATTGAAGCCGGGCGTTTGGGCAAGGCGGTGGAACCGTTCAACCTGTTCTGGCTGGAGGACTGCACCCCGGCCGAGAACCAGGAGGCGTTCCGCCTGATTCGCCAGCACACCACCACCCCGCTGGCGGTGGGCGAAGTGTTCAACTCGATTCACGACTGCCGCGAGTTGATCCAGGAACAGTTGATTGACTACATCCGCGCCACGCTGGTGCATGCCGGTGGCATCAGCCACGTGCGCCGGATTGCCGATTTTGCAGCGCTCTACCAAGTGCGCACCGGGTTTCACGGGGCCACTGACCTGTCGCCGGTGACCATGGGCGCGGCGCTGCATTTTGATACGTGGGTGCCTAATTTCGGTATCCAGGAGCACATGCCGCACGACCCGCTGACCGACGAAGTGTTCCCTCACGCCTATCGCTTTGAAGACGGCCATTTCACCCCGGGTGAAACGCCGGGGCACGGCGTGGATATCGATGAAAAACTGGCCGCCCAATACCCCTATAAACGCGCCAGCCTGCCGGTCAATCGCCTGGAAGACGGCACGCTCTGGCACTGGTAACACACCGTTTAAAGCGTTTTGCGCGACTGTTTAATAACTATAAAAAATTGGGCGTCATGCCTTGGCAGGAGTTATCCGATGAAAGCGTTTCAAGTGAGAGCACCTTTTGAATTCGGCCTGGCCCAGGTCGAGGTCCCGCAGGTGGCCCGCAATGAGGTCAAGGTCGATGTGGCCTACGCCGGTATCTGCGGCTCGGATCTGCACATCATTCACGGACAGAACGCCTTTGTGCGCTTTCCGCGTGTCACCGGCCACGAGTTTTCGGGCGTGGTACGCGAAGTGGGTGAGGGGGTTGCGCACATCAAGGTCGGCGACCGTGTGTGCATCGACCCGGTCATCAGCTGCGGCACCTGCTACCCGTGCCGCATCAATCGGCCCAACGTGTGCACCCAGTTGCAAGTGATCGGCGTGCACCGCGACGGTGGCTTCAGCGAGCAAGTCAGCGTGCCAGCGAGCAACGTCCATCCTCTGCCGGATTCGATGTCGCTGAGCCATGCCGCGCTGGTCGAACCCTACTCCATCGCCCTCAATGTACTGGACCGCATGCAGCCGCATCCGGGCGACAGCCTGCTGATTTACGGCGCCGGGGTGATTGGCCTGACGCTGGTACAAATGGCTAAAGCGCTGGGGCTGACAGACATCACCGTGACCGACGTGATTGACGAGCGTCTGCAAACCGCCCGCGCGCTGGGCGCCACCCGGACCCTCAACGGCAAAGAAGTGGACGTTGAAGCGAGCATGCGCGAGCTGACGAATGGCGAAGGCGTGCCGTTGATTGTCGATGCTGCCTGCATTCCGGCGCTGATGCCGCAAATGGTGCGTCTGGCCTCCCCGGCGGGGCGTATTGGCCTGCTGGGCTTTAACGCTACGCCAAGCGATCTGGTGCAACTGGAAATGATCAAAAAGGAACTCACCCTGGTGGGTTCACGCCTCAACAATCGCAAGTTCCCACGGGTGATCGAACTGATCGCCAGCGGCAAGTTGCAGGTTCAGGAAATGATCAGCCACCGCATCCAGTTCGACGAAATGCCGGACGCCATCGCGCTGATCGAGAACCATCCCGAGCAGACCCGAAAAGTGCTGGTGCAACTCAACAGCGCTCACGCCTGAAGAGCGACTCACTCACTGTAGGAACGCTTCAGATACACGTGCCCACTGATGGGCACCCTCACCGAATAAACATAAGAAAGCGGGAGGTTCCAATGTTTGGTCAAGGTCGTACGTTAGTCATCATCATGTTGTTCCTGGCAGGCGTTATTAACTACCTGGATCGCTCGGCATTGTCCGTGGCAGCCCCCTTCATCCAGAAAGACTACGGTCTGACGACGGGTGAAATGGGCATGATCTTCAGTAGTTTTTTCGTCGGCTACGCAGCCTTCAACTTTATCGGCGGCTGGGCCGCCGACCGTTACGGGGCGAAAACCACGCTGCTGCTGGCGATGGTGCTGTGGTCGTTGTTCAGTGGTCTGACGGTGCTGACCGTCGGTTTCATGTCGCTGGTGTTTATCCGCATTCTGTTCGGCATGGGCGAAGGCCCGCTGAGCGTGACCACCAGCAAGATGGTCAACAACTGGTACACGCCTAAACAGCGGGCGCGGGCGCTGGGCAGCTCCATGTCCGGTACACCGTTGGGTGGCGCGATTTCCGGGCCGGTAGTGGGCTTTATCGCCATCAGCTACGGCTGGAAAGTCTCGTTCATCATCATTATGTTGATCGGCCTGGTGTGGGCAGCGGTTTGGTACAAGTTCGTCAAGGACAAGCCGACCGGCAAAGTGGCTGAAGAAATTGCCGAAGGCGAAGGCCAGAGCGACATGGCGTCGTTGCCGGTGCATCCGCTGCGTTACTACCTCAAGCAACCCACTGTGCTGTTCACCTCGCTGGCGTTCTTCTCGTACAACTACACGCTGTTCTTCTTCCTGACCTGGTTCCCTAGCTACCTGACCATGGCGCATGGGCTCAACGTTAAAGAGATGAGTATCGCCACGGTCATTCCGTGGGTGCTGGGCTTCCTCGGGCTGGCGCTGGGCGGCTTCATTTCCGACTTCGTGTTCAAGAAGACCGGGCGAATGATGTTTTCGCGCAAAGTGGTGCTGGTCACGTGCCTGTTGGCCTGTGCGGTGTGCATCGGTTTTGCCGGCCTCGTCAAAACCCTGATCCCGGCAGTCGCGCTGGTGGCGCTGGCGGTGTTCTTCTTGTACCTCACGGGTGCCATTTACTGGGCGATCATCCAGGACACCGTGCCTGCCGCACGGGTCGGTGGTGTCAGTGGTTTCATGCACTTTCTGGCCAACACCTCGGGCATCATCGGCCCAACCTTGACCGGCTTTTTGGTGCAGTTCACCGGTTCGTTCACCAGCGCCTTCCTGTTGGCGGGGCTGTTGACCATCATCGGCGCAGTGTGTGTGGCGCGTTATGTCAAACCGCTGCCCGTGACTGACGCCGCAGTGCCGCCTGCCGACAGCCTGACACCGCGCCCGGCGCTGTCTCAGCCTTAAGGAGAGTCGCGATGCCTGTTGTTCAACGTGTTCCTTCGGTGGCTGGCGAGGCCGAAGTCGGGATTGTGCATTTGGGGCTGGGGGCGTTTCACCGCGCGCATCAGGCCGTCTATTTGCAGCGCAATCACAACCGTCATGGCCAAGGCCATTGGGGGTTGTGCAGTGCCAACCTGCGTTCCAATCGCGCGCTGGTCGAGCAGTTGCGTGAACAGCAGGGCCGCTACGCCGTGGCGGAGTATCAAGACCGTGAACAGGTGACGTTGCGCGACATCACGGTGTTGCGTGAAGCCCTGTTTGTAGGGGATGGCGGGCATGAGCTGGAGGAGCTGTTGCAGCGCATGGCCAATCCGCAGACACGGATTGTGACCCTGACCGTCACGGAAAAAGGCTATTGCCTGAACCCGGCCACCGGGCAGTTGCGCCTGGACGACCCGGCTATTGTCCATGACCTTGCGACCCCCGGGACGCCACGAAGCGCGCCGGGGATTGTGCTGGAAGCCTTGCGCCGTCGACGCATGGCAGGCATCCCCGCGTTCACCGTGTTGTGTTGCGACAACATGCCGGACAACGGCCAGCGCACCCGTCAGGCGGTGAGTGGTCTGGCTGCAGCGCAAGACAGCGAACTGGCGCAGTGGGTTGAGCAGCAGGTGGCGTTTCCTGGCTGCATGGTCGACCGCATCGTGCCCGCCATGGATGCGCAGGCATTCGCCCGGCTCGAACAGCAACTCGACTGCCATGACCGTGCGGCCGTGGTGTGTGAACGCTTCAGCCAATGGGTGATCGAGGACCACTTTCCACAAGGTCGTCCGGACTGGGAAGTGGAAGGCGTGCAGATGGTGGCTGACGTGCGGCCGTTCGAAACCATGAAATTGCGCCTGCTCAATGGCAGCCATTCGTTGCTGGCTTACATCGGCTTGCTGGCCGGCCATGAGTCGGTTTACGAGGCCATCAGCGATCCTGATTTGCTGGCGTTTATTCGCCGTTACATGAACCAAGAGGCCGCGCCCACGCTAGACATGCCTGCGGGCATCGATGTGGCGGGTTATGCCCGTGATCTGTGCACGCGTTTTGCCAATGACAGCTTGCAACACCGCCTGCGGCAGATCGCCATGGACGGTTCGCAAAAACTGCCGCAGCGCTGGCTACAAGGTGCCGGGCAACTGCTCGATGCAGGGCGCAGCATTGATTGCATCGCGTTGGGTGTCGCGGCCTGGATTCACACCTGCACGCAGCCTTTGGCCGGCAGTGCGATGCACGTCGTCGATGACCCGTTGAGCGCCACGTTCGCCGACCTGGCAGGTCGCTTTGACGGCGCGCAATTGGTGGACGCTTTTCTTGATCTTGAGCAGGTATTTGCCGCTCAACTGTCCACCCAGGCCGCCTTCCGTGATGCCGTTCAGGGGGCTTACGTTGCCCTGCAACGCACCGGCATGAGCCAACACTTAAAAAATCTTGCAGCACACACCTAACAAGAAGGGAGACACACATGGAACAGACGTGGCGTTGGTTTGGCCCCCAAGACCCTATTTCACTGGCTGATGTGCGACAGACCGGTGCCACCGGGATTGTCACCGCGTTGCACGACATCCCGAATGGCCAAGTGTGGCCGGTGGACGCGATTGCGGCGCGCAAAAAGATGATCGAAGCCGCCGGTCTGAGCTGGTCGGTGGTCGAGAGCATTCCGGTGCACGAAGACATCAAGCGTGGCTGTGGACGGCGTGACGAGTACATCGCCAACTACCAGCAAAGCGTGCGCAACCTGGCCACCTGCGGCATCGACATCGTGTGCTACAACTTTATGCCGGTCCTGGACTGGACCCGCACCGACCTGGCCTGGGAGCTGGAAGACGGTGGTTGGGCGCTGCGTTTTGATCAGACCGCTTTTGCTGCGTTTGACCTATTCATCCTCCAGCGTCCGGGTGCAGAAGCCGAATACAGCGCTGAAGACATTCAACAGGCCAACACCTACTTTGAAGCGTTGACGCCTGCTCGCACCGAGGCCTTGGTCAACACCTTGATCGCCGGGCTTCCGGGCACCGAAGAACACTACACGCTGGACAGCTTCCGCGCCTTGCTGCGCACCTACGCCGACATCGACGAAGCTAAATTGCGTGAACATTTGGGCCACTTTTTGCGCGAAATCATCCCCGTCGCAGAAGAAGTGGGTGTGCGCATGGCCATCCACCCGGACGATCCACCGCGTGCTCTGCTTGGCTTGCCGCGCATTCTGTCGACCGCTCAAGACGCACAGTGGTTGCTGGATGCAGCGCCAAGCCCGTCCAACGGCCTGACCTTCTGCACCGGCTCTTATGGCGTGCGTGAAGACAACGATCTGGTGGCCATGGCCAAGCAATTTGCGCCGTTTATTTACTTCACCCACTTGCGCTCAACCCGTCGTGAGGCCGACCCGCGCAGCTTCCATGAAGCCCACCACTTGGGCGGCGACGTGGACATGGTTGGCGTGATTGGTGCGTTGGTTGAAGAAGAACTGCGCCGTGAGCGCGATGGCGGCCCGCGCCTGCCATTGCGTCCAGATCATGGCCACCAGTTGCTGGATGACCAGCATCGCAAGAGCAACCCGGGTTATTCCCTGATCGGTCGTCTCAAGGGGTTGGCTGAAATACGCGGCGTTGAAATGGCGATGCGTCAACAACTGAGCTGAAACCCAAACCTGACCCCGTGGGAGCCGGGCTTGCCCGCGATGGAATCGACGCGGTTTTACAGTAAAACCGCGTCGCCTGTATCGCTGGCAAGCCAGGCTCCCACGCAGGGGGGCGATCAATACACAAAAGCACTGCGGTGCTTTTGCACAAACGCTTCCCAGCGCACGGGCTGGCGGCCGGTGATGGCCGTAAAGTTGTCACACGTGTCCCGCACACCGGGGATGGTGTCTGCGGCCATGCGTTTGAAGTTGTCGTGCACACAGTTCATGTAGGCCATCTCGGCACCTGCCGCGCGCATGTTTTCCAGAAACACGTGCGGTGGCTGTGCGTCGTAGCGAAATGGCTGGCCCAGCAGGCGGGTCATGATGTTTGCGACGTCGCCGTAGGACTGAATGTCATAGCCCAAACGGTACGTTTGACCCGCGTGTTTGTGCGGCTGCAGCAGGGTGTGTGCCGCCACCCGGGCAACGTCTTCGCCATCGACCCAATTGAACGCGGTGTCACCCGTGTACTGCTCAATCACCCCGGATTTAACGGCTTGAGTGCCGTCGTAGCTCAACAGGTTTTGCATAAAACATTCTGGGCGCAAGTGGGTGAACGAGAAGCCTGACCACTCAATGTAACGTTCAACTAACTGATGCCAGGCCCAATGGCCAATGGTGGCGTCGTCACGCCCGCACGCACCGAGGTGCACGATGTGTTGCACACCGGCTTTTTTCGCCTGGTCCAGAAACGCTTTGCTTTGGCGCAGCATTTCTACCGTGTAGCCGGTGACGAGCAGGGCGCGATCAATGCCTTGCAGCGCGGGCGCCAGGGTCTCTTCTTTATCGAAGTCCATGATCACCGTGCGAATGCCTTGCGCCTTGAACGGCTCGGCCTTGGCGTCTGAACGCACGGCCGCGACCAAGGTGATGCTGTCGTCGGCCAGCAGCAGGCGCAGGGTGTCGCCGCCGATCTGGCCGGTGGCGCCGGTAATTAATACAGTGGGTTTTAGCGAGGTCATAAATGCGCCTTGTGGATGATCAACGTCGTGGCGCCAAAGCTTACTGGGGAAAATAGAGCGTATTTACGATACCTTTTACCGAATCAGGTGAACTGAATTCATGAATAAGAGGCCGCCATGTTTTCTTCCGAGCGTTTGAAGGGCATCGACGTCTTTGTCTGCGTGACCGACTCCGGCAGTTTTAAAGCGGCTGCTGAGCGCATGAACCTCACTGCCTCTGCGGTCAGTAAAGGCATTGCCAGACTGGAAAGTCGATTGCAAACGCGCTTGTTCAATCGTACGACTCGGCGTTTGTCACTCACCGATGCGGGCGTCGCGTTTTACCAAACCTGTACCGGCGTGCTGGCTGAGCTGGAAGAGGCCGAATTATCGCTGCACGCCGAAAACTCGGAGCCGCGTGGTCGGATTCGAATTGATCTGCCCGCCGCCTTCGGGCGTTTGCAGGCGTTGCCGGTGGTCTTGGCATTCGTTCAGCAACACCCGCAATTGCAGCCGCACATTTCGTTTTCGGATCGTTTTATCGACCCGGTTGAAGAGGGCGTCGACATCGTCGTGCGTGTGGGGGGCCCGGATGTGTGGCCTGCGGCGTGGGGGCATCGCTATTTGGGCAGCGAGCGGCATGTGTTCTGCGCCTCACCGGACTACCTCAAACAGCACGGCGAGCCGTTGACCGATCGCGACTTGGAACACCACGCGTGTGTCGCTTATGGCCGGGCAGATGGCACGGTCAGCCCTTGGCGGTTCGCGGGCAGCCGCCCCGGTGAGGTCGAGCTGCGGGTGATGCGCGCGCAGTTCATCGTGGGCGATGGGGAAGGCCACGTCATGACGGTGCAGGCAGGATGCGGCATTGCGCAGTTGCCCACGTGGCTGATCAAGCAACAACTGGCAGACGGCACCTTGGTTGAAGTGCTCCCGCATCTGGCAAGCGAAGGGCTGGCGATCAACCTGGTGTGGCCAAAAAGCCGCGAGACGCTGCCCAAGGTCAGGGCCTTGCTGGATGCGCTGGCAGCGGGTTTGATACCGGGTTTATAGCGGCAGCACCCGGTCATGGATCACGCTCTTCATCACCAATGTCGACACCAGGCGCTGCACGTTGGGCAGCGAGGTGAGGTGTTCATCGTAGAGGCGCTGAAAAGCGGGCAAGTCTTTGGCGATCACTTGCAGCAGGTAGTCGGGGTCGCCGAACAGTCTTTGTGCTTCGACGATCTGCGGGATCTGCGGCAGCGCCGCTTCAAAGTCAGCGATGGCCTGACGGGTCACTTCGCGCAAAGTCACGAACACAATCGCCGAAAAGCCCAGGCCGAGTTCTTTCGGCGCCAGCAAGGCGCGATAGCCCAGAATGACGCCTGACTCCTCAAGTGCCCGCACCCGCCGATGGCAGGGCGACAGGCTGAGCCCTACGCGTTCGGCGAGTTCAGTGAGAGACAAGCGTCCATCGGCGTGCAGCTCAGCAAGAATCTTGCGGTCAATTCGATCCACTTGAAAGAACCTTCTAGTGTGGCAGTGGCTGTAGGGGATAAACGAAAGATAATCCTATCAGCATTTCCCTATTCTTCTACGGGCTGCTTTGGCTTTAAACAGCGTGAAGCGCACCCCACCCGGCTCCGTGTAGAAGGTAGATCCCTGTGACTCTCAGCGTATTGGCCGCCTTTTGGGCGGTGTCTTTTTTGTTCATCATTACCCCCGGCGCGGATTGGGCGTACGCGATTTCAGCGGGGATACGCGGGCGGCGTGTCACGCCTGCGGTGGCGGGGATGCTCTCGGGCCACTTGCTGGCCACGGTGGTTGTGGCGGCAGGCGTTGGCGGCCTGGTGTCGCGCAATCCGATGATCCTCACCGTGCTGACGATTGCAGGCGCTCTGTACCTGTTGTGGTTGGGCATCAGTATGCTTCGCCACCCTTCGGCCCCTGAATCCGGGAAGGTGCAGATCAATGATTCCTGGTGGCGCTGGGCATGGAAGGGCTTGTGTGTCAGCGGCATGAATCCCAAGGTGTTATTGCTGTTTTTAGCGTTGTTGCCGCAGTTCACCAACCCGTCATCGAATTGGCCCATTCCGGTGCAAATCGTGGCCTTGGGCGCACTGCATGCATTGAGCTGCGGGGTGGTGTATTTGATGGTGGGTTTCGGCGCCAAGGCCGTCTTGCGGACCCGACCCAGTGCGGCGAAAAACGTCAGCCGGGTGTCGGGTGCCGCGATGATCGTGATTGCGGGTGTGTTGCTGGCTGAGCAAGTGATGCGCCACGTCCCAAGCCTAATGCCAGTCAGTTAACGCCCTGTGGGAGCGGGCTTGCCCGCGAGGGTATCGACGCGGTTTGACAGGAAAACCGCGTCGCTTGCATCGCTGGCAAGCCAGACTCCCACAGGTTTCTCGCTGCATTTATGGCCTCAGAAGTCGGCCTTCAGCGACATCACCACGTTGCGTGGCTCGCCATAGAAGTTGCCGAAACCTTCAGTGCCGACAGTGGCGTAGTAGCGTTTGTCGAACAGGTTGTTGCCGTTCAGCGCCACCGACCAGGTGTCGTCGATGCGATAGCCCACGCGGCCATTCCAAATCGCATAACCCGATTGGCTGATGTCGTTGCCGCTGATGGGCGAGACGCGGTAGTTGCTGCTTTGGGCATTGACCCCGGCACCCACGGTGACACGATCGAATGCGCCGCCAAGCGCGTAGTCGGCCCACACCCGAAGTAGGTGGCGGGGCACGTAGGAGTTGTAGGCAACGCCATCTTGAGCCGTGTCGGCGTCTTCCAGGACTTTGGACTGGGTGTAGGTGTAGCCCGCCAGCACTTGCAGGCGGTCGATGACTTCGCCGCTGACTTCGGCCTCGAAACCTTGCGCGCGCACCTTGCCTGAGTTTTGTGAGCAACTGCTGTCGGGGCACAGCGGGTTATCTTGAGCGGCGTCTTTCTGAATCGTGCGGAACAGGTTGAAGGCGCTGTTCAGGCGGCCGTTGAACCACTCGCCCTTGATGCCCAGTTCATAGCTCTGCCCGATCAGCGGCTTGAGTGTGGCGCCGGTGATGGTTCTGTAGCCACCCTGCGGGGTGAAAATGTCGGTGTAGCTGGCGTAGGTGGTCAGGTTGTCGTTGAGGTCGAACAACACGGCGGCAAATGGGGTGACTTGCCCGGTTTCCTTGGCTTCGGAATGCACGGGGGTGCCTTCGCCGCGCCAGTACGACACGGAGTCAGTCTGGGATGAATACCAACTCACGCGGCTGCCCAAGACCACGGTCAGCGGGTCGGCCAGTTTGAGGCGGGCGATGGAGTAGGCTCCGTATTGTTTGATGCGCATGTCCACCGGCCCGCCGCGCGAGGCATTGGCCAGGTAGTAGCTCTCATCGGGCTGCGGCAGGTGATGGTTGGGGTCCAGTACATTCTGGCGATCAGGCAGAACGGCCACGGCGTAAAAGTCGTCTTTTTTGGAGCGGCTGGCATTGGCGCCCACCGTCAGTTCGTGTTGTTGGCCAAACGCGTCAAACGTGCCGTCGAGGTAAGCATCGAAACCATAGTCGACCTGGTCGTAATCGTAGGTGCTGCCGAGCACCAGGATGCTGGACTGGGTGGCACCAACGGGCACTGAGCCGCTGGGAAAGGCGTATTCCATGTCTTGGGTATTTTTGGAGTACACCCCGGCGACTTTCAGGGCCCAGTCGTCATTGAGTTGATGCGTGAGGTCGCCGAACCAGGTGGTCCGCTTGCTGCGCTGGTTATTCCACGTCGGGTTCAGGCAGGTGGAACGCTTGAGTTTCAGGTCGCTGCCATCGGCATAACGCGGCAGGCCGCCCCAGCATGGCGTAGCGTCGACGTCTTCATAGGCCAGGCCCACGCCCAGCGTGGTTTCGGGGCTGAGGTCAACATCCAGTGCGCCGTAGTAGATTTGGTCCTTGCGCGCGGCCACGTCATAGAAGTACTGGCGCGTCTGTTCGGTCACCACGGCACGCCCGCGAACGGTGCCGGAGTCATTCAGCGGGCCGCCGGTGTCGACCTGTCCGCGGTAGTTGTCCCATGTTCCCGCAGACAGCGACAGTTGGGTATGCGGGGTGTATTCGCCGCGCTTTCGTACAAAGTTCACGCCGCCTGCTGTGCCGCCTGCGCCTTTCATCATGCCGGCAGCGCCGCGCAACACTTCGACCCGGTCGTAGATCGCCATGTCGCTATTGAAACTGTCGGCCTGCACGTAGCTGCTGCCAATGTCCAAGGGCACGCCGTCGTACTGGTATTGGCCGGTCATGCGAAAGCCACGGGAGTAGAAATACTTGCCGCCCATGGGCGAGTCGTAAACGGTGATGCCCGGGGTTTTCTCCATCACCTGTTCGATGGTGTTGAGGTTTTGGTCGTCGAGCATTTTGCGGGTGATGACAGTGACCGATTGCGGGGTCTCTTTGAGGCTGTGCGAACCTTTGCCGATGGTTACCGCCCGCGCCGTGTAAGAACCCGAACCCTCGGTGGTGGCGTCAGGGCTGCGCTCGGTGATGTTAGTGACACCCAGTTGCAGCGCCTCCGCGTTTTGCGGCGCTGGCTCGACGCTGAAGTTGCCCTGGCCAGTGATGCGCAGTTGCAGCCCGCTGCCGCGCAATGCGGCTTCCATGGCTTGCTCCGCAGTCATCTGCCCGAGCACCGCAGGTGCCTGTTTACCCTGCACCAGCGCAGGCTCCAGCGAAACAATGTGTCCGCTTTGGCTGGCGATGGCATTGAGGGTGCCGGCCAGAGGACCGGCGGGCAGATTGAAGCTAAGGGCTTGCGCGTGCACCCCGCCTGAACTGGCCAGGGTGGCGAGGGCAACAGCGACATAACGGGTGTGGGGCCACGGGTTGAGCACAGCATTCTCCTGATCGTTTGGACGTCTCAGGAGTTAGGTGGGCTGAGAAATAAAAAACGGACACCGATGCGATCAATTATCAAAAAAAACTTTTCTGGGTGGCTTAGGCCGGGCGTATCAAGGTCAGCCACGGGCTGTAGCGATCCACGCGGATCGGCAGTGTTTCCGCCAGTGCATTGAAGGCCCGGTCGGGGTCATTGAGCGGGTATACGCCTTGTACGCGCAAGCCGCGAACCTCAGGCGCCACACGGACAAATCCTCGGGTGTAGGGACGCAAGGCGTCGACCACCTGCGCCAGGGAGTCGTCCAGCACGTTAAGCCGGCCGCTCATCCAGTCGGCGCGGTACTGCTGGTCGCCGGTCTGCGGCACAATCCGCTGGCGGTATAACAGGGCTGACTGACCTTCTTGCAGGTTCAGTGTCATGCCGTTGAACAGCCGGGTTTCGACTGAGTGCTCAAGCACCACCACACGACTGGCGTCGGCTTCTTGGGCAACCAAAAAGCGTGTGCCAAGGGCGCGCACTTCACCTTGCTCGGTGCGAACCCGCAGCGGGCGGCGCGGGTCGGGCGCCACCTGAATCACCAACTCGCCACGGCGCAAAATCACCAGCCGTTGGTGCTCATTGAAATGCAGGTCTACCGCGCTGTCGGCGTTCAAGCTCAGGCGGCTGCCATCGGCCAGGTTAAAGTCATCGCGCTGAGCGCGGCCGGTAGACAGGTCTGCCAGCAGCGAATCACCCAGCGGGCTGCTGGCCCCCAGCCACAAACCACCGCCGAGCAGGCTCAGGCCGGTGATTGCACGCAATGCGTCGCGCCGAGTGGTGTGTGGTTGCAACAGCACTTGGCGCACTTCGCCCGCCTGCCCAGGTACACGCCGGTCCAGCGCCCGAACCGTATTGAACGAGCCGCCGAGGCGTTGTTGCAAGGTGTCCCAGGCCTGCACATGGGCCGGATCCGAGGCTAGCCAGGCGTTGAATCGCTCTTGCAGTGCAGAGTCTGGCGTGCCCGCGCGCAGCTTCACCATCCAGTCAATGCTCTGTTCGCTGATGGGGTCCAGGCGCAACTTGCTCATCGTGATGCCTCGCTCAGGTAGCACTGGCGCAAGGCTTGTTTCATGTAGCGGCTGACTGTGCGTTCCGACAGCCCCAATTTGTGCGCAATTGCTACGTAACTCAGGCCGTCCAGTTGGCTGTACAAGAAGGTGGCCTTGACGATCAGCGGCAAGCCATCAATGGCCCGGTCGATGGCGACCAGCGCTTCGATCAATTGCAGTTGTTCTTCAGGGGAGGGCGCCACGGCTTCGGGGAGCAAGGTCAGGCGCTCCAGATAGGCATTCTCCAGCTTGCTGCGCCGGTGCCGGTCGAAAATCAAACGTCTGGCAATCGTCGACAAATAGGCGCGCGGCTGCTCGATGGTGTCAGGGTCGACCCGTGCGGCCAGCATTTGGCAAAACGTGTCGGCTGCCGTGTCCTCGGCATCCGCATGATTGCGTACACGGCGACGAATATGCTGCAGCAACCAACGGTGGTGGTCGCTGAAAAAAAAGCCCAGTTTGCGAGTCGAAGGAGGTTGCACCGGTCGGCTTTCCAGATGTTAGTGCGAATCGTTCTCAAGTGTAGCGGCGATTTGATGGCTACTGCAATCACTGCTGAGCGAATCAAATGATCTGGGTCTCGTGATGGGTTTTACCGCTGAGCTATATTGGCGCCTGCCTGAACACCCCGACCTGATGTGGAGTCGCCTATGAAGCACCGAGCCTTACTGACTTTCTTGCTGATCCTCAATGCCGCACTGTTCAGTGCTTGGGCGTCTGCGGCGGGCGATGCAGAAGCGGGCGGCAAGTTATTCACCAAGACTTGTGGCGGCTGTCACAGCATAGGAGAGAACGCCCGTAACGGGTTTGGCCCGCAATTGAACGGCGTGATTGGCCAGTTGGCCGGGACAGTTCCTGGCTATCAGTTCTCTGATGCCATGAAAAATTCAGGAGTGGTGTGGACGCGCGAAAACCTGGCCGCCTACATCGAAGCTCCGAAAAAAGTCGTGAGTGGCACGCGAATGATTTTCTGGGGCATCAGCGACCCGGAGAAAATCGAAAACCTGCTGGCTTACATCGAAACCTTTCAAGAGCAAGGCCAAGGCCAGTGATCACTGAATGTCTTTCAAGTAATCCTTGAGGTTCAACAGCGGCGCGTGCAGTTGCTCAAGGTTTTGAGCGTGTTTGACCCCCAGCGACAACCTGTGCAGCTCGCGCCCCATGGGCGTGTCTGCACCGCCAATAGCGTCCATGGCCAATTCGAGGCATTCGTCCATTTTGCACTGGATGGTGTCGAGATCACCCTTGCGCACCAGCAAGGCAAACACATCGCGCTGGTAATCCCCCATCACCAGATCGTCGCGCAGAATCGGACTTTGGCCGTCTGATTCGTAGGCGAGCTTGAGAGAGAAAAGAGCGACTGTCTCCAGCGGGAGTTCCATGCTGCGGGTTCCTTGTGGTGCTTTAAGGGGCGGGCGATTGTAGCGTTCCTGGCGTTTTCCCAACAGCGGCGGCTAAACGATCCTGTTTTAAGCGCATCGCGTGTTTTTGTGGCTGACGCGTGTCTGGTTTTTATTTGGTAAGTCCAATTAGTGTTTTTTATAAATTGGTCTTGCCAATATTTTTGGCTGCGTGTAGTTTTCGAGCCGTGATCATCCCTGCGGCACTCAAGCCTGCACACAATAAAAGGAGATCCGGATGCCTTGTCTTGATCTCCCTTTGCTGCCGATCCCACCGCTATCCACCCCAGCCTCGTCTTGCCCAAAGCCCGTAGCCCATGTGCTATTGCCGGAGAATAAAAAATGCTGACTGTGATCTGTAACGAGCCACGCTTGCTAACGGCTGTTCAAAGCCCGATACCCACTCGCCAGCCAGGCGAAACTCTGATCCGGGTCAAGCGCGTGGGGGTGTGTGGTACGGACCTGCACATTTTCACCGGCAACCAGCCCTACCTTGAGTACCCTCGGGTCATGG
The DNA here is from genome assembly GCF_034347405.1 of Pseudomonas sp. CCC3.1. Lineage (NCBI taxonomy): Bacteria > Pseudomonadati > Pseudomonadota > Gammaproteobacteria > Pseudomonadales > Pseudomonadaceae > Pseudomonas > Pseudomonas sp. CCC3.1. The sequence continues at coordinate 545,670 of NZ_CP133778.1, forward strand.
GCCACGAGTTTTCCGGCATCGTAGAAGCCAGTGATGAAGGCAGTGGCCTGGCCGCCGGTGACGTGGTCTACGTCATGCCCTATATCTCATGCGGCACCTGCATCGCGTGCAGCAAAGGCAAGACCAACTGCTGCACCCGCATCCAGGTACTCGGCGTGCACTGCGATGGCGCTTTTACCGAGTACTTGAGCGTCGCTCATCAATTCATCCACAAGGCGGTGGGGGTGTCGCTGGATCAGGCGGCAATGATCGAGTTTCTGTCCATCGGAGCCCATGCGGTGCGCCGCTCCAACCTTCAGGCCGGGCAGCGCGTGCTGGTGGTTGGAACCGGCCCCATTGGTATGGCCGCGGCCATTTTTGCCGGGCTGCGTGGCGCGAAAGTCACGGTGCTCGACACCCGTCAAGACCGCTTGGATTTTTGCCACAAGCACCTGGATATTCACGCCGCAGTGAAAATCGGCGATGGCGATAAAGGCGCATTGGCCGACCTCACCGATGGCGACTTTTTTGACGTTGTTTTCGACGCCACCGGCAACGCCCGGGCCATGGAACGCGGCTTTGAATTTATCGCCCACGGCGGCACCTACGTGATGATTTCGGTCGTGCGTGACTCCATCACCTTTTCCGACCCCGAGTTCCATAAGCGTGAAGCCACCCTGATGGGCAGCCGCAACGCGACCGTCGAAGACTTCCGCTACGTGGAGCAATGCCTGCGCGATGGTTTGATCCCGGACCAGGCATTGAACACTCACCGCATCTCGCTCAGCGAGGTCGTCAACGCATTTCCCACCCTGCTGGATCCGCAGCAAGGCGTGGTCAAAGCCATCATCGAGTGCTAGCGGATGAGCGATAAATCCTTCCCGCCGATCCTGCAGTTTGGCACCAGCCGTTTTCTTCAGGCTCACGTCGACCTGTTCGTGTCGCAAGCACTTGAACGCGGCGCTGCTTTGGGCACTATTGCCGTGGTCCAGAGCACTGACAGCCCGGCCAGCAGTGCGCGTACTGCGGCGCTGGCCAGCGGCATGCCGTACCGGGTGCTGATTCAGGGCCTCGACAATGGGCAGGTCATCGAGCAAAACCTCTCGGCCTCGGCGATCAGCCATGCGCTGCATGCCGCCGAGCAGTGGCCAGCGTTGCGTCAGGGCTTTGTCGAGCAGGTCAAGGTGGTGGTCTCCAATACGGGGGATCGCGGTTATCAACTCGACGCGCAAGACACGCCTGCGCTGCTTGCCGAGGATGCCCCCGCGCCGATCAGTTTTGTGGCCAAACTTCTGGTGTTGCTGCATGACCGCTGGCAGCACAACCCTCACGCCCCGTTGTCGCTGTTTCCTTGTGAACTGGTCGCGCGCAACGGCGATGTGTTGCGTGACCTGCTGCTGGAGCTGGCGCGCAGTTGGGAGCTGGAAACTGCCTTCCAGACCTACCTGACGCACACGTGTCGCTGGGCTAACTCGTTGGTCGATCGCATCGTTTCACAAGCGCTGGACCCGGTGGGAGCGGTGGCTGAACCCTATGCGTTGTGGGCCATCGAGCGCCAGGAAGGGTTGATTCTGCCCTGTAGCCACGAAGCCATTGTGCTGACCGATGACCTCGACCATTACGAGCGCCTCAAGCTGTTTACCCTGAATCTGGGGCACAGCTACCTGGCCGAGCGCTGGATCAGTGATGCGCGGCCCGAACACGAAACCGTGTACCAGGCCATGCACAGCCCGGCATTGCGCGCCGATCTGGAAACACTGTGGGCCAGCGAAGTGCTCCCGGTCTTCGCCGCGCTTGGCCAGTTTGACGCTGCCCAGCGCTACGTCGACAGCGTGCGCGAGCGCTTTGCCAACCCGTTTTTGCAGCACCGCCTGGCCGATATTGCCGCTAACCATAAAGACAAGAAAAAGCGCCGCCTGCTGCCCTTGGTCGAGCTCGCTGCGCAGATTGCGCCGGGCCTTGAGCAACCGATGTTGCGGGCCGCCCTGCAAAGCCAGCACTGAGCGGCGCACCTGAACTGTTGAGGATCCACCATGAACCTTGCTCTCTCATCTTTACTTGTACTGACGGCAGGTGATGACGTCGCGGTTGCACGCGGCGACATCGCCAAAGGTCAGGAACTGTTCGCCGATGGCCTGAGGGTGACGGCCCTGACTGACATACCGTCGGGGCATAAAATCGCCCTGCGTGCTGTCAGCCCCGGACAACCGGTGCGCAAGTACGGGCAAGTCATCGGCCAGGCGACTGGCGCGCTGCACCCTGGCGACTACGTCCATGTTCACAACCTGGAGATGCCTGCGAGCAGTGCTTCGCTCTCGCTGGCCAACGTGTATCAACCCACGGTTTATCAGGCTGACGAGGCGCGTTTTGAAGGGTATGTGCGAGCGGACGGCCGTGTCGGCACGCGCAACTACATTGCAGTGATTGCCAGCGTCAATTGCTCGGCCACCGCCTGCAAACAGATCGCTGCCGCGTTCGATAGCGGGCGCTTGCGCGATTACCCCAATGTCGATGGTGTCGTCGCTATTACCCATGGCAGCGGCTGTGGCATGGGCGCCAAGGGCGATGGCATCGAGATTCTGAAACGCACCCTGCGCGGTTACGCCGACCACGCCAATTTCGCCGGTGTGTTGGTGATTGGCCTGGGGTGCGAAGTCAATCAATTGGCCCCGCTCATGGAGCAATTGGGCGATCGTCCTGCCGTGCTCAAGGCCAGCCTGGTGATTCAGGAAGCTGGCGGCACCCGTGAAACAGTGCAGCGCGGCATCAGTCTGGTGGAGGCGATGCTCGCGCCGGTCAACAGCCAGCAGCGCAGCAGCGTATCGGCCAAGCATCTGTGCGTCGGTCTGCAATGCGGTGGCTCGGACGGTTATTCGGGCATTACCGCTAACCCGGCGCTGGGCGCGGCTGTCGATTGGGTGGTACGCCATGGTGGGACCGCGATTCTTTCGGAAACGCCGGAAATTTATGGTGCCGAACACCTGCTGACTGCGCGCGCGGCATCCACGCAGATTGCCGAGAAACTGATGAGCCGCATTCATTGGTGGGAAGGCTATGTGCGCGATCATGACGGCGACATGAACAACAACCCATCCCCAGGCAATAAGGCTGGTGGCATTACCACCATCCTTGAAAAATCCCTGGGTGCTGTGGCCAAAGCGGGCGCGACGGGGCTGATGGCGGTGTATCAGTACGCCGAGACGGTCGAGCAAAAAGGCCTGGTGTTCATGGACACGCCCGGTTACGACCCTGTGTCGGCGACCGGGCAAGTGGCCGGGGGCGCGAACCTGATTTGTTTCACCACCGGGCGAGGCTCGACCTATGGCTGCAAGCCGACGCCGTCGCTGAAGATTGCCACCAATACCCGGCTCTTCCAGCGCATGTCGCTGGACATGGATTTCAATGCCGGTGGAATTGTTGACGGTGAAGAGTCGGTGGTTGAAGCGGGCGCTCGGCTGTTCCAGCTGATGCTGGCAACCGCCTCGGGACGCCACACCTGCAGCGAAGAAAACGGGCTCGGCGATAACGAGTTTCTGCCTTGGCAAATCGGCGCGGTGATGTGACAAGCGCGCTGCTGAGTCGATTGAAATCGTAACGCCAGCGCACCTCGAACCCTGTGGTAGCCTTTGGCATCATTTCCTGGACTCAGCCTCGATGGTCTCCTCGTCTCCTCCTTCAGAGCGCAAGCTCTATCAAAAAATTGCCGACCGGCTGCGTGAATACATCGTGCAGGGTGACTTCAAGGTCGGCTCGCGCCTGCCTCCCGAACGTGATCTCACGCAGTTGCTGGGCGTATCGCGCCCGTCGCTGCGCGAGGCGCTGATCGCCTTGGAAATTGAAGGCAGCATTGAAATCAAGATGGGTTCTGGCGTGTATGTCGCTGCACGACTCAAAGAGGGGGGCGCACCCACCGTCACCCTCGGCGAGAGCCCCAATGAACTGATGCAAGCGCGTGCACTCATCGAAGGCGAGGCCATCGTGCTGGCCTGCCTGCACGGCAAAAAAAGCGATTATCGCTACCTGCAAGCGTGCATCGACGCCATGCGCGCCAGCATCCAGGCCAATCGCCCGCCCTTGGCTGACGACCGCAAGTTTCACCATCGACTGGCGAAAATGACCGGTAACTCAGCGCTGGTGCGGATTATCACCTCACTGTTCGACGAGCGCCACAGCCCCATCTCTTCGCACCTGAGCGAACACTCAGAAAACCACGGCACGTGGGACGCGGCAGTCATCGAGCATCAAGCGATTCTTAGGGCGTTGGAATGCAAAGACGTAATCGCAGCGCAAACTGCCATGCGCCAGCATTTACTGCATTCCGAAGCACGTTGGCTGGTGGCGTTGGAGGCGGAGTAAGCGGGAGTATCCGGGGGCTGATCGCTTTTGTGGACGTGAGCATTCTTGTATCCCGGATTTCTGTATTTTTGGCGGATACAAGCAGGGATACAGGAGCGGTAGAAAGCTAAATTTCAGGCACAAAAAAACCGGCTCAGTGGCCGGTTTTCCTGTGCTGCGAGTCTTGTTAGAGACTTGCAGATACTGCTATTTGGTGCCCCGAGGGAGACTCGAACTCCCACTTCTTGCGAAAACGGATTTTGAATCCGCCGCGTCTACCAATTCCGCCATCAGGGCTCAATGGCGGCGAAGTATAGAGATGACATTTAGGTCGGTCAACAACTTATTGGTCTATTTTTACTAAGTCCGTTAAACTCCCCGGCCCTGCTAGACGAAACCTATCATGCGCGTTGCTGACTTTACCTTCGAGCTCCCTGATTCACTCATCGCACGCCATCCTTTGGCGGAGCGCCGTAACAGTCGCCTGCTGACCCTGGATGGGGAGAGCGGGGCACTGGCACATCGTCAATTTACTGATTTGCTTGAGCATTTACGCCCAGGCGATTTGATGGTGTTTAACAATACCCGGGTGATTCCAGCTCGCTTGTTCGGCCAGAAGGCGTCGGGCGGCAAGCTGGAAATTCTGGTTGAGCGGGTGCTCGACAGTCATCGGGTGCTGGCGCATGTGCGCTCCAGCAAGTCGCCAAAACCAGGGTCGAAAATCCTGATTGATGGCGGCGGCGAAGCCGAGATGCTGGCACGCCACGATGCGTTATTTGAGCTGGGCTTTGCCGAGGAGGTTTTGCCGCTGCTGGATCGCGTCGGGCATATGCCGCTGCCGCCTTATATCGATCGCCCGGATGAAGGTTCGGACCGCGAGCGCTATCAGACGGTGTACGCCCAGCGCCTTGGCGCGGTGGCTGCGCCGACGGCCGGGCTGCATTTCGATGAGCCGCTGATGCAGGCCATTGCTGCCAAGGGTGTCGAAACGGCGTTTGTGACGCTGCACGTGGGCGCGGGTACGTTCCAGCCGGTGCGGGTCGAGCGTCTTGAAGATCACCACATGCACACTGAATGGCTGGAAGTCGGCCAGGATGTGGTCGACGCCGTGGCGGCATGCCGTGCGCGTGGCGGGCGAGTGATTGCGGTGGGCACCACCAGTGTGCGTTCGCTGGAGAGCGCAGCGCGCGATGGCGTGCTGAAGCCGTTCAGTGGCGACACTGATATCTTTATCTTCCCGGGCCGTCCGTTTCATGTGGTCGATGCCTTGGTGACCAATTTCCATCTGCCGGAATCCACGCTGTTGATGCTGGTTTCGGCGTTCGCCGGTTATCCCGAAACCATGGCGGCCTATCAGGCTGCGGTTGAGCATGGGTACCGCTTCTTTAGTTACGGTGATGCGATGTTCATCACCCGCAATCCTGCGCCGACGGCTCCAGCCCCGGCCCCAGAGGATCAAGCATGAGCAACTGTCGTATGTCCTTCGAGCTGCTGGCCACTGATGGCAAGGCGCGTCGCGGTCGTCTGACCTTCCCACGCGGTGTGGTTGAAACCCCAGCCTTTATGCCAGTGGGCACGTATGGCACGGTCAAGGGCATGTTGCCGCGTGACATTGAAGCCATCGGCGCGCAGATGATTCTGGGCAACACCTTTCACCTGTGGTTGCGCCCTGGCACTGAAGTGATCAAGAAGCACGGCGACTTGCACGACTTCATGAAGTGGCAAGGCCCGATCCTGACCGACTCCGGCGGTTTTCAGGTGTTCAGCCTGGGCGCTATGCGCAAGATTAAAGAAGAGGGCGTGACATTCGCTTCTCCGGTCGACGGCGCCAAGGTGTTCATGGGGCCTGAAGAGTCGATGCAGGTTCAGCGTGACTTGGGCTCTGACGTGGTAATGATTTTTGACGAGTGCACCCCGTACCCGGCAGATGAAGACGTCGCCCGTATTTCCATGGAGCTGTCGTTGCGCTGGGCTCAGCGCTCGAAAAATGCGCATGGCGACAACACGGCAGCTTTGTTCGGCATCGTTCAGGGCGGCATGCACCAGAACCTGCGCGAGCGTTCGCTCGAAGGTCTGAACAAGATCGGTTTTGACGGCTTGGCCATCGGCGGTCTGTCGGTTGGCGAGCCCAAGCACGAAATGATCAAGGTGCTGGATTACCTGCCGGGGATGATGCCCGCTGACAAACCTCGTTACCTTATGGGGGTTGGCAAGCCGGAAGATCTGGTCGAGGGTGTGCGCCGCGGTGTGGACATGTTCGATTGCGTGATGCCAACCCGCAATGCCCGCAATGGGCATCTGTTCATCGATACGGGTGTTTTGAAGATCCGCAATGCGTTCCATCGCCATGATGATTCGCCGCTGGATCCGACCTGCGATTGCTATACCTGCCAGAACTTCTCTCGCGCTTATCTGCATCATCTGGACAAGTGCGGCGAAATGCTGGGTAGCATGCTCAATACCATCCACAATTTGCGGCACTATCAGGTGCTCATGGCTGGTTTGCGCGAGGCTATTCAACAGGGTACATTGGCCACCTTTGTCGACGCCTTCTATGCCAAGCGCGGGCTGCCTGTGCCGCCTTTGGACTGAGTTTCGGACCTTTAAGAAACAACATTGCAACTGGAGTGCTTAATGAGCTTTTTCATCTCTTCCGCTTTCGCGGACGCTGCTGCACCTGCCGCTGCTGGCCCTATGGGTGGCGGTTTTGAATGGATTTTCCTGGTCGGCTTCCTGGTTATCTTCTATCTGATGATCTGGCGTCCACAAGCCAAGCGTGCCAAAGAGCAGAAAGCCCTGTTGGGTAACCTGCAAAAAGGTGACGAAATTGTTACCACTGGCGGCATCGCTGGCAAGATCACCAAAGTATCTGATGCGTTTGTTGTGATCGAAGTGTCTGACACTGTCGAGCTGAAAATTCAGAAGGGCTCTGTTGCAGCCACGCTGCCTAAAGGCACGCTGAAAGCGATCTAAGTTTCAACTTTTAACAATCGACGGGGCGCGCAAGGCGCCCCGCGTTTTAAGCGGGCGGCGTGATTGATGCTGAACAAATACCCTTTGTGGAAATACATACTGATCCTGGCGGTGCTGGCGATCGGTTTTATTTATTCCGCTCCCAATCTGTACCCGGATGACCCGGCCATTCAGGTGTCGGGTGCGAGCACGGCATTGCAGGTTACCGAAGCTGATCTGGATCGCGCGAGCAAGGCACTGACTGATGCCGGTATCGTTGTCAAGGGCGCTTCTTTGGCTCAGAACGGTAAAGGCGGCTTGCTGCGTCTGGCCAAGAAAGACGACCAGTTGCCAGCCAAGGACATCGTGCGCAAAGCGTTGGGTGACGACTATGTCGTAGCACTTAACCTCGCGCAGACCACGCCTCAATGGTTGCGCAGTCTGGGTGCTCACCCAATGAAATTGGGTCTGGACTTGTCCGGTGGCGTGCACTTCCTGTTGGAAGTGGACATGGACAAAGCCGTTGATGCACGCATGAAAGTGTACGAAGGCGATGTAAAAAGCCTGCTGCGTAAAGAGAAAGTACGTTATCGCAGTCTGCCGCAACTCAATGGGGCTATTCAGCTGGGCTTTACTGATGAAGCAACCCGTGAGCAAGCGCGTGGCCTGATCCGCAAGAACTTCAATGACTTTGACATAACGGCAGCAGACCTCAATGGTCAGCCGGTTCTGCGTCTGGCGATGACCCCGGCCAAGCTGGCGGAAATCCGTGAATATTCCATCAAGCAAAACCTGACAACGGTCCGCAACCGGGTCAACGAGTTGGGTGTTGCCGAGCCTCTGGTTCAGCGTCAGGGTGCTAATCGCATCGTGGTTGAACTGCCGGGCGTGCAAGACACCGCCGAAGCCAAGCGTATTCTGGGCAAGACGGCCAACCTTGAGTTCCGTCTGGCAGCCGAGCCGGGCGCTTCGAAAGCCACTTCCGAGACTTTCGAGTTCCGCGAGGGCAATCGTCCTACCGCGCAGATCGAGCGTGGCTTGATCATCACAGGTGACCAGGTCACTGACGCTCAGGCGGGCTTTGACGAGCACGGCCGTCCACAAGTGAACATCAAGCTCGATGGTCATGGTGGTGAGCTGATGAGTCGTTCGACGCGCAGCAACGTGGGCCGCAGCATGGCGGTAATCTTCATCGAGCAGAAGCCGGTGACGACTTACACCAAGCAAGTGGTTGACGGTGTTGAGAAGGACGTGCCGACTCAGACGTTCAAGGAAGAGAAAAAAATCATCAGTCTGGCGACTATTCAGTCGCCGCTGGGCAGCCAGTTCCGGATCACCGGTCTGAATGGTCAGGGTGAAGCTTCCGAACTGGCTCTGCTGTTGCGTGCCGGTGGTCTGGCGGCACCGATGTACTTCGCTGAAGAGCGCACTATTGGCCCGAGCCTGGGTGCAGACAACATCACCAAGGGTATTGATGCTTCGCTGTGGGGCATGCTGTTTGTGTCGATTTTCATCATCGCCATCTACCGTTTCTTCGGTGTGATCGCGACGGTGGCACTGGCAGGCAACATGGTCTTGCTGCTGGCCTTGATGTCGGTGTTGGGTGCGACCCTGACGCTGCCGGGTATTGCCGGTATCGTTCTGACGATGGGTATGGCGGTTGACGCCAACGTGCTGATCTTCTCGCGTATTCGTGAAGAGATCGCCAATGGCATGACGGTGCAGCGGGCAATCAATGAAGGTTTCAGTCGTGCATTCACTGCGATTGTCGACTCCAACCTGACTACCTTGCTGGTCGGCGGGATTCTGTTTGCCATGGGTACCGGGCCGGTTAAAGGCTTTGCGGTCACTATGTCCCTCGGTATCTTTACCTCGATGTTCACGGCCATTATGGTGACCCGCGCAATGGTCAACCTGATCTATGGCGGTCGGGACTTCAAGAAGTTGTGGATTTAAGGGGCTGCCATGTTACGTACAATCAACTTCATGGGCGTCCGCAACGTTGCGTTCGGCGTCACTGTGCTGCTTACCGTGCTGGCTTTGTTCAGCATGTTCCACAAGGGCATGAACTATGGCCTGGACTTCACTGGCGGTACGCTCATTGAGCTGACCTACGAGAAGCCGGCTGATCTGACCAAGGTGCGTACAGAGCTGGTTTCTGCTGGCTTCCACGATGCTGTGGTGCAGAGCTTTGGTGCGACGACCGACCTGCTGGTGCGCATGCCGGGTGATGACCCGCTGCTGGGCAACAAGGTAGCGGCTGCGTTGGGGCAGGCAGATACTGCCAACCCTGCGGTTATCAAGCGCGTTGAGTTCGTGGGTCCGCAAGTCGGTGAAGAGCTGCGCGATCAGGGCGGCCTGGGCATGCTGATGGCGCTGGGCGGCATCATGCTGTACCTGGCTTTCCGCTTTCAGTGGAAGTTTGCGGTCGGCGCAATCGTGTCGCTGGTTCACGACGTAGTCGTGACCATGGGTGTGTTGTCGTTCTTCCAGATCACTTTCGACCTGACAGTGTTGGCGGCAGTGCTGGCGATCATTGGTTACTCGCTCAACGACACCATTGTGGTATTTGACCGGGTTCGTGAGAACTTCCGGGTGCTGCGCAAGGCAACTCTGGTTGAGAACATCAACATCTCAACCACGCAAACCCTGCTGCGCACCATGGCGACATCGATTTCTACATTGCTGGCGATTGCTGCACTGTTGATCTTTGGTGGTGACAACCTGTGGGGCTTCTCGATTGCTCTGTTTGTGGGTGTATTGGCGGGTACTTACTCGTCGATCTACATCGCGAACGTGGTGCTGATCTGGCTGAAGCTCAGTGCAGAGGATTTGATTCCTCCTGCAGCGAGTGAGAAAGAGGTCGACGACCGTCCATAACGGTTAGTCATCTCTGGCGGTCACCTAAAAGGCGCGAGTATTGAACTCGCGCCTTTTTTTATGCTCCAAGGCTAGGATTGATGTGGGAATCTTCCCACCTGTGATGGTCTGGAGGTTCAAGTGAACAAGTCTTTGCTGGTAGGTGCGGTATTGGGTGCTGTCGGTGTGACTGCCGGGGGTGCTTTTGCCACCTACAGCTTGGTGAAAAGCCCTGAGTCTGCTCAGGTGCTGGCTGTTCAGCCGGTCACGCAGCAGATCAAAACGCCCCGCGAGGTCTGTAAAGACGTGGCGGTTACGCGTCGTGCGCCGGTCAAGGATGAGCATCAGATAGTCGGTAGCGTCATCGGTGCGGTGGCGGGCGGTTTGTTGGGTAATCAGGTCGGTGGCGGCAGCGGCAAGAAAATTGCCACGGTTGCAGGCGCGCTGGGTGGTGGTTACGCGGGTAACAAGGTTCAGGAAGGCATGCAGGATCGCGACACGTACACCACGACGCAGACACGCTGTAGCACCGTTAATGACATTAGCGACAAGGTAGTCGGTTATGACGTGCGTTACTCGCTAGATGGCAAGGAAGGCAAAGTGCGGATGGATCACGAGCCGGGCAGCCAGATTGCCGTAGATAAGCAAGGTCAGCTGATTCTGAATTAAGCAGTCGGCCTGTAGGAGCGAGCTTGCCTCGCGATCTTTTGATCGTTTAAAAGATCGCGAGGAAGCTCGCCCCAACAGTTAATGCGGGGCCAAAAAAAGCACCTCAAAAGGTGCTTTTTTTATGTGCGGGGTTCGCTTAGCGTTTCAGCGAGGCCGGCAGGTGTGGCTGAATTGCAGTCAGAACGGCTTTGAAGCACTTGGTGTTACCGGCAACGATGTGGCCCTTTTCAAGGAAATCGTGGCTGCCGGTGAAGTCGCTGACGAGGCCGCCTGCTTCTTGAATCAGCAGTGCGCCTGCAGCCATGTCCCACTCGGACAGGCCCGACTCCCAGAATGCATCGAAACGACCTGCGGCAACGTAGGCCAGATCCAGGCTGGCTGCGCCTGCGCGGCGGATGCCAGCGGTTTGGCCAACCAGGCTGCGGAACATGCCCAGGTAGTTATCCAGGTTGTCCATTTGGTTGTCGCGGAACGGGAAGCCGGTGCCCAGCAGGGCGCCTTCGAGGCTGGTGCGACCGCTGACACGCAGGCGGCGACCGTTCAGTTGGGCGCCACGGCCACGGCTGGCGGTGAACTCTTCCTGGCGAACTGGATCAAGAACAACGGCGTGCTCAAGGCGGCCGCGGTATTTGCAGGCGATGCTGACGGCGAAGTGTGGAACGCCGCGCAGGAAGTTGGTGGTGCCATCCAGTGGGTCAATGATCCACAGATAATCTTCACCTTCACCACTGCCTGGATGCATGCCGGTTTCTTCACCGAGAATGCCGTGCGTTGGGTAGGCCTTGCGCAGGGCATCGATGATTTTCTGTTCAGCAGCACGATCGACTTCAGAGACGTAATCCTTGGCGTCTTTTTCGTCGACCTTGATGGTATCCAGGCGCTCGATGGAGCGGAAAATCAATTCACTGGCGCTGCGGGCGGCGCGCAGCGCGATATTCAGCATGGGCTGCATGGACGTTTCACCTAGGTCGTTAAAGAAAGCCGGACATTCTAACAGAAAAGTTTGGCAGATGAAGGTTTGCATTAGCTTTCGTAGATTAAGGTGATGGGCTTAGGTAAGATTTGCTCCCTTTTACCGGTCTGTGAGCGCTCCCATTGCTGTCAAATATTCGTGTCGTTCTGGTCAATACCAGTCATCCCGGTAACATCGGCGGTGCTGCGCGTGCCATGAAAAACATGGGATTGTCGCGGCTGGTCCTGGTGGAGCCAAGATTGTTTCCGCACCACGAGGCTGATGCGCGAGCGTCAGGAGCGGGGGATATTCTTGAAAATGCGCAAGTCGTCGCTTCGCTGGAAGATGCGTTGGTGGGCTGCAATCTGGTGCTGGGTACCAGTGCGCGTGATCGCCGTATTCCCTGGCCGCTGCTGGATCCGCGTGAATGCGGGCAAAAAGTAGTCGAAGAGGCGGCGCAGGGGGCTGAAATCGCCCTGGTGTTTGGTCGTGAAGACTCCGGCCTGACCAATGAAGAGCTGCAGCGTTGTCACTTTCATGTGCATATCCCGTCAGACCCTGAGTTCAGTTCCTTGAACCTCGGGGCTGCCGTGCAAGTGCTGAGTTATGAAATTCGCATGGCCTGGCTTGCTGTGCAGGGTCAGCCGAGCAAAGTTGAAAAAGAGGAAGTCGCCTCCACTAAAAGTGGAGAGTTGGCGACCATGGATGAGCTGGAGCGCTTTTATGAGCACCTGGAGCAGACATTGGTGGCTATCGAGTTTCTGGATCCGGAAAAGCCGCGTCACTTGATGGCGCGTCTGCGTCGGCTCTACGGGCGTAGCTCGGTCAGTCGCGCAGAAATGAATATTTTGCGTGGCATTCTCACCGAAACCCAAAAAGCAGCCCGTGGCGAGTTGCTTAAGCGCAAGGATTAATGATGTTCGAGCGTCTGCGTGAAGATATTCAAAGCGTTTTCCATCGTGACCCGGCGGCGCGTAACGCGTTCGAAGTGTTGACCTGCTACCCGGGCATGCATGCAATCTGGATTCACCGCCTGTCCGGATTGCTCTGGGGGGCGGGTTGGAAGTGGCTCGCTCGCTTGGTGTCGAACTTTGGGCGGTGGTTGACCGGGATCGAGATTCATCCGGGTGCCAAGGTGGGTCGGCGTTTCTTTATTGACCATGGCATGGGGATCGTGATCGGTGAGACTGCTGAAATTGGCGATGACGTGACCCTGTATCAGGGCGTGACGCTGGGTGGTACCAGTTGGAATAAAGGCAAGCGCCACCCGACACTGGAGAATGGTGTGGTGGTCGGTGCGGGTGCCAAGGTGCTTGGGCCTTTTACCGTTGGTGCGGGCGCCAAGGTGGGTTCCAATGCAGTGGTCACCAAAGCTGTGCCTGCGGGCGCAACCGTGGTCGGCATCCCGGGTCGGATCATTGTCAAAAGTGACGATGAGGCTGAAGCCAAGCGTAAGGCCATGGCCGAAAAAATCGGTTTTGATGCCTATGGCGTGAGCGAAGACATGCCGGACCCGGTGGCGCGCGCCATTGCCCAGTTGCTGGACCATTTGCAGGCTGTCGACGGTAAGCTGGACGGCATGTGCGGCGCTTTGAAAGATTTGGGCAGCCCTTATTGCGCCAAAGAATTGCCAGAGCTGCGCGAAGAAGACTTCGCCTGCGTCCAGGGCAAGGACGAAAGCAAAGCGCTGTAATTGGCCTGTAGTCGCTGCCGAAGGCTGCGAAGGGTTGCGGAGCAATCCGTTCCTTTGAAGTCTTCGCGGACTTCATCGCAGCTTGGTAGGTGATTCGTCGGCATGTGCCATTGCGTCGCAGACCCTGCTACAATGCCGCCGCTCTTTTGCGGGTAATCCCGACTAAAGTACTAGGTCTAATAGTTGACTTAAACAGTCGGGAATAGCATACTCGCCCTCATTCCGAATTCCGTGGTACCTGTCCATGAGACTGACTACAAAAGGCCGTTACGCCGTTACTGCAATGCTCGATTTGGCGTTGCACGCACAGCACGGGCCGGTGTCCCTGGCTGATATTTCCGAGCGCCAAGGCATTTCTCTTTCCTACCTTGAGCAACTGTTCGCCAAGTTGCGCCGCAGCAGCCTGGTTTCCAGTGTGCGTGGCCCTGGCGGCGGCTATCAACTGTCGCGCGACATGCAAGGTATTCAGGTTGCCCAAGTTATCGATGCAGTGAACGAATCCGTTGACGCAACGCGTTGCCAGGGTCTTGGCGATTGCCATGCCGGCGACACGTGCCTGACCCATCACCTGTGGTGCGATTTGAGCCTGCAAATCCACGATTTTCTCAGTGGTATCAGCTTGGCTGATCTTGTCACTCGCCGTGAGGTGCAAGAAGTAGCCCAGCGTCAGGATCAGCGCCGCTGTAATAGCAAAGCGCCGCACCTGGATAAGATCGAAGCGTCCGCCGTCGAGTGATTGCATAGAAACGACGGTGCGCCAGCCAGCCTGATTTAGGAGATAGTTCATGAAATTGCCGATTTACCTTGATTACTCAGCCACCACCCCGGTTGATCCGCGTGTTGCTCAAAAAATGAGCGACTGCTTGCTGGTTGACGGGAACTTCGGTAACCCGGCTTCGCGTTCTCACGTCTTTGGCTGGAAAGCCGAAGAAGCGGTAGAGAACGGCCGTCGCCAGGTCGCTGATCTGGTAAACGCTGATCCGCGTGAAATTGTCTGGACCTCCGGTGCGACCGAAGCCAACAACCTGGCAATTAAAGGTGCTGCACATTTTTATGCCTCCAAGGGCAAGCACCTGATCACCGACAAAATTGAGCACAAAGCCGTTCTCGACACCATGCGTCAGCTGGAGCGTGAAGGCTTTGAAGTGACTTACATCGAGCCGGGTGAAGATGGTCTGGTGACGCCGGCCATGGTTGAAGCGGCCATGCGTGAAGACACCATTCTGGTGTCGATCATGCACGTGAACAACGAAATCGGCACCATCAACGACATCGCAGCCATTGGCGAGCTGACGCGTTCGCGCGGTGTGTTGTTTCATGTCGATGCTGCGCAGTCTACCGGTAAGGTCGCGATCGACCTGGCCAAGCTGAAAGTCGACCTGATGTCTTTCTCTGCTCACAAAACCTACGGCCCTAAAGGCATCGGCGCACTGTATGTAAGCCGTAAGCCTCGTGTGCGTATCGAAGCTGCCATGCACGGCGGCGGTCACGAACGCGGCATGCGTTCGGGCACCTTGGCCACCCACCAGATCGTGGGCATGGGCGAAGCGTTCGAGATCGCTAAAGAAGAAATGGCGGCTGAAAACATCCGAATCAAAGCCTTGAGCGATCGTTTCTTCAAGCAGGTTGAACACCTTGAAGAACTGTACGTCAACGGCAGCATGACCGCCCGCGTTCCGCACAACCTGAACCTGAGCTTCAACTACGTTGAAGGCGAGTCGCTGATCATGGCACTCAAGGATCTGGCCGTGTCGTCCGGTTCGGCTTGCACCTCTGCTTCCCTCGAGCCTTCCTACGTATTGCGCGCCCTGGGCCGCAATGACGAATTGGCACACAGCTCGATTCGCTTCACCTTCGGTCGTTTCACCACTGAAGAAGAAATCGATTACGCCGCGCAGAAGGTTTGCGAGGCTGTTACCAAGCTGCGTGCTCTTTCGCCGCTGTGGGACATGTACAAAGACGGCATCGACATTTCGAAAATCGAATGGGCGGCGCACTAATAATTTAAGTCGCCGAGGCAGGCGCTGTAGAACGCAGCGAATTGCAGCCTTTACAGCGTCTCAAGAGCGACTCTGATGAGTGAGGATTAGTACCATGGCTTACAGCGAAAAGGTCATTGACCACTACGAAAACCCGCGCAACGTCGGCAAGATGGACGCGGAAGATCCAGATGTCGGTACCGGCATGGTGGGTGCGCCGGCGTGCGGCGACGTGATGCGTCTGCAGATCAAGGTGAATGAGCAGGGCATCATTGAAGATGCCAAGTTCAAGACCTATGGTTGCGGTTCGGCAATTGCTTCCAGCTCCCTGGCAACCGAGTGGATGAAAGGCAAGACTCTGGATGAAGCAGAGACCATCAAGAACACTCAGTTGGCTGAAGAGCTGGCCTTGCCACCGGTGAAAATTCACTGCTCGGTACTCGCTGAAGACGCCATCAAGGCGGCCGTTCGCGATTACAAGCAGAAGAAAGGTTTGATCTGATCCGATTGGTTCGTGCCAGCAACGGCACGAACCGGTGATGATACTGGCGAGAGGTAAGGAGTCACGATGGCTATCAGCATGACAGAGGCGGCGGCCAAGCATATTCGCCGCTCCCTTGATGGGCGCGGCAAAGGTGAGGGGATTCGTCTGGGTGTTCGCACTACAGGCTGTTCCGGTCTTGCCTATGTGCTGGAGTTTGTCGACGAAGTGGGCGACGAAGACCAAGTCTTCGAGACTCATGGCGAAAAAGTGATCATTGATCCTAAAAGCCTGACCTATCTTGACGGCACCGAGCTTGATTTCGTCAAGGAAGGCCTGAACGAAGGCTTCAAGTTCAACAACCCCAACGTGCGCGGCGAATGTGGCTGCGGCGAGAGCTTCAACATCTGAGGCTAGTCGTGGGTACTCCTTGTCATTTTGCTTTGTTTGAACTGCAGCCGAGCTTCACTCTAGACCTCGATCAGTTGGCTGTGCGCTACCGTGAGTTGGCGCGTGGCGTGCACCCAGACCGCTTTGCTGACGCTTCCGAGCGGGAGCAGCGACTGGCGCTAGAGCAATCCGCCAGCCTTAACGAGGCTTACCAGACGCTCAAAAGCCCATCCAAGCGCGCGCGTTATCTGCTCGCGATGAATGGGGGTGAGATGCCGCTGGAAGTCACCGTGCATGATCCCGAGTTTCTGATGCAGCAGATGCAATGGCGCGAAGAACTTGAAGATCTGCAGGACAGCGCAGATATAGCCGGTATTGCAGCATTCAAGCGTCGGTTAAAAATCGCTCAAGAGCAATTGAACGACAGCTTCGCTGCTTGTTGGGATGATGCTGCGCAGCGCGAACAGGCCGAACGCCTGATGCGCCGTATGCAGTTCCTCGACAAGCTCACTTACGAAGTGCGCCAGTTAGAAGAGCGCCTCGACGATTAACCCAGTGCCGCCACGGTTGCACGCCTGATATACAGATAAGTCCTGATAACGATGGCCCTACTGCAGATCGCCGAACCCGGCCAAAGTCCTCAACCGCACCAGCGTCGTCTGGCTGTGGGAATCGACTTGGGCACTACCAATTCGCTGGTCGCTGCATTGCGCAGTGGTCTTTCCGAGCCGCTGGCTGATGCCGAAGGTCGAGTCATCCTGCCCTCTGCGGTGCGTTACCACGCAGACCGCGTCGAGGTGGGTGAGTCTGCGCGCCTGGCGGCCTCCAGCGATCCTTTCAATACCGTATTGTCGGTCAAGCGCTTGATGGGTCGTGGTCTGTCCGACGTCAAGCAGTTGGGTGAGCAACTGCCTTACCGCTTTGTTGGCGGTGAGTCGCATATGCCATTCATTGACACCGTACAGGGCCCTAAAAGCCCTGTTGAAGTGTCGGCCGACATCCTGAAAGTATTGCGTGAGCGTGCCGAAAAGACCTTGGGCGGTGAATTGGTGGGGGCGGTCATTACCGTTCCGGCCTATTTCGATGATGCTCAGCGTCAGGCCACCAAGGACGCTGCTCGGCTTGCCGGATTGAACGTCTTGCGTCTGCTCAACGAGCCTACGGCGGCTGCGGTTGCTTACGGTCTGGATCAGCACGCTGAAGGCGTTGTGGCTATCTATGACCTGGGTGGCGGTACATTCGATATTTCGATCTTGCGTCTGACCGGCGGTGTGTTTGAAGTCTTGGCGACGGGGGGCGATAGCGCCCTCGGCGGCGACGATTTTGACCATGCAATTGCCAACTGGATCGTCGAGCAGGCGGGCTTGTCCGCTGACCTTGATCCGGGAGCCCAGCGCCAGCTGTTGCAAACGGCCTGTGCTGCCAAAGAAGCGCTGACGGATGCATCGTCTGTCCCTGTTATCTATGGCGACTGGCAAGCAGACCTGACTCGCGAGGCCTTCGATGCGCTGATCGAGCCAATGGTTGCGCGCAGCCTCAAGGCCTGTCGTCGTGCTGTGCGCGACGCCAACATTGAGCTTGAAGACGTTCAGGCTGTGGTGATGGTTGGTGGTTCGACCCGTGTGCCGCGTGTGCGCGAAGCCGTTGCTGAAATGTTCGATCGCCAGCCGCTGACGGACATCGACCCAGATCAAGTGGTTGCCATTGGTGCTGCGATTCAGGCCGATACCCTGGCCGGTAACAAGCGTGATGGTGGCGAGTTGCTGCTGCTTGACGTGATTCCGTTGTCGCTCGGTCTTGAGACCATGGGCGGCTTGATGGAAAAAGTCATTCCGCGCAACACCACCATCCCGGTGGCTCGCGCTCAAGATTTTACGACGTATAAAGATGGCCAGACGGCCATGATGATTCACGTACTGCAGGGCGAGCGCGAGCTGATCAGCGATTGCCGCTCGCTCGCACGCTTTGAGTTGCGTGGCATTCCACCGATGGTGGCGGGTGCTGCGAAAATCCGTGTGACCTTCCAGGTTGATGCGGATGGCTTGCTCAGCGTTTCAGCGCGTGAATTGGGTTCAGGTGTTGAAGCCAACATCCAGGTCAAACCGTCCTACGGTCTGACCGACGGTGAAATCGCCAAGATGCTCAAGGACTCATTCCAGTACGCCGGTGACGACAAGGTCGCCCGTGTTCTGCGTGAGCAGCAAGTCGATGCCCAGCGTCTGATCGAAGCCGTGCAAGCTGCGCTTGAAGTCGATGGCGAGCGCTTGCTGGACGCCGAAGAGCGCATGGTCATTGAGCTGCAAATGCAGGAGCTGTCCGAATTATTAAAAGGCACCGATGGCTATGCTATCGAGCAACAGACCAAGCGTCTGTCGCAAGTGACCGATGCTTTTGCTGCCCGCCGCATGGATTTGACCGTCAAAGCCGCTCTGGCGGGGCGCAACCTGAATGAGATTGAGGAATAACAATGCCGCAGGTCATTTTTTTGCCGCACGCCGAGCATTGCCCGGACGGTATGGTTGTTGAGGCTGAGACTGGAAAGTCGATTCTCGAAGTGGCACACGACAATCACATCGAAATCGAAAGTGCGTGTGGTGGCGTCTGTGCTTGCACCACCTGCCACTGCATCATTCGTGAAGGTTTCGACACGCTTGAAGAGGCGGATGAACTGGAAGAAGACTACCTGGATCGTGCCTGGGGTCTTGAAGCTCACTCGCGCTTGAGTTGTCAGGCCAAGGTCGGGACTGAAGACATTACCGTCGAGATCCCGAAATACTCGCTCAATCATGCTGCCGAAGCGCCGCACTGATAGCGCTGAACAGCTGTAGTCGCTGACGAGGAACGAAGGCCGCGATCGGGCTAAGCCCGCAAATCAAGCACCCGGGCCTGTCAATTGCACCGAGGGCTCAGGTTCCACGAGCTTCACGCCTCGTCCGTGACCACAAGGTTTCAAGTGTCATCTGAATTCGCCTATAAGGAATTGTCATGAGCCTCAAATGGGTTGATGTACAAGAAATTGCAATACAGCTGGCTGAAGCTCACCCGGATGTCAATCCGCTCTCGGTGAACTTCGTCACGCTGCGCAACCTGGTCATGGATTTGCCGGAGTTCGACGACATACCGGATCGCGGCGGGGAAAAAGTCCTCGAAGCCATTCAGGGTTTGTGGAT
Source organism: Pseudomonas sp. CCC3.1 (assembly GCF_034347405.1). Classification (NCBI taxonomy): domain Bacteria; kingdom Pseudomonadati; phylum Pseudomonadota; class Gammaproteobacteria; order Pseudomonadales; family Pseudomonadaceae; genus Pseudomonas; species Pseudomonas sp. CCC3.1. The sequence continues at coordinate 565,129 of NZ_CP133778.1, forward strand.
CGAAGAGGCTGACTAAGCCTGCAACGCACGTAATTATGCAATACCCAAGAACCCGCGTATAATTCGCGGGTTTAATTTTTCGCTTAAATCACTGTTTCTGGAGTTACACCATGGCTGTTCAACGTACTTTCTCCATCATCAAGCCTGACGCCGTTGCTAAAAACGTTATCGGCAAGATCGTTACTCGTTTCGAAGACGCTGGCCTGAAGGTTGTAGCTTCCAAACTGAAGCAACTGTCCAAAGCTGAAGCTGAAGGCTTCTACGCTGAGCACAGCGAGCGCGGCTTCTTCGGCGACCTGGTTGCTTTCATGATCTCCGGTCCTGTTGTTGTTCAGGTTCTGGAAGGCGAAAACGCTATCGCTCTGAACCGCGAGCTGATGGGCGCTACCAACCCTAAAGAAGCTGCTGCTGGCACCATCCGTGCTGACTTCGCAGAATCCATCGACGCTAACGCTGTTCACGGTTCCGACTCTGAAGCAGCTGCTGCTCGCGAAATCGCTTACTTTTTCGCAGCTACTGAAGTAACCACTCGCTAAGCATTGGCTTGTGAGTGAGGGTGAAGACATGATTGCAACGACTGGCAAAACTAACCTGTTGGGTCTGACTCAGCCGGAAATGGAGAAATTCTTCGACTCAATCGGGGAGAAGCGTTTCCGTGCCGGTCAGGTCATGAAGTGGATTCACCACTTTGGCGTCGATGATTTCGACGCCATGACTAACGTCAGCAAAGCCTTGCGCGACAAGCTCAAGGCTATTGCTGAGGTTCGTGGACCTGAAGTCGTCAGCGAGGACATCTCCAGCGATGGCACCCGTAAGTGGGTGGTACGCGTTGAATCCGGCAGCTGCGTCGAGACCGTTTATATTCCCCAGGGCAAACGAGGCACTTTGTGCGTTTCGTCCCAGGCGGGCTGTGCCCTGGATTGCAGTTTCTGCTCCACCGGCAAGCAAGGCTTCAATAGCAACCTCACCGCCGCCGAAGTCATTGGCCAGGTGTGGATTGCCAACAAATCCTTTGGCAGCGTCCCGGCGACCGTCGACCGTGCCATCACCAACGTGGTGATGATGGGCATGGGTGAGCCGCTGCTGAACTTTGACAACGTCATCGCTGCCATGCATCTGATGATGGATGACCTGGGCTATGGCATCTCCAAGCGCCGGGTCACCTTGTCGACCTCGGGCGTGGTACCGATGATTGATGAGCTGGCCAAGCACATCGACGTCTCCCTGGCGTTGTCGCTGCACGCACCGAATGACGAGCTGCGCAGTCAATTGGTGCCGATCAATAAAAAGTACCCGCTCAAAATGCTGCTTGAGTCCTGCCGTCGCTACATGTCGACCCTGGGCGAGAAGCGCGTCTTGACCGTTGAGTACACCTTGCTCAAAGACGTCAATGATCACGTCGATCACGCGGTAGAAATGATCGAGTTGCTCAAGGACACCCCGTGCAAGATCAACCTGATTCCGTTTAACCCGTTCCCGCATTCGGGCTATGAGCGTCCAAGCAACAACGCCATTCGCCGTTTCCAGGAGTTGTTGCAGCAGGCGGGTTATAACGTGACCGTCCGTACGACTCGCGGTGAAGACATCGACGCGGCGTGTGGGCAGTTGGTAGGTCAGGTCAATGACCGTACTCGCCGTAGCTCGCGTCTTATCGCGGCGCGTGAACTCAATGCTGAGACTGATCTGGCGCAAAACGCTGCGACTCAGCCCTGAGAGAGGAAACCTATGATCTTGCGCGCTGCGCTCTCTGTCGCATTGGTCGGCCTGCTGGCTGGTTGCGTCTCATCGGGTGGTTCAAACCCGTTGAGCAACGACAAGGGGCGTGAAGAGGCGCGCGAGGCCTATGTCCAATTGGGCCTCGGTTATCTTCAGCAAGGGATGACCGAGCAGGCCAAAATTCCGCTTGGCAAGGCACTGGAGTTCAACAAGATCGACCCGGACACCAACGCTGCATTGGCCTTGGTGTTTCAGTCCGAAATGGAACCAGAGCTGGCTGAGCAAGCGTTCAAGACGGCGTTGAGCGGGCGACCGACTGACACGCGAATTCTGAATAACTACGGCAGCTTCCTGTTTGAGCAACAACGCTATCAGGAGGCTTACGGCCAATTCCAAAAAGCCTCGGCAGACAACCTGTATCCCGAGCGTTCTCGCGTTTACGAGAACCTGGGCATGACCTCGCTCAAGCTCGGGCAGCGCGAAGCAGGGCGTCAGCAGCTTGAAAAAGCCTTGCGCCTGAATCGCCATCAGCCCCGTGCACTGCTCGAAATGGCTGAGTTGTCTTACGAAGACAGGCATTATGTGCTCGCACGCGACTTTTACGATCGTTTTAGCCTGCTTAGCGGGCAAAATGCACGTAGTCTATTGCTCGGTGCGCGACTGGCGAGTGTTTTCGAAGAGCGCACCCCAACAGCCAACTATGGCCAGCAACTAAAACGACTCTATCCCGGCACGCCGGAATATCAGCAATACCTGTCGGAGCAATGATGAAAGCGGCGCAACCCGAAGTTCTAGCAGCGACTCGTGGCAATCCCGGTGAGACCCTGCGTCAGGCCCGTGAGAGCAATGGATGGACCCTGGCTGAAGTCGCCCTGAAACTCAATCTCACGGCCAGTTCCTTGAGCAATCTTGAGGCGGGAGCGTTCGACAAACTGCCAGGTCATACCTTTGCGCGCGGCTATATACGTGCCTATGCCAAATTGCTGGGCATGGACCAAGCCAGCCTGGTACACGAATTCGACCTGATCACCGGCACCGATGCTCACGGCAGTAACGTACACAGTCTTGGTCGTATTGAAGAGCCCGTGCGCGTATCGCACACCATTTTGCGTGTTGTCAGTTTGTTGCTGCTGCTGGCCGTGATTGGCGGCGGTTTTTTCTGGTGGCAGGACCAAACGTCCATGCGCGCCAAGGACCTGATCGGCTTGGCTCCGGAGCACGTTGAAGTTGAAGGCGCTGACGGCAAGACTCAGATCCATCCGCTCGACGAGCCGGAAGATCAGGCGGTTGCGCAATCCAAGGTAGAAGACGAAGCGGCTGCGCAACCTGAGCCGGAGCAAGCGGGCAGCACCGCGCTGGCATTACCGGCAGCCCCTGCAACCCCATCAGTTGCGCCTGCGGCCTTGGTTCCAGCGCCAGCCGTTGTGCCCCGTTCGGTTGTCCCGGCTGCCGCAACGTCAACGGCCCCTGTTGCAGCCCCTGTTGCTCCGGCTGCTGCCAGCGCGGAACCGGTTGCGGGCGCAGGCAAGGTCAATATCAACTACACCGCCGATTGCTGGACTCAAGTCACCGATGGCGCCGGCAAGGTGCTGTTTGGTGGTCTGAAGCGCAAGGGCGAAACGCTTGATGTGAGCGGCAAGGCTCCACTCAGCCTGCGCCTGGGCTATGCCCGTGGCGCACAGGTGACCTACAACGGTCAGGCTGTGGATGTGGCTCCTTTCACCAGTGGCGAGACTGCTCGCCTGAAGTTAGGTCAATAAGTCATGCACGGCGAATCACCAATTAAACGTCGCGAATCGCGCAAAATCTGGGTTGGCTCCGTGCCGGTAGGTGGCGACGCCCCTATTGCAGTACAGAGCATGACCAACAGCGACACCAATGATGTCGCTGCCACTGTGGCTCAAATCAATCGTCTGGAAGCCGCTGGCGTCGACATCGTTCGCGTTTCCGTCCCGGACATGGACGCGGCAGAAGCCTTTGGTCGCATCAAACAACTGGTTAAAGTGCCACTGGTCGCTGACATCCACTTCGATTACCGCATTGCCTTGCGCGTTGCAGAGTTGGGTGTCGACTGCCTGCGGATCAACCCGGGCAACATTGGTCGTGAAGACCGTGTTCGTGCTGTGGTTGATGCTGCACGTGATCGCGGTATTCCGATCCGGATCGGTGTGAACGCCGGTTCGCTTGAAAAAGACCTGCAAAAAAAATATGGCGAGCCGACACCTGCCGCGCTGGTTGAGTCTGCACTGCGCCACGTAGAGCACCTGGAACGCCTGAATTTCAAGGACTTCAAGGTCAGCGTGAAGGCCTCTGACGTGTTCATGGCCGTTGAAGCCTACCGCTTGCTGGCCAAGGAAATCGTCCAGCCACTGCATTTGGGCATCACCGAAGCCGGTGGTTTGCGCTCGGGCACAGTGAAATCTGCCGTGGGCCTAGGTATGCTGCTTGCCGAAGGGATTGGCGATACTATTCGCATCTCGTTGGCGGCAGACCCAGTAGAGGAAGTAAAAGTCGGTTACGACATCCTCAAGTCCCTGCACCTGCGTTCGCGAGGCATCAACTTTATTGCGTGCCCAAGCTGCTCCCGGCAGAACTTCGACGTGGTGAAAACCATGAACGAGCTGGAAGTGCGGCTTGAAGACTTGCTGGTGCCGCTGGATGTGGCGGTGATTGGTTGCGTGGTCAACGGACCCGGCGAAGCCAAAGAGGCCCATGTGGGCTTGACCGGTGGTACGCCTAACCTGATTTACATCGACGGCAAGCCGTCGCAAAAGTTGACGAATGAAAACCTGGTGGACCAGCTTGAAAAGCTGATCCGGCAGAAGGCGGCCGACAAGGTCGAAGCTGACGCAGCAGTCATCGCGCGCGGCTAACCAAACGAATAAAGGATTTTTTGTGAGCAAGTCTTTGCAAGCCATTCGTGGCATGAACGACATCCTGCCTGAGCAGACGCCGCTGTGGCGCTACTTCGAGGGTAAGGTCTCGCGTTTGCTGGATAACTACGGTTACAAGCAAATCCGCATGCCGATCGTTGAGTTCACCGAGCTGTTTAAACGCTCGATTGGTGAAGTCACCGACATCGTCGAAAAAGAGATGTACACCTTCGAAGACCGCAACGGTGACTCGCTGACGTTGCGTCCAGAGGGCACTGCTGCGTGCGTGCGTGCTGTGCTTGAGCACGGCATCACCGGCGCAGGCCAGGTGCAGAAATTGTGGTACATCGGCCCGATGTTCCGCCACGAACGCCCTCAGAAAGGCCGTTATCGCCAGTTCCATCAGATTGGGGTTGAAGTGTTCAACCTTGATGGGCCGGACATCGACGCCGAACTGATCGTGCTGACCTGGCGTCTGTGGGGCGAGTTGGGCATCCGTGATGCGGTCAAGCTCGAACTCAACAGCCTGGGGACCAGCGAAGCCCGTGCCCGCTACCGTGCAGCATTGGTCGACTACCTGTCCTCGCGTTTGAGCGAGCTTGACGAAGACAGCCAGCGTCGTTTGAAATCCAACCCGCTGCGGGTTCTCGACACCAAAAATGCTGGCACGCAAGCCGTGCTGGTTGATGCGCCGAAGCTGGTCGATTACCTCGACGAAGAATCGCGCGTGCACTTCGAAGGCCTCAAGGCGCGTCTCGATGCTGCCGGTATTCCTTACGTCATCAACCCCAAGCTGGTTCGCGGGCTCGATTACTACAGCAAAACCGTCTTTGAGTGGGTCACCGACAAACTCGGCGCTCAAGGCACCGTGTGTGCGGGTGGTCGCTACGACGGTCTGGTTGAACAAATGGGTGGCAAGCCGACTGCGGGTGTTGGCTTTGCAATGGGCATCGAGCGTCTGATTCTGCTGCTCGAAACCCTGGAACAAGTGCCTGAAGAAATCGCGCGTCAGGTGGATGTTTACCTGTGTGCGTTCGGTGAGGCCGCTGAACTGGCCGCTTTAACGCTAAGCGAGCGTGTTCGCGATCAGTTGCCGAACCTGCGTCTGCAAATCAACGCGGGCGCTGGCAGCTTCAAAAGCCAGTTCAAAAAGGCTGACAAGAGCGGCGCGCTGTATGCGCTGATTCTGGGTGACGACGAAATGGCCCAGCAAGTGGTAGGTGTCAAACCGCTGCGTGGCCAGGGCGAACAACAAACTATTGCCTGGGATGCTCTTTCCGAGCACTTGGCCACCTGCGTCGTGCAGGGTTGAAGCTGTAAAACAGCCGATTTATCGAATAAGGAGTGTTGGGGTGTCGAGTAACGAAGATGATCAGCTGGGCGAGTTGAAAGACTGGTGGCAGCGCAACGGCAAACCCCTGGTCACTGGCGGCTTGCTGGCGCTGGTGGTGGTGTTCGGCTGGCAGGCTTGGCACAAATATCAGAGCAATCAGTCGCAGGGTGCGTCGATTCTCTACCAACAATTGCTTGAAACCGCGCTGACGCCCAATGGGCAGCCAGATGCGGGCCGTGTGGCCGACTTGGCCAACAAGCTGAAAAGCGAATACGGCGGTTCGGCCTACGCACAATTTGGCGGTCTGTTTGTGGCTAAAGTGGCCGTAGACACTGGCAAGCTGGATGATGCGGCCACCGAGCTCAAGGCAATTGTCGACAAGCCGGCTAACCCAACCTTGGGTGAAGTGGCGCGTCAGCGTCTGGCCCAGGTTCTGGCAGCACAAGGCAAGGTGGATGACGCCTTGAAGCTGCTCGAAGGTGACTCGGACAAAGCATTCCTGGCTGGCCGTGAAGAACTGAAAGGCGATCTGCTGGTTCAGCAGGGTCGTGCTGATGACGCACGTGTAGCCTACGAAAAAGCCAAGGCTGCACTGTCGGATGAAGCAGCGGTCGGTGGCTTACAAATCAAGCTTGATGACTTGGCCAAAGGGGATGCGTGAAGTGATGCGTTGGAAACATGCGGCATTGCTGGCTCTGGTCGTTTTGGCCGCGGGTTGCAGCAGCAACAGCAAAAAAGAACTTCCACCCGCTGAGCTGACTGACTTCAAAGAAGAAGTCGTTCTGCAAAAGCAGTGGGATCGTTCGATCGGTGACGGTCAGGGTAAAACCTACAACATGCTGACTCCAGCGGTTGAAGGTAATACCATTTACGCCGCTGACGTGAACGGTATCGTGATGTCTCTGGACCGTATGAACGGCGACGTTCAGTGGAAGAAAGACCTCGAACTGCCTGTTTCCGGTGCAATCGGCGTTGGCTACGGTCTGGTCATGCTCGGCACCTTGCAAGGTGACGTGATTGCCCTGGACGCCAGCACTGGCGAACAAAAGTGGCGCGCTCGCGTTAACAGCGAAGTGCTTGCACCACCCGCCACCAACGGCGACATCGTTGTGGTTCAGACCCAGGATGACCATCTTGTGGGCCTGGATGCCTCGACCGGCGACCAGCGCTGGATCTACGACAGCACGCCAGGTGTTTTGACCTTGCGGGGTACCAGCGCGCCGCTGGTGACCAATCATCTGGCAATTGCAGGTCTTTCGACCGGTAAAGTAGTTGCCCTTGATACTCAAAACGGCGTGCCCGTGTGGGAGCAACGCGTTGCTATCCCGCAAGGCCGCTCGGAACTGGAGCGTATCGTCGATATCGACGGCGGTCTGCTTCTGTCCGGTGGCACCCTGTATGTCGCCAGCTATCAGGGCCGCATGGCGGCACTGGAGCTGGAAAGCGGTCGCGTGCTCTGGCAGCGTGATGCTTCCAGCTATGCAGGTGTCGCCCAAGGTTTTGGCAACGTCTACATCAGCCTGGCGTCGGGCACTGTAGAAGGCGTTGACGAACGTTCGACCACCGTACTGTGGAACAATGAAGCGCTGGCTCGCCGCCAATTGTCGGCTCCAGAAGTTTTCTCCAGCTATGTGGCAGTCGGTGACATGGAAGGCTATCTGCACCTGTTGAGCCAGGTCGATGGTCGTTTCGTAGGCCGTACTCGCATTGACAGTGATGGTCTTCGGGCACGTCCGCTGGTGGTCGGTGACATGATTTACGTGTTTGGTAACAGCGGCAAACTGGAAGCCCTGACCATTCGCTAAGGCGTCTATGCTTGAGACTCTAGAGTCTCAGGCAGCCTTGCTCTGGCAAGGTTTGCGGCACATCTGTGCTGTTCCGAACTCTGGCCGCTGCCTTGCAGCGGCTTTTGTATTTTCTGAAATAACGAAGTGGAGAGCCGCATGGTTCCCGTAATCGCCCTGGTGGGCCGACCAAACGTCGGCAAGTCCACCTTGTTCAACCGCCTGACCAGGACTCGCGACGCCATCGTCGGCGACTTGTCCGGTCTGACCCGTGATCGCCAATACGGTGAGGCCAAGTGGCAAGGGCGTTCCTACATTCTGGTCGACACCGGCGGTATCTCCGGTGACGAGCACGGTATGGACGAAAAAATGGCCGAGCAGTCACTGCTGGCCATCGAAGAAGCTGATGTCGTTCTGTTCCTGGTAGATGCAAAAGCAGGTTTCACAGCCGCTGACCAGATGATCGGCGAGCACCTTCGCAAGCGTAACAAGCGTTCTTATGTGGTGGCTAACAAGGTCGATAACATCGACCCGGACATGGCTCGCGCCGAGTTCGCACCGTTGGGCATGGGCGACGCGATTCCAATCGCTGGTGCGCATGGTCGCGGTATCACGCAACTGCTGGAAATTGCCCTGAGCAACTTCCCGCGTGACGAAGAAGAGCCAGAAGACGGCGAAGAAGAAATCGTTCTTGAGGGTGAGGAAGCCAAGCGCATTCCTGGCCCAAGCGAAAAAGATGGTATCAAGATCGCCATCATCGGTCGCCCTAACGTCGGTAAATCGACGCTGGTCAACCGCATGCTCGGTGAAGACCGCGTCATTGTGTATGACCAGCCCGGCACCACGCGCGACAGTATCTACATCCCGTTCGAGCGTAACGACGAGAAGTACACGCTGATCGACACCGCCGGTGTGCGCAAGCGCGGCAAGATTCACGAAGAAGTCGAAAAATTCTCCGTGGTCAAAACCCTGCAAGCGATCAAAGACGCCAACGTGGTGATCTTTGTGATGGACGCCCGTGAAGGCGTGGTTGATCACGACCTCAACCTGTTGGGCTTTGCGCTGGAGGCCGGTCGTGCTCTGGTTATCGCGATCAACAAGTGGGACGGCATGACCCCAAGCGAGCGCGAGTTCGTGAAGGTCGAATTGACCCGCCGCCTGTTCTTCGTCGACTTCGCGGATATTCACTTCATCTCGGCCTTGCACGGCACGGGTGTCGGTAACTTGTACCAATCGGTGCAGAACTCCTTCAAGTCTGCGGTTACCCGCTGGCCAACCAACCGTCTGACCCAGATCCTGGAAGACGCTGTCAGCGAGCACGCGCCGCCGATGGTGAACAGCCGCCGGATCAAGCTGCGTTATGCCCACTTGGGCGGTGCTAACCCGCCGATCATCGTGATCCACGGTAACCAGGTTGAGAAGGTTCCGAAGTCTTACGTCCGTTATCTCGAAAACACCTACCGTCGTGTCTTGAAATTGGTCGGTACACCGATCCGCATCGAGTTCAAAGGTGGCGAGAACCCGTACGAAGCCAACAAGAACTCGTTGACCGACCGTCAGGTCAACAAGAAGCGTCGCATGATGTCGCACCACAAAAAAGCGGACAAGAAGCGTAGAGACAAGCGCTAACGCGCTGAAGAGGGTTCCTTTGGGGGAATGCTGCTTGTGTAGGAGCGAGCTTGTCTCGCGATCTTTTGAACGTTGAAAGATCGCGAGGCGAGCTCGCTCCTACAGTTCAGATTGCAGGTGTCTGCACTGACTGGCATCACACCTTTAGGAGCCCTTTTTCGTGTCTGGCGTTTGGGCTATTCTCGCTAGGTCCTGCGCCGTAGTCAGAGCCGGGAACTCAACAGGGAACGGCTATGATTGTCAGTAAGTTGCCGAATGTCGGCACCACCATCTTCACGCGCATGTCGCAACTCGCGGCTGAAACCGGCGCGCTCAACTTGTCTCAGGGTTTTCCTGATTTCGATGGCCCGCAAGCGCTGCGTGATGCCGTTGGCCAACATATCGCCAGTGGCCACAACCAATACTCGCCGATGACCGGCTTGCCCGCCTTGCGTACGCAAGTGGCGGCCAAAATTGCCCGCAGTTACGGCGTGCACGTGGATGCCGATACCGAGGTGACCATCACCCCCGGTGCCACTCAAGCTATTTTTTGTGCAATCCAGGCGGTGATTCACGCCGGTGACGAAGTCATCGTGTTCGACCCGTGCTATGACAGCTACGAGCCCTCGGTTGAATTGGCCGGTGGTCGTTGCGTGCATGTGCAGTTGGGGCTGGACGACTTCTCCATTGACTGGCAAAAGCTTAAAGACGCGCTGACGCCGCGCACGCGAATGATCATCCTCAACAGCCCGCACAACCCAAGCGGTGCGTTGATCAGCCGTGACGAGCTGGACCAGTTGGCTGCATTGATCGCAGACCGCGATATCTACCTCGTCAGCGATGAGGTTTACGAACACTTGGTGTACGACGGCGTGCCCCACGTCAGTGTTTTGTCGCACCCCGAGTTGTACCATCGTGCCTTTGTTGTCAGCTCATTCGGCAAGACGTACCACGTCACTGGCTGGAAAACCGGTTATGTCGTGGCGCCGCCTGCACTGACGGCCGAGTTGCGCAAGGTGCATCAATACGTGAGCTTTTGTGGTGTGACACCGCTGCAATACGCGTTGGCCGACTTTATGGCGGCAAGCCCCGAGCATGTTGAAGCGCTGCCTGCGTTCTATCAGGCCAAGCGTGACCTGTTTTGTGATTTGTTAAAGCCATCGCGTTTCAGCTTTAAACCGGTGGCGGGGACGTACTTCCAGTTAGTGGACTACTCCCTTATTCGTCCGGACCTCAATGACGTCGACATGGCCGTGTGGATGACCCGTGAGCACGGTGTGGCGACGATTCCGGTTTCGGTGTTCTACCAGACCCCGCCTCAAGGGCAGCGGCTGGTTCGTCTGTGTTTTGCCAAACGCGAGGAGACGCTGCGTGAAGCAGCAGAAAAACTATGCGTGATCTAAGTGATTTAAACGATCTAACCCTGGCGCTGGTGCAGACCACTTTGGTCTGGCACGACCGCCAGGCCAATTTTGAGCGCTTTGAAGAATTGCTTGAACAAGCCCGTGGCGCTGACCTGGTGGTCTTGCCAGAAATGTTCACCACAGGTTTCAGCATGGAGTCCGAGACCCTTGCCGAGCCCGAAAACGGCCCGACAACCGAGTGGTTGCGGCGCCAGGCGAAAAAGCTCAATGCGGTCGTGACCGGCAGCGTGATTGTGCAGGCCGCTGATGGCAGTCATCGCAATCGCTTGCTCTGGGCGCGCCCTGATGGCGAAGTGCTGCATTACGACAAGCGCCACTTGTTCCGCATGGCGGGGGAGCACGAGCACTTCACGCCGGGTGAGCGTCAGGTTCAGTTTGAAGTCAAAGGCTGGCGTATTCGCCCGTTGATTTGCTACGACCTGCGCTTCCCGGTGTGGAGCAGCGACCCGCATGACACCGACCTGTTGCTGTACACCGCCAACTGGCCGGGCGCACGCCGACTGCACTGGAACCGTCTGTTGCCAGCCCGGGCGATTGAAAACCTGTGTTATGTCGGCGCGGTAAACCGCGTGGGCACGGACGGAAAAGGGCTGGTCTACACCGGTGACAGCCACATCTTGGACTTTCAGGGCGAGTCATTGCTCAGTGCCGGCGAGGCAGATGGCGTGTTTCAGGTGAGCTTGAGCGCAAGCGAGCTGGCGGCATACCGCGAGCGCTTCCCGGCGTACATGGATGCCGACAACTTTAATCTGATTTAACTGACACACGCACAGCCCGTGTAGGAGCGAGCTTGCTCGCGATCTTTTAAAAGATCAAAAGATCGCGAGCAAGCTCGCTCCTACAGAGACATAGTCAACAAAAAGGCCCTGAGGTTTTCACACCTCAGGGCCTTTTGCGTTTCTGGCGAGTGGCTTACGCGGCTTTAGCGTCGGCCTCACTCAGCGAGCGGTTCAGGGCGCTGAACAGCGCCTTGAAGCTGGCGGTGGTGATGTTTTCATCAATGCCCACGCCGTGTACAGCGCGCTCGCCATTCACCCGCAGCTCGATGTAGGCCGCTGCCTTGGCGTTGGTGCCAGCACCAATTGCATGCTCGTTGTAATCCATTATTTCGGCAGTAACAGGCAGGCCCGCCACCAGTGCTTCCAGCGCGCCGTTACCTTTGCCGTTCCAGCGCAGGTTAGTCTCGCCAGCCCCTTTGGCCGACACTTCAACTTCGACGGCGCTGTGGCCGTTTTCTTCCTGCAGGCGATGGCTCACCAACGCGTAAGGCGTGTTGGCTTGCAGGTATTCGCTGTGCAGCAAGCTGTGGATTTGCTGTGCGGTCATCTCAAGGCCAAGACGATCGGTCTCGCGCTGAACCACTTGGCTGAACTCGATCTGCATGCGGCGCGGCAAGCTGATGCCGTATTCCTGCTCCAGCAGGTAAGCAATCCCACCTTTGCCTGACTGGCTGTTCACCCGAATCACGGCCTCATAGCTACGGCCAATGTCTGCCGGGTCAATCGGCAAGTACGGCACTTCCCACAGTGCATCCGGCTTCTGCTGGGCGAAACCTTTGCGGATGGCGTCCTGGTGCGAGCCCGAGAACGCGGTGTGGACCAAGTCGCCCACATACGGGTGGCGCGGGTGAACCGGAATCTGGTTGCACTCTTCGACCACTTTGCGCACGCCGTCGATGTCGGAGAAGTCCAGCTGTGGGTCCAGGCCTTGGGTGTACATGTTCAGGGCCACAGTCACCAGGTCAACGTTACCGGTGCGCTCACCGTTACCGAACAGGCAGCCTTCGACGCGATCAGCACCGGCCATCAAGCCCAGTTCCGTTGCTGCAACACCGGTGCCACGGTCGTTGTGGGTGTGCAGGCTGATGATCACGCTGTCACGGCGGTTGATATGGCGACCGAACCATTCAATCTGGTCGGCATAGATGTTCGGGGTGGCGCACTCAACGGTTGCAGGCAAGTTGAGGATCACTTTGTGCTCAGGGGTCGGGTTCCACACCTCGATCACCGCGTCACACACTTCTTTGGCGAACTCCAGTTCAGTGGCGCTGAAGGTCTCTGGCGAGTATTCGAAGGTCCACTGGGTTTCTGGCTGTTGAGCGGCGTATTTGACGAACAGCTTGGCCGCGCTGACGGCGATTTCCTTGATGCCGTCTTTGTCCTGGTTGAACACGATGCGGCGGAACGACGGCGAGGTCGCGTTGTACAAGTGCACGATGGCTTTTTTCGCGCCGCGCAGCGATTCAAACGTCCGGGCGATCAGGTCTTCACGGCCTTGGGTCAACACCTGGATGGTGGTGTCGTCCGGGATATGGCCGTCTTCGATCAACGTGCGCACGAAGTCAAAGTCGGTCTGCGAAGCGGCCGGGAACGACGCCTCAATTTCTTTTACGCCAACGCTGACCAGAGTCTTCCAAAAGCGCAGTTTCTTCACCGCATCCATCGGCTCAATCAGCGACTGGTTGCCGTCGCGCAGGTCAGAGCTGCACCAGATAGGCGCTTGGGTGATGGTTTTCGATGGCCAGGTTCGGTCGGGCAAATCAATGACCGGGAAGGCGCGGTATTTGGACGATGGGTCTTTGAGCATGGTCATCAGGCAATCCTTTTTAGGCGAGCCGGCCATTCAAGAGGCGGCTAGCTGAACAAATACAAAGCAGAAGGCGAGGCACCGCAACTAGCTTTGCAGTCGTGCACTGACGAGGCAAAGGCTGCGGTGTTGACGAAGCAGAATGAGGACGTGAGGTGTGTTCATGGGCTCAACCCTAACCATTGGTGAGAAGGATGGCAAGTCGCCAAAAAAAAATGAGAGGACTGCTCGATTATGGCGATTAATCGATTTCTTATAGCTGTATCAAGATGAAATGGTCGTTTTTATTGCGCTGTCTGCCTGTCTTCCAGCGATAGGCTGCTGAGGGGGCCGGAAATACCAATGCGTGCAGTTTGAAAGTGAGTGGATGACTGCCGGACTTTCAGAACTCTCAAGGGGTGAGGGGGTCTGCAAATCCTTGTGAAAAGCCCTGAAATACCGTGAAAAGCCTTGTGTTGCGCTGCTTAGGCGTGAGCACTGATGAGCGTTTTCACTTCATCACTCAAATTGTCGCAATACTTGTTGGCGCTTCCACAGCAGCGCCACACGCTCTGGAGAGAACAATAATCAGCAGCCAGGTATTACGATGCGAACTTATAGCTATCTGTTTCTGATGATGGGTTGCCTGTGGGGGGCAGGGGCAATCGCTTCACCGTCTATTAATCCGGGGCCGATGTTTGGCTTTCTGGATAACGGCAAAAGTGCGGTCCTGAAACGTATTTATAACGCGGGGTCCAGCACGGCGTTCGTTAAGGTGGTGGTTCAGGAAATCATCTACGACGACCGGGGCCAGCCTGTCGAACAACCTCCCAAGGCACTCTCTACAGTACCAATGGCTCAACAGAACACTTTGTTGGCGAGTCCGGCGCGGATGATTATTCCCGCCAATGGCATGCAATCGACGCGTTTGCTGTTTATGGGCAGCCGTGAACAGGAGCGCTATTTTCGGGTTCGTTTTATTCCGGTGTTGCCGTCCAGTGCCGACAGTTTCGATCAAAGTGACGATGACCAGAAAGATTATAAAGAAGCGTTAACGGCACAAGTGACGCTGTTAACAGGCTTTGGCACGTTTATGTTTGTCAGGCCCGATAAAGTTACCTTTGATACCCGTCTTAAAGACGAAAAAGGCACGTACAGCGTATACAACGCCGGCAACAGTGTTGTGGCGCTGGACTTCGTTAAAAGTTGCCATGTTGAAAAGACCGGCGAATGTTCTCCAATCGCGCAGCATTACGTGCTGCCTGGTCACACGTACACGTTTACCAAAGAAGAAAACAAAATTCATAGTTTCGTGCTTCAAGAAGGTACGGATAAACGGGCTATATCAATTCCACCTAATTAAGTTGTTCTGTTTTTTGATGTTGTTTCACCCCTCACTCTAAAACTGAAAAAAGGAAGTAATAATGAAACGTACTGTTATGTCCGCTGTGAGCCCTGTGGCCATTGCTTTGTTGGCGTCGCTGGGCGCTGCACAGGTTTCGGCGGCTGACCCCATTGAAGTGCAGGTTCAATTGATTGCCAGTGTTCCTTCGACCTCGTTTTATGTCGTACCGGCCGATACCGGCTGGATTGGGGTTCCACAGCGTCTGGAGTGGACCCCGGATCCGGTCTCTGCGAGCGGCGGCAAGCTGAGCACACTGCGTAAAGCGTTCGATGTCAAAAACAGTTCCGGCGCAATTGCCGCGCGTTTGACCGACAGCACGGGTGCCTATCTTTCAGACGGAACGGGCATGGTGCCTCTCGATGTTCACTTCAATAACACAGAACTTAATCCCACCGCTCAGGAAGTGATCAGTGCCACTGAAGCCGCGGCCGGTAAGCGTGTTGACTTGACCATTGCTGCGAGCGAAACGGGCTCCGGTATTCCGCCGGGAGAGTACACGGGTATTGTGAATATGACCTTTGATGCCGTGCCTCCGCGATCACTGTAAGTCGTGTTTAGTAAGCCCTAAGTTCTAACACTCTCTTTTCAGGTAGTCGAACAGCCAATAAGGTGCTCGGCTGCCTGAAAAGTGGGGGTGCAGGTTTTACATAAACGATGTCCGCGTGCCTGGATAACTACTATTGAACGCTTTAATGGGTCGTGCCCTGACGGTATGTTGTTCGATTATTTTATCGGCCAGCATTAATGCTGAGGTCCATCAACCTTCTCTGTTGGGTGTATTGCGTCAGGCTGAGTCTTTACCTGCTGGCTTTCAGGAACACTTCTTTGATGTGCCGCTCGCGGTACGGGTCGATGTGAACGCTCAGGTGCTGGGGGACGCTTTGGTTATCCTCAGCCGTGATGAAAAAGTGCGTTTACTCAGTTTCACCGATACTCAAGAAAGCCTGTTGCCCGAGTCTGAACGTGCCGAATGGTTAGCGATATTATCCAGCCCTACGGAGTTGGGCAGTTGCACTCAAAACTGTGCAAACGGTTTACTGGCTTTGCATTACAACTTGCAAGACTCACAGTTTTCAATATTGACCGATGCTGCTGAGCGCGCGCTCGCTCCGGCTCAATACCATGCCCTGCCTGAAGGCGGGAGTGCAGGTCTGATTCTGCACAATCAATTAAACATTGCGCGCGGTGGTGGCTCTCAAACCAGCACCGCCGCGCGTTATAACGTCCAGGCCACCAGCAGCATTGGTAATTGGACACAGCTGGCGTCGGCCGAGCTGGCCCGTACCGGGGAACCCGAGTCGCCGACCTATCACTCACTCAATCAGCTTTACGCGCAGCGCGAGTTTGCCGGTAACTTTTTCCGTTTGGGGTATTTCACCCCCGATGCACTGGGCGTCTATCGGCGACCGCGCAATTTCGGGGGTAGTCCTGATACCACGCTTGGCGTGATGTACGGCACCAGCGATAGCCTGGCGGTTAACAGTTCGAGCCCCAGTACCTATCCTGTTTATGTGACGGCCAGCCGGGAGGGCCTTGTTGAGGTGTACCGCGAGGGGGTGCTGATTTATAGCCAGGCCGTGACCGCAGGCTTGCAGACCCTCGACACCCGGCGCTTGCCCGGTGGCATTTACCCCGTTCAGGTGCGCTTGATCGAGGATGGACAGGTCACCTCCAGGACGGAGGAAATGATCTACAAGCCCAATAATTGGCGTAATGCCGATCAGTCCTGGCGCTATAACCTCTTTGCCGGTAAACGGCGCCAACTATTGAATAACTGGGCCGATGACATTCAGTACGATCAGGGGTTGACCTATGGGGCGCTGGTCAATTACCTGCTGCACCCACGTGTGATTCTTGGCGTGGACGCTCAGCGCGTGGCGCAAAAGATGCAATACGGCAGTTCCATCGACTGGAGCCTTACGGACAAGATCAGCCTCTACAGCAATGTCTATCAAACACCTGGCTACGGCACCGGCATGGATATTCAGGCCCGCTATCAGTACCAGGGCGGCAGTGTGCTGTTTTCTCACTCGCGCGCCTGGCTGGATACTCGAAACGACATCGACTATTTAGACACCGTCGCAATTCGTCCTAAATATCGCTACAACGGCCGTACTCAGAGCACGGCGCTGTCACTGAACCATCATTTGAATGTGACCAGCAGCCTGACCGCCCGAGTGAGCCACAACAGCGGCAATGCCAATGGAACAGGGGTTGATCTGAGCTGGTTGCGTCGTGGCAGGTTATTCGGCAGCGATGTGAACTGGCAGGTGTCAGTGTTCGACCGGCCCGCGAGCATCAGCACCGGCAGCCAGCGTAATCGCGGAATCGACGTCAGTATCAATCTGGCGTTGGGTAAACCTGGTGGTAGCCTTTCGGCCAGTATCGGTAGCCGCACATCCCGTGAGGGCGCACGCGAGCTCAATGGATCGTTAGGCTACAACAAGACCCTTGAGGGCGACTTCTTCAAAAGTTACTCCGTCGGCCTAAGCGCGGACAGTTATGGCGCTGGCCTCAATGGCTCGACCCAATTTGAAACCCGTGTGCTGAACGGCGATGCCTACGCACTGCGTTCTTCTTATGACGGTGAAATCAGCGGCGGTTTAAATCTCGCGAGTACCGTGGCGATGGGCGCAGGCACGCTGGCGGCCAGCGGCAGTTTTTATGGGGGCGACGGGGCAATGATTGTTGACCTTGAATCGGACGTCGACAGTGTGGTGCTGCGCGCCGACGAGATGGGTGGCAGCTACGGCGCGCTGCTCAAGCCTGGGCGCAATGTCGTCCCGTTAAGTGCCTATAAGGCGGGCACTGTGCATTTCGATTTTGCAGGGAACGACGCCCATGCCGCGACCATTCACCCTAACGTGAGCCGTTTCCACGTCAATAAAGGTGGCGTGGCTTACCAGCAACTGCGGGTGCATAAAACACTGTCTGTGCTCGGGCGTTTGATCGACCCGCAAGGGCGGCCAATGGGCGGCGCCCATATTCAGAACCCTGTCGGCAGCGGCGTCTCTGAGATGGACGGGTTCTTTGTCCTGGAAATAAGTGAGTCTTCACCCACGTTGAACGTGAGTCATCGAGGTCAGCCCGCGTGCAGCGTGGTGCTGGAGCCGAGTCAGCACAAACGGGAAAACAATGTGCTGGTGGTGCCCGATATTGTGTGTGCGTCGGCTTCAACCGTTGCAGCGAAGGGAGTGTGAGCTGTGAGTTTTTTAATCATCAAACCTGTGCAATGCGCGCCAAAGTGCGTGTTTTTATGGGGAGGGCAAGCACTTCGAGCAGTCAGCCTCAGTTGCCTGATGTGGGCAGGGCAGGGCGTGGCAAGTGAGTATACGATCACCGCCGAATACACCCCGGACCCTGGCAATCCCGGGAATACGATGTTCATCAATACCAGCACCGACAGTGGTGTGTGTGTCGAGGTTCCGAGTCTTTGCACGCCGGACAGGCTGAGAAGCTTTCTGACTCAGTTTGGCGCAGTCTCGGACGTTGGGCTTATTGCCAGGGAGGCGTATGACAATGAGCGTTCAGGTGCTTTTTTCAGTATGGATGGCGCCTTCAGGTTTGTGACATTGACCAATGACGCGACGGGCAGTACCCGCACCCTCAGATTTGCCCTGGCGGGCTACGGCGCTCGTTACGTACTCAGCAAGCCCGTGGACGGTACTGCCGGGCATCACAATTTGTGGTGGGGCAAAACTGATCCGGGAGGCGCGTGGTGGCAAGCGCCTATTCCTTGTTTTGGCGGGGCAACGCCAGGTTATACCAACCTGACGTTTGACTTTTTCTGGCGTGCACCGCATCAGAAACGCTCATGCGTCAAACTTCCGGTCTTTGATATTCCAGGGCCGTTCCAATACACCAACGTAAACGTGGCCTATTCGCTGTTGACTCCCAACCCGGTGGACATGGATGCCGGTACTTACAAAGGAAGCATGATGTATAGCGTTGGCCCAGGCGGTGATATCGATTTCGGCGACCGAACCGTTGTCAATGACCATGCCCTGACCATTAATTTTGAATTGCGGGTTAATACCTCGCTTAAAGTTGAATTTCCGGCAGGCTCTTATCGAGCTGTTTTACAACCCGAACAGGGCTGGCAGAACGGGATGAACCGCGGGGCAGCGGCACCGTCGTTGAGTGCGCGTCACCTCTTTAAAATAGCGGGCACCGGTTATTTCAAGGCGTACCTGAACTGCGAATATGTGATCGGTTCTGATTGCGCAATCAGCACCGATACAGACACAGGGCCTTCGCAAGTTCCGGTCGATATTTCAGTCAGTTTGCCGGCCAGTATTGTTCAATGGCCGGGCAATTTACCTGCGTTCAAGGTGCCTTTGAAGTATGGGGCTGAGCAGGCAGCAGTGTTTAAAATGGGCGGTTTGCATGGGGCGCAATCAGCAACCATGCATTACGACGTAAAAGCGCAGCATGTCATGGAAATGGTGCGTCATCCCGGGAGTACCTACAGCGGTTTAGCGACGCTCATTTTTGATGTGAACCTGTGAACAGGGCGCAAGTAGGCGAGAGACTTGGCGTTGCGTTTTAATAAACGATGGGGTGTTTGTGGGATGTAACCTACAGGGCGATTGACAAGCTGCTCGTTTTTTTGAATAGGCACTAACAGCACGTGCACAGCGCAACAATAGGGGAGTAAATAAAAAGTTTAAATGTCGGTTTTATCTGACACGAATAAAGAGAGGGTGTGTTACTAACGTGTGTATTGTCACTGATTGACCGAAGTGCTGTTAAAGCTTTTTGGCCTTTGTTATGTAAGTCTGTAAACGAGGGGGGTACACTTCAGAAGATCGAAAGTTAAGGCTGTAATATGGCCCGGTATTTAATAGCCGACGTAATGTTGTTTGATGATGAGTTATATGAAGTCTCAGACTTGGGCAGCGGCGTTGCCCCCGTCGTTATCGGGGCAGCTGCCAGTCGCTGTTTTTCGACGTTGCTTGAAGCCCAGGGCGCCATTGTGACTAAAAAGGCGCTGCTGTATGCGGGGTGGGAGCGTTATGGCCAGCAAGTTTCCGCTAACAGCGTCAATCAGTCGATTGCCCAGATACGCCGCTGCTTGTCCACTGTAGGGCATTCCGATTTTGTCGTGACGGTGCCCCGCATTGGTTACAAAATCAGCGACACCCTGTCCATTGAGAGGCTCAGTGACAGTGCGCCACCACCGGATTGTGAAGCTTACAGTGCGCCGATACTGGCTGTGGCGGGTGCAGAGGTTGCAGTGATTGCATCGGCAGAGCGCAAGAGCAGGCGTGCGCTACTTTGCCTGGTCGGGTTGTTGCTCTTCAACACCCTTCTGGCTTTTGGTTGGCAAGGCGGGCAGTCAAGTTCGCCGCTGGCTTCTGCCATTGAATTTAGTTACATGCCAGTGCCTGGGGGAGGCAACCTGCATCTTTTTTCGGCCCCGGGCTTAAACACCAGTCCTGAACGAATCAACGCTCATCTGTTTAAGTTGAAGAGCAGGCCGCCCGCGTTTACCGGTATGGCGAGTTACGCCTATGTTTATTTTAACGGTGGGCTAAGAGATAACGCGTATGGGTATTTTTTATGCCGGGACCCGATAGAAGTCAGTGTGTCGGGGTGCATATCTTATTTTGTTGTGGATGAAACCGAGTAATGGCGGCTGTCAAATGGAGCGCGCGGGGGATCGTGATAGTTGTACTGGTGGGTTTGCCTTGGTTCGTCGCCTTGTGGTTTTACTCTGCTGGCCGGGTTGTCTGGGAGTGTCATCTGGATTTTGAAGTGCTCGTGGTGTCATCAGACTTTACTGCCGAACGTACCTTGGGTTCTTACAGCCAGTTTTTTAACGGCGATAACGTTGGTTTTTCAAGAATCAGTGGCCGCAAGGTACTCCTGTTGAAGGAGGCTAAAACACAGGTGTACAACTTCCATCGTTTTGTCGATTTCAAGTACATGCAGGCGGGGCCTTATCTGAAAAGCACCGTCACTAAAATCACGCGCAAACGAGGAGATACGTTGAGTGATGAACAGAACCTGGCCTTCATGAGTGAGCCGGGGGAAGACGTGTACATCCAGGTGTTGAAGCTGGGCCCCAACACCTATTCGTTTGGCCACCTGGGCATGCCGCGCCAGATCTGTCAGGGCCGACAGGGCTGGCTGATGCCGCGTTTACGCTAGGCCCTGTAACCACCGTATCTGCGCTCAGTCATGACGCGTTGAAAACCGGCTCGCCTAACCTGGGCTCAGGGCTGAAAGGCTCCGATAAAAATGGCCGGATCTACCCGGGCATCGTTAAGGCTGACATTCCAGTGCATATGTGGCCCGGTGGCCCGGCCCGTCGAGCCGACTTTGCCGACCACATCACCACGGGCCAACTGTTGGCCGACCTTGGTGTCGATTTTCGACATGTGGCAGAACATGCTGATAAAGCCTTGGCCGTGGTCGACGAAGACTGTGTTGCCATTAAAGAAGTAGTTGCCGATGAGGATGACTTTGCCTGCTGCCGGGGTTTTGATCGGTGTGCCTGCGGGCACTGCGAAGTCCAGGCCTGCATGGGGGTTGCGCTCTTCGCCATTGAAGAAGCGGCGCACCCCGAACTTGCTCGACAGCGGGCCATTGACCGGCTTGTCGAGTAGCAAGTTGCTCGGCGTGTTCGGGCTGAACGTGCGGTAGGCCTTGATCTGGACCGCCAGCTCATTTTCGATGCGTTTGAGGTCAGCCGGATCAGGATTGACCTGCCGCTGATTCTTCAGCGTGATGCGCTGTTCCGGGTACTTTTTGTTGCCCACGGCGAAATTCAGGTTTTGGCCATTGGCGCTGAGCGCTTGAGTGCCCGGCTTGACTGTCAGCGGGATGCCGACAATCGCGCGCCAGGTATCTTGCTCCTTGACCACCAGCACCGGTTTGCCGTCATAGCGGGCATCCGGGCGTTGTGCGCCAGTGCCCAGGTCAATCACTGCCACACCGCCCGGAACCGGTTTATTCAGTAAACGGGTGATGTAGCTATCGGCCGCAGAGGCGTTGAAGGTCAGGCACAGCAAGAGTGCAGCACAAAGAAAGCGGGGCATGAGCTTAATCCAGTAAAGAAAGGGTCACGGGCGTCAGGTGATTGTCTTCGACCCGCACCTGCAATTCGCCTTCGCCCAGCTTGGCCTTCAAACGCTGGCCGTTGTGGGTCTGTTCGGCGCTGCGAATGGCGTTGCCGCGTTCGTCGAGCAAAATGCTGTAGCCCCGGCCCAGCGTCGCCAGCGGGCTGACCACATGCAGGGTTTGCATGTGGCTTTGCAAATTGAGGCGACGGGCCTTGAGGCCTTCACGCATGGCACGCGGCAAGCGCTCGGCAAGGCTGTCAAGACGCTGGCGCAGTAACGCCAGTTGGCGGCCCGGATGTTGCCCGGCCAAGCGTGTTTCGAGGCGGATCAAACGCTCGCGACGTGTATTGAGGCTGCGCTCAAAAGCGCGGCGCATGCGCATGTCCAAATCATCGAGACGCTGTGCCTGCTGGCGCAGTCGCTCGCCGGGGTGACGCAGGCGTCGGGCCAGGCCGTCGAGGCGCAGTCGGTCGCGCATCAGCCGGTCGCGAATACGCATCACCAGTCGGCGGTGCAGGCCGTCGATGCGCCGTTGCAGGTCGCTGGAGTCAGGTGCCAGCAACTCGGCGGCAGCAGACGGCGTGGGGGCGCGCACATCGGCCACAAAGTCACTGATCGAGACGTCGGTTTCGTGCCCCACCGCGCTCACGATGGGCGTGACGCAAGCGTCCACTGCTCGGGCCACGGCTTCTTCGTTAAAACACCACAAGTCTTCCAGCGAACCGCCGCCACGGGCCAGAATCAATGCATCAAAGCCGCGCGCATCGGCCAGCTTCAAGGCCCGCACAATTTGCGCGGTGGCTTCGCGGCCTTGCACGGCGGTGGGGATCAACGTCAGTTCAACCTGCGGCGCCCGGCGGCGGAACACGCTGATGATGTCGCGAATCACCGCGCCGGTGGGCGAGCTGATAATGCCGATGCGCTGCGGGTGTGCAGGCAGCGGCACTTTGCGATCGGCACTGAACAAGCCTTCTGCACTGAGCTTTTCTTTCAGCGCATCAAAGGCCAGGCGCAGCGCGCCATCACCGGCCGGTTCGACCGTGTCGAGGATCAGTTGGTAATCGCCGCGCCCTTCAAACAGAGACACCTTGCCGCGTACTTTGACCGCCAGGCCGTCTTTCAGGGCCTGACGCACCCGCGCAGCATTGTTGCGAAACAACGCGCAGCGCACTTGGGCACCGCTGTCTTTGAGGGTGAAGTAAATGTGCCCGGACGCCGGGCGGGCGAGGTTGGATATTTCGCCCTCGACCCAGATGTTGCTGAACACGTCTTCGAGCAAGACCCGCGCCCGGCCATTGAGTTGGCTGACGGTCAGGACTTCTCGGTCGAGATTGAGTCGTGCAAAAGGATCTTTAATCATGCGGGCCATCATAAGGGCGGATTGTTTTGACTGCACCTGTCTGGTTAAAGTCGCGCTCCAAAAATAAGGATGCGCAGCAATGGATTTGCCATTTACAGGCAGTGAGTGGGTACTGATTGAGTTGGCGGTTGCGCTGGCTTACATCGTGTTTGGCGTGGCGGGGTTCGGGACGGCGCTGGTCGCCGGGCCGATTTTGATCCTGTGCCTGCCGTTGTCAAAAATCATCCCGTTATTGGTGCTGCTGGATTTTGTCGCTGCCTTTGGCAACTGGTTGCCCTCTCGGCGTGATGTGGCGCGCCCAGAGTTGTTGCGCTTGCTGCCGTGCATGGCGGTCGGCTGCACCGTCGGTGTGGTGTTTCTGCTGAACCTTAAATCCGACCTGTTGCTGCTGTTGATGGGCGTGTTTGTCAGTGCCTACGCGCTGTACAGCCTGGCGGTGAAGGTTAAGCCTGCGCAGGTAGCGGCGGGGTGGGCGATCCCGACCGGGGTGATCGGCGGTTTGTTTGGCGCCTTGTTTGGCAGCGGCGGATTTCTGTACGCGCTGTACTTGAATGCGCGGTTGCCCAAAGAAGCAGCGCGGGCCACGCAAAGTGCCTTGATCAGTTGCAGCACGGTGGTCCGTTTGAGCCTGTTCGTGCTGGCCGGGGTGTATGCGGATGGTGCGTTATTGTGGTTGGCCGTCTGTCTGTTGCCAGCGATGGCGCTGGGGCTGTGGATAGGGCGTAGACTGGCGATCAAACTGTCGCGCGAGGCCTTTGTCCGGCTGGTGACCTGGCTGGTGCTGGCAAGCGGCATTGCGCTGATTGTGCGCTACTTGAGCGCTTGACCACTTGTAGGAGCGAGCTTGCCTCGCGATCTTTTGATCGTTAAAAGATCGCGAGGCAAGCTCGCTCCTACAGGGCGTTTTTCTTTTTTCTTATATGTGCCGTCCCCATGAATTCGCAAAGCATCATCGTTCCTAAAATCTCCACCTTGCCGGTTCACGAGCCTCGGGCGCGGGCGATCGTGCGCTGGCTGGTACGCAAGAACATCATTGAAGAAGCACTCAGCACCTGCGGTCGCATGGGTAATGGCATGGCCTATGCCATCGCCCCGGGTGCCGCGAACGTTGTGCTGCACCCTGAAGCGCTGCCATTCGGTCATCCGGTCAATGGCCTGGAGATCGTCACCAAGCGCTGCATTTACACCCCGGCCAAGGGTTTTCTTGAAGAAGCAGGCTGCGCCGAATGCCGCAAGGAAATCGGCGAAGCGCTGTTCGACAGCCTCGAAGACTGGATGCCAGGGCGCACCGACAACTTCATTTGCCCGCTGTGTGGCCATGAAGACGACATCAACGGTTTCCTGTTTTTGCAGCCGTGCGCGTTTTCCAACTTGGGGTTTATCTTCAACAATTGGGCCGAAGCGGGTTTCACACAGAGCTTTCTGGATGAGTTTGCCGATTGGCTGGATCAGCCGGTGGCGTGGGTCAAAGTTGAGTTGTAAGGGTGTTTTCTGCCTCTGGAGTCAATAAATCATGGCCTTTAGCGCAAAACTCTCTAAAGGTTTCCGTTGAGAGCTACAGGTGTTTTGAGTACAATGGCGCGCTTCCATTTTCCCGCTCGGGAGCCCCAGCGATGCTGCGTATCAGCCAAGAAGCACTCACCTTCGATGACATCCTTCTCGTTCCCGGTTATTCCGAGGTTCTTCCGAACGAAGTCAGTCTAAAGACTCGTTTGACCCGTGGCATTGAACTGAATATTCCGCTGGTTTCCGCCGCAATGGACACCGTGACTGAAGCCCGTCTGGCAATCGCCATGGCTCAGGAAGGCGGCATTGGCATCATCCACAAGAACATGACCATCGAGCAGCAAGCTCACGAAGT
Organism: Pseudomonas sp. CCC3.1; assembly: GCF_034347405.1. NCBI lineage: Bacteria > Pseudomonadati > Pseudomonadota > Gammaproteobacteria > Pseudomonadales > Pseudomonadaceae > Pseudomonas > Pseudomonas sp. CCC3.1. Next base: position 590,125 of record NZ_CP133778.1, read on the forward strand.
GCGCAAGGTCAAACGCTACGAAGCCGGTGTGGTTAAAGAGCCCATCACAATCGAAGCTGACGCGACGGTTCGTGAACTGTTCGAACTGACCCGCCTGCACAACATCTCCGGCGTACCTGTACTGCACAATGGCGACTTGGTCGGCATCGTGACGTCCCGTGACGTGCGTTTCGAAAACCGTCTGGAAGCCACTGTTCGTGAAGTGATGACGCCTAAAGAGCGTCTGGTCACGGTCAAGGAAGGCGCCGACAAGAACGAAGCCCGCGAACTGTTGCACAAGCACCGCATCGAGCGCGTGCTGATCGTCGACGACAAATTTGCCCTTAAAGGCATGATGACCGTCAACGACATCGAAAAAGCCAAGGCTTACCCGCTGGCCAGCAAGGATGACCAAGGTCGTCTGCGCGTCGGCGCTGCGGTCGGTACCGGTAAAGACACCGAAGATCGCGTTTCGGCGCTGGTCGCGGCGGGCGTTGACGTTGTTGTCGTCGACACCGCACACGGTCACTCCAAAGGCGTGATCGACCGCGTACGTTGGGTCAAGCAGAACTTCCCTGAAGTTCAGGTCATTGGCGGCAACATCGCCACTGGCGCCGCGGCTCTGGCCCTGGCTGAAGCGGGCGCTGACGCCGTCAAAGTCGGTATTGGCCCAGGTTCGATCTGTACCACCCGTATCGTGGCCGGTGTTGGCGTTCCGCAAATCAGCGCCATTGCCAATGTGGCGGCAGCCCTTGAAGGCACTGGCGTACCGTTGATCGCTGACGGCGGCATCCGTTTCTCGGGTGACCTGTCCAAAGCCATCGTTGCCGGTGCTTCCAGCGTCATGATGGGTTCGATGTTTGCCGGTACTGAAGAAGCGCCGGGCGAAATCGAACTGTTCCAGGGCCGTTCGTACAAGGCTTATCGCGGCATGGGTTCGTTGGGTGCGATGTCGCAATCCCAGGGTTCCTCCGACCGTTACTTCCAGGACTCCTCTGCGGGTGCCGAGAAGCTGGTGCCGGAAGGCATCGAAGGTCGCGTGCCGTACAAAGGCTCGCTGACGGCAATCATTCACCAACTGATGGGCGGTCTGCGTTCCTCGATGGGTTACACCGGCAGCGCCGACATCGAGCAAATGCGCACCAAGCCTGAGTTTGTGCGCATCACCGGCGCGGGCATGGCTGAATCCCACGTCCACGACGTGCAGATCACCAAAGAAGCACCCAACTATCGCGTAGGTTGATAGTGATCGCATCCGGGCTAAACCCGGGTGCGATACGCATTAAGTCACCGGGGCTGTTTGATTCAGCCCCGTGTCGTTTCTGAAATTTATCGAGATTTTGTCATGGCCCTCGACATTCACGCCCACCGCATTCTGATCCTGGACTTCGGTTCTCAGTACACCCAGCTGATCGCCCGTCGCGTTCGCGAAATCGGCGTTTACTGCGAACTGCACCCGTTCGACATGGACGACGCAGCGATCCGCGAATTTGCCCCTAAAGGCATCATCCTTGCCGGTGGCCCTGAGTCCGTACACGAAGCCAACAGCCCGCGTGCGCCACAAGCTGTATTTGACCTCGGCGTACCGGTTTTCGGTATCTGCTACGGCATGCAGACCATGGCTGAGCAACTGGGTGGCAAGGTTGAAGGTTCCGAGCTGCGTGAATTCGGTTATGCCCGCGTAGACGTAGTCGGCAAAAGCCGCCTGCTCGACGGCATCGAAGATCACATCGACGCAGACGGTCTGTTCGGTCTGGACGTGTGGATGAGCCACGGTGACAAAGTCACCAAAATGCCATCCGATTTCCACATCCTGGCCAGCACCCCGAGCTGCCCGATTGCCGGCATGTTCAACGACGAGCGCGGCTACTACGGCGTGCAGTTCCACCCTGAAGTGACCCACACCAAGCAGGGCGGCCGCATCCTGTCGCGCTTCATCCTCGACATCTGCGGCTGCGAAGCTCTGTGGACTCCGTCGAAAATCGCTGAAGACGCAATCGCCAACATCCGCGCCCAAGTCGGCACCGACAACGTACTGCTGGGCTTGTCCGGCGGCGTTGACTCCTCGGTAGTGGCGGCTTTGTTGCACAAGGCCATCGGCGACCAGTTGACCTGCGTATTCGTAGACAACGGCCTGCTGCGCCTGCACGAAGGCGAGCAAGTGATGGCCATGTTCGCTGAGAACATGGGCGTCAAAGTGATCCGCGCCAACGCTGCCGATCAGTTCCTGAACAACCTGGCTGGCGAAAGCGACCCAGAGAAAAAGCGCAAGATCATCGGCCGCACCTTCATCGACGTATTCGATGCCGAATCCTGCAAGCTGGAAAACATCAAGTACCTGGCGCAGGGCACCATCTACCCGGACGTGATCGAGTCGGCTGGCGCCAAAAGCGGCAAGGCTCACGTTATCAAGTCGCACCACAACGTGGGTGGCTTGCCGGAAGAAATGAACCTCAAGCTGGTTGAACCCCTGCGCGAGCTGTTCAAGGACGAAGTCCGCCGTCTGGGCCTGGAACTCGGCCTGCCGTACGACATGGTCTACCGTCACCCGTTCCCGGGCCCGGGTCTGGGCGTGCGCATCCTGGGTGAAGTGAAAAAGGAATACGCCGACCTGCTGCGTCGTGCTGACCACATCTTCATCGAAGAACTGCGCAAGGCCGACTGGTATCACAAAGTCAGCCAGGCATTCGTGGTGTTCCAGCCGGTTAAATCGGTTGGCGTGGTAGGCGACGGTCGTCGTTACGCGTGGGTTGTGGCCTTGCGTGCTGTAGAAACCATCGACTTCATGACTGCACGTTGGGCGCACCTGCCTTACGAACTGCTCGAAACCGTGAGCGGTCGCATCATCAACGAAATCGAAGGCATCTCACGCGTGACATACGACGTGTCGAGCAAGCCGCCAGCGACGATTGAGTGGGAATAATCCCCTCTTCGCTATAACCAAAAGCCCGCGTAATTGCGGGCTTTTGGCTTTTTGAATCTGGCAAATTCTGGCCGCTTTGTGCATCGCCAAGCACCGTGTTTATGTGGCGTAGTAACGACGTAACACAGATTGAGAACGGACTCGGCAGGCACCCTCTGAGATCGATACCCTGCATCGTCATTCAAGCAAAAGACGTTGCACTATCTCAGCTCTTTGGCCAGATCTAACCAAGCCATTGCAGCCGGAGGCAAATGCGCACCGGCACGCCAAGCTAATACTGATTTATTTCGTCCAGATATACTTTCAATGGCATAGGAAAATTCTTAAAGCACAGTATCAAAAACTGAAAATTCATAACTGAAAATACGCAATATATTGTTAAATATATATAAAATCAAAAACCAAGAGCTTTTCCTGTCGCTGGTTTTTCATGTTGATAGCAACTACCTTATTGATGAGTCACTACATACCTATAAGGAATAAATACCATGGCTGAAGATCCTCGAAAATACATAGATTACAGAATTGATAAAGATAAAAAATTCAAGAATCCCACCAAGGATCCCGACAAAGATACCTTCGGAGAAGTCGTCAGAGATAACTCCTATAGTTACAAAAAGATATTGGAATTGTATGCCGAAACAAGAGGTTTGACCGTCGATGGATCTTTTTATGAATGGTACTTGAGAGATGCTGGGAACGTAGTTGTGGGTTACTGGAGTACGTCCCTATTTGTTTACAATCACATCAGGATATTTAATGCAACAGAAAGTGACCACGCTTGTATTATTGAACTTCTTGAAAAGCATATGGTAATCACCAGGGACGATATTCTTGTTTATCGAAATCCGCGGTCCTAGTGTTCTGTTTTAGAAATAATTTACCCGCCAGCCTGTGAGGCCATCGCTCCTTTGAGCGTGTCGCTGAATCGAGTCAGCCAAAGGGAGTTTCAACACGCTCTTACTGCTTTTACCGTTGCGCTGATTGCTCGACTCGGTACCCAGGGCTCGCTCGATGAGCGCCTTTTTGGACGCCATCGAAGCGTCCTGAATGGCTTCGGCAGTCATGCGGCTTGGTCGCGCAGGTTGGCCAGTCAGGAGAATCGGAGCTAGATTTGGTAGTGTTACGGATGCTCTACAGCACCGGTGGTGCACTTTTAGCCATCACCGCTTCACATGTGATTTTTCCTCGCTGGCAAACGGCTGAGCCTTAGGCTCTGTACGAAATGTTTTCGAGCGAAGGTTAGGCAAGGCGAAAACAGGCGAGAAAGCGGAGTCTACGGGTTGTAAATGAGCATTTCGAGCCTGTTTTCAACGCTGCATAATCGAGCGCAGATACATTTCGTACAGAGCCTAGAGGGACTTGGGGCGTGTTAGCGTCCTTCGCACACTGGGGATTCGCCGACGCGACCTTGCTTGCACAGGTCCATATTGTCCTTGCGCTTAAAGCCTGCATCTCTCATGCAATAGAAATGCTCCAATTCCGCGTCGATTGAGCCGTTGCCTATGCCCGCGACATTGGGGTATCCGCACGCGAGCATGGCACTCTTGACACCCTCGACCGAGACCCCGCTCTTTTGCCAAAGGGTGAAGTCCGGCGGCGGCGGTTGAAAGCCTCTACCCGTGCAGCTGATCAGCAGCACAGCGCAAAAACTCAACAGCAGGTTTCTGGTAAACATGGTGTCTTCCCTGATGGTATGACTCGGACAGCATGATCATTACCGGCGGCCTTCGCACACCGGTGATTCGCCAATGCGGCCTAGCTTGCACAGGTCGATATTATCCCGGCGCTTGAACCCTGCGTCTTTCATGCAATAGAAATTCATTAACCTCACATCGATTGGCGACCTGTCTCCTGCGCCATCAACATTGGTATATCCGCACGCACGCATCGCAGCAATTATCCCGGTCTGCGATACGCCCTCCTTGTACCATTTTGTGTAATCCGGAGCCGGCGGTTGAAAGCCCCTTCCCGTGCAGCCAACCAGTAACACAGCGCAAAAACTCAGCAACAGGCCCTTCGTGCACATGGCGTTCTTCCTTGGGGTTTGACGCGGGTAGAGTGTGATGCGCCGACATCGTATAGGGAACTTTCGTTCAACAAATGGTTCCATACGGTCCTTCTCTTAGACTGTTCAAGGATCGAATGAAAACTTATTTGGCATTTCCGTTAGCAATCACGCTCGCCCTAGTGGTAACCGGTTGCAGTAGCCGCAAGGCGGGTGATCTCACTTCAGCACCGGTCGTTCCACTGGTCATGAATGACCATCAAGCCAGCGTGACTTTCCGTACCATCGGCGGAGAAGGTGATCACCCTGTCAGTTACATGTACGGGTATTCCGATGGGCGATTAGATGACGCGGGTGATCGTGTTTATGACACGGCTTACTTCAAACGCATACCGGCCTATCTGAAGAGAATCGCCGGTGGCACTGACAGCATCAGCAAGCTGGTCGATGCAGACAAAGTGGTGAACGTGGAAGGGACGGTCAAGGCCAAACAGTTCACCTTCAACGGCATCCCAATGCCTACGCCGTTCGACAAGGAGCAGCCTGTCGCGCAGCAATTCACGCCGCAAGCCAAGAAGAGTTACGTGGTTGAAACCGTCATTGCTGACACGTGGGTCATGAACGTGTACGAAGTGTCCGCAACCGGCGAGCGCAAAACCGTTGGCGCTCCAAAACCAGCTGCCGCCAAAAACTGACCCCGCAGCACGCTCATGGGTTGCCGTGCACCACTTTAACCACCGAAACCTTGCAGTGACGGTGGTGCCCGGCATTCATGTGCTTACTGCTGTTGGCGGCTGAAAAGAACAAATACCCCCCATGCCAATAGAGCGATCACCACGGCCGAGGTCGTGAGCAACACCGAGTGGGTGCTCGAAAACGCTGCCTTGGCAGCTGCAATCAATGCACTGGCCTGCTCGGCGGGTAGCTCACTGGCAACCACGTAACTGTCTCCTATCGATCTTGCTGCCCGCTCGGCAAGGGGCTGCGCCAGCCCGCTGGGTAGCGAGAGGGTGTGTCCAAATACGCTGGACATGAACACCCCGAAGAAGGTGATTCCCAAGCCTGTTCCCAGCTCGTAAGCCGTCGCTTCCAACGAACCTGCCGCTCCGCCCTTGCTTGCCTCTACCGAGCCCATGATGGCAATGGACGACGCCGTGAGCCCAATACTCAATGCCAGCCCCAGCACCGCCAGCATGGCCGGCACAGCAATGACGGCTGCACGTAAATCGGCAAAGGCCAGAAAACCCAGCGAACCGGCAGAAATGGCCAGTGACAGGCTGGAGACCCAGCGCAGGCCGAAGCGGTTGGACAGATAGCCTGCTACCGGGCCGCCGAGCGCTGCGGCGGCCATGATGGGAATCAGGAATATCCCGGCCTGTAGCGGCGTTTTGTCGAGCACGTATTGCAGTTCCATCGCCAGGGTTAACTCCACGCCAGCCAGCGCGCCGATGGTCACCAGGGCCATGATCATCCCGGCCAGCAGCGCCGGGTGGGCGAACAGCGACAGATCCAGCATCGGTGTGGCAGAGCGCAGTTGCTGACGGGCGAACAGCGCCAGCAGCCCTAGCCCTGCCATCAGCACCAGTGTGGTGAGCAGCAAAGGTTGCGTGGCACCGATACCCGCTTTCAGGGCGTACACCACGCTGATAATGCCAGCGATGAGGGTCAGCGCCTGGCCGATTGCCCACTTGCCGGGTGTGGTGATTTCTACGCGCGGCAACAGCACGAACGCCACCGGGATAACCACTGCCATGATCGGCACGTTGATCAGAAACACCGAGCCCCACCAGAAGTGCTCAAGCAGCGCGCCACCGATCAGCGGGCCCACTGCAGCGCCCGCAGCGCCGACCGTGCCCCATAGACCGAGGGCCAATGCGCGCTCCTTTTCGTCCTCGAAGGTGCGGCGAATAATGCCCAGCACACAGGGCATGATCATCGACCCGCCCAGCGCCAGCAGCACCCGTGCACCGATCAGCATGCCCGGGGTCGGCGCGAAAGCCGCGAGTAACGAGGCCACCCAAAACACGCTCAGGCCATACAGCAGGATGCGTCGATGGCCCACGCGGTCCGCCAGTGTGCCCATCGGCACCAGCAAGCCAGCCATCAGCAACGGGTAAATATCAATAATCCACAGGACCTCGGTCCCTGACGCACCCAGCGCGAGTGTCAATGAAGGCACGGCAATATGCAGGATGGTCATGTCGATCACGATGGGCACAAAGGCCAGCATCACGGCGATCAGTATCAGCCAGCGTTTGGAGGCAGCAGTGGGCATGACTAACGCTCTCGGTGATCAGGTGTCGGGATGATACTGCGATCTATACCTGCGCCTGTCGTAACCAAATGTGAAGAAGGGTAACTGTCAGTAAAGCCGGGTCGAGGTTTCTTCCGGGCTATCGATAAAAAAGATATACACTCGCCAGCTTCTAAAAATCAGTCCGCTGGGTGGTGTTCTCATGATGACGTTGCGTCAGATCCGCCATTTCATTGCTGTGGCCGAAACCGGCTCGATCTCGGCCGCGGCCCAAGCGGTGTACATTTCGCAATCAACGTTGACCTTGGCCATCCAGCAACTGGAACAGGAAATCGCCGTCAGTCTGTTCAATCGCCACGCCAAGGGCATGACCCTGACTCACCAAGGCCACCAATTCTTGCGCCAGGCGCACTTGATTCTGGCAACCGTCGATAACGCTAAACGCAGCTTGCAGCAAAGCACCGACCAAGTGGCCGGGCAGTTGATCGTCGGCGTAACCAGTCTGGTGGCCGGCTATTACCTCGCGGATTTGCTCACCCGTTTTCAGCGCGCTTACCCTAATGTTGAACTCCGGGTGATGGAAGACGAGCGGCCGTACATCGAGCACTTGCTGGTCAGCGGCGAGATTGATGTCGGGGTGTTGATTCTCTCCAACCTCGAAGACCGCCACGCTTTGCAGTCCGAAGTGTTGACGCATTCGCCCCATCGGCTGTGGCTGCCGGCTCAGCATCCGCTGCTGGAGCTCGACAGCATCAACCTGGCCGATGTGGCCAAGGAGTCGCTGATTCAGCTGAATGTCGATGAAATGGACAGCAATGCCCAGCGTTTGTGGGCTCAGGCCGGTCTACAACCGAGTATCACCTTGCGCACGGCGTCGACCGAAGCGGTGCGCAGCCTGGTTGCGGCGGGGCTGGGTGTGTCGATTCAGCCCGACATGACGTACCGCCCGTGGTCGTTGGAAGGCGACATTATCGAAGCCCGGCCCATTGCCGACCTTAATCAGACGCTCGACGTGGGATTGGCCTGGCGCCGTGGTACGGCGCGTCCGGCGTTGGTAGACCCGTTTTTGACGGTCGCACGCGAGCAGCCGCACGGCGGGCGCAAACCGGCTATTTAGTATTTAGTGTTTGTCGGTCGCGACCCGCAAAGACTAATCTTGTGACCTCGATAAGACGGTCGGGCAGCACCCGGGCCACCAGAAAAGAGAATCCGCTCAATGCCAGCCGCGCAGACCCCGTTGTTCACCGCCCTATTGATCGATGGTGAATTAGTCGCCGGCCAAGGCGTTGTCGAACCCATCGTCAACCCCGCGACCGGTGAAGTGCTGGCTCATATCGCCGAAGCCAGCGCCGAGCAGACCGAGGCTGCGATCCTCGCCGCGCATCGGGCGTTTTCCAGTTGGGCGCGTACTACGCCGCAACAACGCTCGAACCTGTTGCTGGAAATCGCCAGCACGATTGAAAAAAACGCCGATTATCTGGCCCGTCTCGAATCGCTGAACTGCGGCAAGCCTTTGCACTTGGCCCGCAAGGACGATTTGAGCGCAACCGTGGATGTGTTCCGCTTTTTTGCGGGCGCCGTGCGCTGCCAGACCGGCCAGCTCAGCGGGGAATACATGCCCGGATACACCAGCATGGTGCGTCGCGATCCGATTGGCGTGGTGGCTTCGATTGCTCCGTGGAACTACCCGATCATGATGGCCGCCTGGAAAATCGCTCCCGCGCTGGCGGCTGGCAACACCTTGGTGTTCAAGCCTTCCGAGCACACGCCGCTGTCAATCCTGGCGCTGGCGCCCGCACTGGCTGAAATCCTGCCGCGCGGGGTGATTAACATCATTTGTGGCGGCGGTGAAAACGTTGGCAGCAATTTGGTCAGCCACCCCAAAGTGCGCATGGTTTCACTGACCGGCGACATCGTCACCGGGCAGAAAATCCTCTCGACTGCGGCCAAAACCCTCAAGCGTACCCACCTCGAACTCGGCGGCAAGGCGCCGGTGATCGTCTGCAACGACGCCGACATTGAGGCAGTGGTTGAAGGCGTGCGCGCCTATGGCTATTACAACGCGGGCCAGGATTGCACCTCGGCCTGCCGGGTTTATGCGCAGTCCGGTATTTATGAACGATTGGTGGCCGAGCTGGGGGCTGCCGTCGGCAGTATTCGGTTTGCGGGCAAACGCGATGCCGACAACGAAATTGGCCCCCTGATCAGCACGCGCCAGCGTGACCGTGTGTCCAGTTTCGTCGAGCGTGCGCTCGGCCAACCCCACATCGAATGCGTCACTGGGGCCGCCGCGCATCCGGGAGCAGGCTTCTACTACCAGCCGACGCTGCTGGCGGGCTGCAAACCCAATGATGAAATCGTTCAGCGTGAAGTCTTTGGGCCCGTCGTCACCGTGACCCGTTTCGACGAGCTCGCACAGGCGGTGGACTGGGCCAACGACTCCGAATACGGCCTGGCCTCTTCGGTCTGGACCCAGAACCTGGACAAAGCCATGCAAGTGGCAGCGCGCTTGCAGTACGGCTGCACCTGGATCAACAGCCACTTCATGCTGGTCAGCGAAATGCCCCACGGCGGCCTTAAACGCTCGGGCTACGGCAAAGACCTATCCAGCGATTCGTTGCAGGACTACAGCGTGGTGCGCCACATCATGGCCCGGCATGGCCAGCATTTGTAATCGGTACCATAGCCGTAGCAGTTGCCGAGCTCCGCGAGGCTACGTCCGATTGCGAAGCGATCGTAAATCCTGAGAACCCTATCTAACTGAAAAATCTCGAGAGCCTATTTACGAAGGCTACGCCGCCGGACGTAGCCTCGCGGAGCTCGGCAACTGCTACGGGTGCTGTCGAGCCCCGCGTCAACAAATCCCCCACGCTTTTTTTGCAGCATTCGATTTAATCGAATGCTCCCTTGAGTTTTAAGTATTTGTTGATCCGCTACCCGTAACTTAGTGTTTCGACCCATACCGCCACGCGGCATCCTCAACAATAAAAACGAAAAACAACCGCTCCCGCGGTTCTCTGACTCGTCTGCCATAACGACAACATTGCAAGAGCGCCACAGAGCGAGAGGAACTTCCCCATGCAATTCCAGTTTCTACTACCCACCAAAATCGTCATGGAGCCTGGCCTGCGCCAGCGTACCGGCGAGCATATAGTCGGTCTCGGCTTGCGCCATGTGCTGCTGGTCACCGATCCGGGTGTCAAGAACGCCGGTTTGCTCGACAGCATCTATACCAGCCTGGAACAGGCCGGTGTTCGCTTTGACGAGATCGCCGACGTTAAGCCCAACCCGCGCAGCGAAGACGTCAACCGCGCCGCCGAACAGTATCGCGGCAAAGGTATCGACGGCGTGCTGGCGGTGGGGGGTGGCAGCGCGATGGATGCGGCCAAGGCGATCAGCGTGCTGCTGACCCATGACGGCAAGGTTGAAGACTACGAAGGCGCTTTTACCCTTAAAGGCCCGGTGCTGCCGATTGTGGCGATCCCGACCACAGCAGGCACCGGCAGCGAGGTGACGTTCTTTTCGGTGATCACCGACACCCGCCGTCAATTCAAGATGAGCCTGCTCGACTACCGCATCGGCCCGGTCCTGGCGTTGCTCGACTCGGACATCACCGCGACGTTGCCGCCGCACATCGCCGCCGCGACCGGGATGGACGCCCTGACGCACGCCATCGAAGCCTACACCGGCAAGCCCGCCAACCCGATCAGCGACGGTTTGGCCCTGCATGCCATCCGCTTGATCGCGCACAACCTCAAGCCCGCCGTACAAGACCCGCAAAACAGTGACGCCCGCGAGCAGATGCTGATTGCCAGCCTGATTGCCGGCATGGCCTTCGGCAATGCCGACATCGCCAGCGTGCACTGTATTTCCGAAGCCATTGGCGGCATGTACGACACCCCGCATGGGGTCGGCAACGCGATCTTCCTGCCGTTCGTCTTCAGCCATAACCGCGACGCAGACCTGCGCCGCCACGCCGATGTCGCTTACGCCCTGGGCATCGACCCACACCTGAGCGCCGCCGACGCAGCCCAAGCCGCCGTGGAACAGTTGTTCCGCATGAACCGCGAGTTGGGGATCCCGCGTTTCGCTGACGTGGCCGGGGTTCGCGAAGAAGACTTCCTGACCATCGCGCAGAAGTCCAAGAGCAATATTTCCGATGCGAGCAACACCAAAGACATGACCGTCGAGAGCTACCTCGATGTGATCCGTGCCGCCTACCACTACTCAGCTTGAGGGCATCGTCATGAGCGCATCGATCTCTACTCCGCACCTGCGTCGTACCCTCGGGCCGGTTTCCGTGCTGCTGTTCGGTCTGGCGTTTATTGCCCCGCTGATCGTGTTCGGCACCTATGGTGTGATTGCCCAGGCCAGCCAGAACACCGTGGCATTGTCGTATGTCGTGGCGTCCATCGGCGTGATCTTCACGGCTTTGAGCTACGGGCGACTGGTTCGGGTTTTCCCCGCTGCCGGTTCGGCCTACACCTACACCCGCAAAATGCTTAACCCCAACATTGGCTTCATGGTCGGTTGGGCGGCGCTGCTCGATTACTTCTTTATCCCGATGCTGATCTGGCTGCTGGGGGCGAGCTACCTGAGCCTGGCGTTTCCTGATGTGCCGCAGTGGTGCTGGATCACCGGCTTTATCGTGTCCACGTCCTTGCTCAACATTCTCGGGATTCAGGTTGCCAACCGTTTCAACATCATTCTGATGCTGATCCAGTTGACGATCATTACGGTGTTCATCGCCTTGTGCTGGCACTACGTTACTGCGATCAACGGCCCAGGCGGTTTGCTGTCTGTTAAACCGTTCTTCAATGCTGACGTGCCGTTCTCGGCCACCATGGCCGGTGCTGCCATCGCTGCTTATTCGTTCCTTGGCTTCGATGCCCTGTCGACCTTGAGTGAAGAAACCGTCGAGCCTGAGCGCACCATTCCACGGGCCATTTTGCTGGTGGCATTGATCGGCGGCAGCCTGTACATCGGCTCGTCCTACTTCATGTACCTGGCGCACCCGATTGGCGTGTTCGAGAACATCGACGGCGCCGCGTTCGAAATCGCCAAGACCATCGGTGGCGACCTGTTCTTCGGCGTGGTGCTGACCGGCATCATCATTGCTCACTTCGCTGCCGGTCTGTCGTTCCAGGCCAGTGTCGGTCGCCTGCTGTATGCCTTGGGCCGTGATAACCAACTGCCGCAGAAGCTGTTTGGCGTGCTCAACCCACGCTACAAAACCCCGGTGTTCAACATCGTGCTGTCCGGTGCTTTTGGCTTCGTCGGGTTTGGCTTGACCATCGCCACTGCGACCTCGCTGGTTAATTTCGGCGCCTTCCTGGCCTTTACGGCCGTCAACCTGTGCGCGCTGAAACTGACCTTCGATCGCACGCTCGGCGATAAAGCCGGTGTGCTGCGCGGCGTGCTATTCCCGCTGGCGGGTGCCTTCACCTCCGGCTGGATGCTGATCAGCCTCGACTCGGACGCGCTGATTCTCGGTTGCTGCTGGGTGTTGCTGGGGCTGGTGTACCTGGCCTTCCGTACCCGGCTGTTCAGCACCGCAGTGCCTGAAGCCGCACTCTGACCTCAACGTCCAATCCCCTGTAACACCCCCCGTGCGCATTGATTGATGCGCATGCGGGGCCGTTGCGACTTTTTTCAGGGCGGCGGCCAACCCCGCCCACAGGAGAACCCATGCAAACGTGCCTGCTGATCAATGGTCAACTCATCGCCGGTGAAGGCGAAACGCTGTCGGTGCTCAATCCGTCTCTGGGCGCCACGTTGGTAGACATTCCCGAGGCCAGCCTGGCTCAAGTCGATGCTGCTGTTTGCGCGGCAGATGCAGCGTTCGAAGCCTGGTCGCAGACCACGCCCAAGGACCGCTCGCAGCTATTGCTGAAACTGGCCGACGCCATCGACGCCCATGCCCCGGAGCTGGCGCGTATTGAATCCGACAACTGCGGCAAACCCTACACCGCTGCACTGAACGACGAGCTGCCGGGGGTTGCCGACGTTTTCCGCTTTTTCGCTGGGGCCAGCCGTTGCCTGCAAGGCAGTGCTGCGGGTGAATACCTGGCGGGCCATACCTCGATGATCCGCCGCGACCCGGTCGGTGTCGTCGCGTCCATTGCCCCTTGGAACTACCCGCTGATGATGGCCGCCTGGAAACTCGCTCCGGCGCTGGCAGCCGGCAATACCGTGGTCATCAAGCCGTCTGAACAAACGCCGTTGAGTACGTTGAAACTGGCGCAATTGATGGCGGAAATCTTCCCGGCGGGTGTCGTTAACGTGGTCTTCGGGCGCGGCCCGAATGTCGGCAAGCCCCTGACCAGCCACCCCAAAGTCCGCATGGTGTCGCTGACTGGCTCTATCGCCACCGGCAGCCAGATTATCGCGGGCACCGCCGACAGCGTGAAACGCATGCACATGGAGCTGGGCGGCAAAGCGCCGGTGATCGTGTTCGATGATGCCGATATCGACGCTGCTGTCGAAGGCGTGCGCACCTTTGGCTTCTACAACGCGGGTCAGGATTGCACTGCCGCTTGCCGTCTCTATGTGCAGAAAGGCATCTACCCCGAGTTTGTGAGAAAGCTCGCGCAAGCAGTGTCGAGCATTCGTTACGGCCTGCAGGACGACCCAGAAACCGAACTAGGTCCGTTGATTACCTTGCAGCATCTGGAGCGGGTTGAAGGCTTTGTGCAGCGCGCCCGCGAACAGTCACACATCGAAGTCGTGACCGGTGGCCAGCGGGTTGCGGGGCCGGGTTTCTTCTTTGAACCGACCGTGCTTGCGGGTGCGCGTCAAGACGACGAAGTGGTGCGCCGCGAAATATTTGGCCCGGTGGTCACCGTCACCGAGTTCGACGACGAAGCTCAGGCGCTGTCGTGGGCCAACGACTCCGACTACGGTCTGGCGTCTTCGGTCTGGACCCATGATGTCGGGCGCGCCCATCGCCTGGCTGCGCGCCTGCAATACGGCTGCACCTGGGTTAACACGCACTTCATGCTGGTCAGCGAAATGCCCCATGGCGGCGCCAAGCTGTCGGGGTATGGCAAAGACATGTCGATGTACGGGCTTGAGGACTACACCACGGTTCGGCATGTGATGTTCAAGCACTGATAGCGCTTAAATAAAACCGGTAGGAGCGAGCTTGCCTCGCGATCTTTTGACTGTTTAAAAGATCGCGAGGCAAGCTCGCTCCTACACTGCGTTTAGCGTCTGGCAATGTCCGAAAAGTAGAACTTGTCCAGCGTGTGCCGAGATTCGGTGTACTCAAACTGCCGACCGTCCTGCAAAAACGTCTGGTTGCTCACCACAATCACATGGCTTTGCCCATCCAGATCCAGATGCAATTGATCGTCCTTGCTGCGCGGCACCGCTTCGATGGTGCGTTGCGCGTAGCTGATCTGCAGGTTCAGGGTTTGCTCGATATGCGCATAAATCGAGTGCTGGGCAATCTCTTGATCCAGGCCCGGAATCAGCTCGCTGACGAAGCAGTTGATGTCTAAAATCACCCGCTTTCCGTCAATCCGCCGTACCCGTTTGATGCGGGTAATCAGGCTACCCGCTTGGGCGTCGATCTTTTCGCACAGCGCGCCTTCCAGCGCAAAGTGAGTGAACTCGACTACGTCGGTGCTCACGTCACTGCCCAGGCTTGGGTAGGTTTCCTGAAAACTGACGATGCCGCCCAACTGAAACTCAATCGGGCTGGATGACAATACAAAAGTGCCTTTGCCATGGATTTTCTGCGCAAAGCCGCGTTCCTGAAGCTGCTCAATCGCCTTGCGCACCGTGCCGCGGCTGGCCTCGTAGCGGGTCATTAACTCGGTTTCAGACGGCAAGCGCGCCCCGCGCGCCAGACGCTCAGTGGTGATGCTCGCAAGCAGATCGGTGTAGATCTGGCTGTATTTAGTCATGACGATGGGTCTTTGCCGTTGGGTGTTCAGGGCCCGAACCTTAAGGGCAGGGGGTAGGCAGCGCAAGCCCCGGCGTAAAGCCGGTGCATCAGGATTTTTCACGCGTGCTTTCTGGAGGCAGCTGATTGCTTTAATCACCTGTCACTGCACAGTAAAGCAGAGGCTCTAAAAATAATTGATGACTCGTCTATACCAGTTGTTGCTTTAACTCGTACAGACGAGTATTTTTCGCTTCGGCGTGCTGCCAAAACGACGCTCCATAATAAAAATTTCGCGCGGAAGACAACGCATGAGCCACGATTATTCGAAGATTGCCAGCGAGTTACTGCACAGCCTCGGTGGCGCCGACAACCTGGAACAGGCCGCGCATTGCGTCACGCGTCTGCGTCTGTCGCTCAAAGACCCCAGCCTGGTAGACAGCGCGACCCTCAATCAGATTGACCTGGTCAAAGGTTCCTTCTTTACCGGTGGCCTGTACCAAGTGGTGATCGGACCAGGCGAAGTCGAGAAGGTTTACGCCGCCTTGCGTGAACAAACCGGTCTCGCCGCCGCCACCATTGCTGACGTCAAGCAAAAGGGCGCCGACAAGGCCAACGCCCTGCAGCGTCTGGTGCGGGTGTTCTCCGATGTGTTCATGCCCATTCTGCCCGCGCTGATCATTGCCGGCCTGCTGATGGGGGTTAACAACCTGCTCGGCGCCAAGGGCATGTTCATCGCCGACAAAACCCTGCTCGATGCTTACCCGTCACTGGACGGCGTGTGGAGCCTGATCAACCTGATGGCCAACACCTCGTTTGTGTTCTTGCCCGCGCTGGTGGGCTGGTCGGCGGCCAAGCGTTTTGGCGGCAGCGAGATTCTCGGCATCGTGCTGGGCCTGATGCTGGTTCACCCGGATCTGCTCAATGCCTGGAACTACGGCAAGGCGGTGGCCGGGCTCGATGGTCAAAGCCTGCCGTACTTCAATATCCTGGGGCTGTTCCAGATTGAGAAGGTTGGCTACCAAGGGCAAATCTTGCCGATTCTGATGGCGGCCTACGTCATGAGCGTGATCGAGAAGTGGCTGCGCGCACGCGTACCGAATGCCATTCAATTGCTGGTGGTGCCCATCACCACCATCGTCATTACCGGGGTGCTGGCGCTGGCCATCATTGGCCCGGTGACTCGCCACCTGGGCATTTTGATCACCGAAGGCGTGGTCATGCTGTTTGACCTGGCGCCGGTACTCGGCGGGATGATTTTTGGCCTGCTGTACGCACCGCTGGTGATCACCGGGATGCACCACATGTTCCTTGCCGTTGACTTGCAACTGATCTCGACGCACGGCGGTACGTTTATCTGGCCCATGATTGTCATGTCCAATATTGCCCAGGGCAGCGCGGCGCTTGGCGTGTTCTACATGAGCCGCAACGTGCGCGAACGCAGCATGGCGTCGACCTCGGCGGTGTCCGCGTATTTCGGCATCACTGAACCCGCGATGTTCGGGATCAACCTGCGCTACAAATTCCCGTTCTACGCCGCTTTGATCGGCTCGGCGCTGGGCAGCATTTTTCTGTCGCTGAACAAGGTCCAGGCCTCGGCCATCGGGGTCGGCGGCTTGCCGGGTTTTATCTCGATTATTCCGCAGTACATCCCGATGTTCGTGATCGGCATGCTGGTTGCGCTGGTCGTGCCCTTTGTCCTGACGTGCGCGCTGAGCCTGAAAATCATCCGCCCCGGCTATCGCGTCGCCTGACCCTCGTTCTGTAGTCGCTGCCGAAGGCTGCGATGGGCTGCGAAGCGGCCCCTTTAACAAAGATTATGCAAGGAGCCCCCATGCAAGACTGGCAGCGTTCGGTGATCTATCAGATCTACCCAAAAAGTTTTTACAGCCACGCAGGCAACGCCACGGGTGATTTGCTGGGCGTGGTCGACAAGCTCGATTACCTGCAATGGCTGGGCGTTGATTACCTGTGGCTGACGCCGTTTCTGCGCTCGCCGCAGCGCGACAATGGCTATGACATCAGCGATTACTACGCCATCGATCCGAGCTACGGCCGCATGGCCGACTGCGAATTGTTGATCAGCGAAGCCAACGCGCGCGGGATCAAGCTGATGCTCGACATCGTGGTCAATCACACCTCCATTGAACACGAATGGTTCCAGCAAGCGCGCAGCAGCCTCGACAACCCGTATCGCGACTTTTATATCTGGCGCGATCAGCCGAACAACTGGGAGTCCAAGTTTGGCGGTTCGGCTTGGGAATACGAGGCGCAAACCGGCCAGTACTACTTGCACCTGTTTGACCACACCCAAGCCGACTTGAATTGGGACAACCCCAAGGTCCGCGCCGAAGTCTACAAACTGATGGGCTTTTGGCGTGACAAGGGTGTGGGCGGTTTCCGTCTGGACGTGATCAACCTGATCTCCAAACCCGCACACTTCCCGGAAGACAACACCGATGGTCGGCGTTTCTACACCGACGGCCCTAACGTGCACGAGTACCTGCAAGAGATGCACCGCGAAGTCTTCGCTGGGCACGATCTAGTCAGCGTGGGTGAAATGTCATCCACCCGCCTTGAGCACTGCATTCGCTACTCGCGTCCCGAGAGCCAAGAACTGTCCATGACTTTCAACTTCCATCACCTGAAAGTTGATTACCCGAACATGCAGAAGTGGGTGCGCGCCGACTTCGACTTCCTGGAACTCAAGCGCATCCTCTCGGACTGGCAAGTGGGCATGCAGGCTGGCGGCGGCTGGAACGCCTTGTTCTGGTGCAACCATGACCAGCCACGCGCCGTGTCGCGGTTTGGCGATGACGGTGAGTTTCACGTGGTCTCGGCCAAGATGCTCGCCACGGCATTGCATTGCCTGCAAGGCACGCCGTATGTGTACCAGGGCGAAGAAATCGGCATGACCAACCCCGGTTTCGATCGCATCGAGCAGTACCGCGACGTCGAAACCTTGAACATCTATCGCCTCAAGCGCGAAGCCGGTGTATCGCATGACGATTGCATGGCCGCGATCATGCAGAAATCGCGGGACAACAGCCGCACACCGATGCAATGGGATCACCAGCCGAACGCGGGCTTCAGCACCGCTGAACCGTGGATTGGCATCCCGCAAAATGCTGAAGTCATCAACGTCGAAGACCAGCGCAACGACCCAAACTCCGTGCTGCATCACTACCGCCAACTGATTGCCTTGCGCCGTAATGAGCCGTTGTTGAGTGACGGCGAGTACCGCCAGTTGTTGACCGAACATTCGCAGGTGTGGGCGTATGTGCGTGAAGGCGCGGGTGAGCGTTTGCTGGTGATCAACAACTTCTATGGCGCGCCGTGCGAGATCGAACTGCCGCAAGACGTGATCACCGAAGGCATGACGCAGCGGCTATTGATCAGCAACTACAACGACTGCCCGCAGCGCACTCGGCGCATCACCTTGCGTCCTTACGAGTCGTTCGCGCTGCACCTGACAACGCAATAACCCTGTAGGAGCGAGCTTGCCTCGCGATCTTTTAAAAGATCGCGAGGCAAGCTCGCTCCTACAGAGGCTTTATCGGTTTCATCACAATAAAAATAAAAAGGTCGCTCATGAACACAACACTCAACCGCAGTCTTTTCACCGCATGCGTGTGCCTGTTGGCACCGCTTTCAGCCAACGCTCTGGAGTTTGCGGGTTACCTGCGCAGCGGCATCGGCAACTCGCTCGAAGGCGGCAAGCAATCGTGCTTCAAACTGCCTGGTGCCGAGTCCAAATATCGCTTGGGCAACGAATGCGAACAGTATGCAGAGCTGGAACTGCGCCAGGACGTCTACAACTTTGATGATGGCTCGGTGCTCAGCGTCGACGGCATGGCCTCGCTGTACAACCAATACAACCGCCAGCTGACCTTTCAGGGCGACAACGGCTCGGCACGTTTGCCGCAGTTGTACGCGCAATGGTCCAACCTGCCGAGCCTCAATGGCGGTTCGGTGTGGGCCGGGCGGCGTTACTACAAACGTAACGATATTCACATTTCCGACTTCTACTACTGGAACCAGAGCGCTACGGGTGCCGGTATCGAAGACGTGTTGATCGGTGGTTTGAAATACAGCTACGCCTTGTCGCGCAAGGACAGCCTGTATCAAGAAGACTACGTCACGCGTCACGATTTCAACGTCGCGGGGTTCAACACCAACCCTGGCGGTCAGCTAGAGTTCGGCCTCAGTTACCTCGAAAAACCGCAGCGCACCGATGCCCACAGCGGCTGGGCGATCACGGCGCAGCACGTGCAAAGCGATTTTTTGGGCGGTAAAAACAAGCTCGCCCTGCAGTACGGCGAAGGTTCCGGCACGGGGCTGGGCTACACCGGCAATACCCAACTGGATAACAGCAGCAAGCGTTATCGGGTGGTCGAGTTCTTTGACTGGCAAGTGACGCCACGTTTTGGTGGGCAGATCGAAGCCGTGTATCAAAAGGACTTCCGCCCGGACGGTGGCAACCAAGAGTGGCTGTCGCTGGGCGTGCGACCGACCTATGCGATTACCGAGCAGTTCAAGCTGGTGACCGAGTTGGGTCATGATCAGGTCAAGGCCGCCGATGGCACGCGCAAGTTGAGCAAATTTACCTTCGCACCGACGTGGTCCCCCAACGGCCCAAGCTTTTGGGCGCGCCCCGAGGTTCGTTTGTACTACACCTACGCCAGCTGGAACGCGGCGGCGCAACGTGCAGCCAATGAGTTCGACGCAGGTTCGGCACTGTCTGACAGCGGCGCCTTTGGCTCGGCGCGGCATGGTTCGAACGCTGGCGTGCAAATCGAGTACTGGTGGAAATAAGCGACGCTGTCGGGGCTCGCGCTCCATCGGCATTTAACCGAATCAACCGCAGGTGAAGTCACATGGTCACATCCCCACAACTGGAACTGCTGGCGCCGCTGTCGGGTGTTCTGATGCCACTGGATCACGTTCCTGATCCGGTGTTCTCCAGCCGCTTGATGGGCGATGGCCTGTGTATCGACCCTACGTCGCAGGTGCTGTGCGCGCCGCTGGCCGGGGTGATCAGCAACCTGCAACACACCGGCCATGCTGTCAGCATCACCCACGCCACTGGTGTGCAAGTGTTGCTGCACATTGGCCTGGACACCGTGAACCTCGGCGGCCAGGGTTTCACCGCTCTGGTTAAAGAGGGGCAGCAGGTTGCGGCCGGGCAAGCGTTGATCGAGTTTGATGCCGATTACATCGCCCAGCATGCTCGTAGCTTGCTGACGTTGATGTTGGTGGTGAGCGGCGAAAGCTTTAGCCCAGAAACGGGCAGCAGCGGTGTGGTCGAATGCGGCCAGCCAGTATTGCGCCTGGGCGCCACCGAGCCGCAGGCCGCGCCACTGGAGGTTGTCAGTCAGGGAGAGGCATTGTTCTCGGCGGCCATTGCGCTGCCCAATCCCAACGGTTTGCATGCGCGTCCGGCAGCGGTTTTCGCGCAGGCAGCCAAGGCGTTTACCGCCACCATCGGGTTGCACAAACACGAACAAAGCATCAACGCCAAGTCGCTGGTCGCCATCATGACCCTGCAAACCACTCACGGGGATGTGGTGCGCGTCAGTGCGACAGGTGCCGATGCCGAGCAGGCCATTAGCGTGTTGTCAGACTTGTTGCTGGCGGGCTGCGGCGAGGCGGTGACGCCTGTTGCGCTGGCCAGAGTGGAGCCCGAGCCGGTGGCGGCCCTTGAATCGCCCGCAGAGGATGACAGGTTGCTGCGCGGCATTTGTGCGTCATCCGGCGCTGTGTTTGGGCAGGTGGTGCAAATCGCCGAGCAAACCCTGCACTACCCGCAAGAGGGGGCTGGTGAGTCGTTTGAACAGGCGCAACTGCAACGTGCCTTGCTTGAGGCAGACCAGGCGCTCGACACGCTGGGCCGCGAATTCAGTCAGGGCCCGCAAGCGCAGATCTTCAGTGCGCACCGGGAACTGCTGCAAGACCCAAGTCTGCTGGAGCACGCGAAGGCGTTGCTGGCATCGGGCAAAAGTGCAGCCTTCTCGTGGGCCGATGCGGTTGAGGTGAACGAAAAACTGTTCCGAAACATGGGCAACACGTTCCTCGCTGAAAGGGCTCAAGACCTGGCCGATGTCGGCCAGCGCGTGCTCAAGCTGATTCTGCGGGTTGAGGACACGATTCAAGCGCTGCCGGACAATGCCATCCTGATTGCCGACCAGCTCAGCCCGTCGCAAACAGCAGGGCTCGACACGGGCAAGGTGGTGGGCTTTGCCACCGTCGGTG